>JADFWT010000004.1 GCA_015233785.1 Magnetococcales bacterium
CACGCCAAACGCCTCCGAGATCTAACCATCAACGGCATGGCGCGTAGCTCCTCGCCGATAATGCCCTGAGTCTTTAACGCATCCGACTCAGCCGTCTCAATCATCTGCTCCGAGACCGCCTCCTGGTAGACTGCACCGATCAACACGCCCTGCGCATCCACCACAGGCAGACTGAAGTAGCCGGTTTCGTGAAACATAACCGCCAACTTGCGGGCTTCCAGCTCCGGCCCGACACTGGTTGGGGCTACCAACAAATCATCCACCAACGTCTCAACGGACTCCCCCAACAGCCGAAGAATCGACACCACCCCCAGTAGTCGCCCAACCTTATCCACCACATAGAGATAAAATTTGAACTGCGCCGCACGCTGCTCCTTGATCGCCACCAACTCTTTCAAAATATCGCCAACCCGCTGCCCCTTTAGAAAGGCGATGGGCTCCAGATCCATCAACCCGCCGGCAGAGTTGCCTCGATAGCGATCAAGAAGGTGCAGACGTTCCGCCTGCTGGGTGGCCATCTTGGCCATAATGCGCTTGGCCGTGGGACCATCAAGCTCCCGCATAAACTCCGCCTGCTGTCGGGTCTTGAATGCCCCAAGCAGCTCTGCTGCCTCCTCCGGCGTGAGATAACCAAACAACTCGGCACTCTCAGCATGGGGAATCGCCCGAATTAACCGAGCGGCATCCTCGGGTCCCAGAAGCTGAAATAATTGCTCCCGCTCGCGAATGGAAAGACGCATCAATGCCCGCACAACCTCCATGATCGGCAGGCGGCGAACGGCACGACGTGCCGTGGCAGGACGATGCCGAAGTATGGCGCGACGCATCAATAATTGGGCCAGTCGGCGACCTTGGATAGGGGTCATAATCCGGGCTCCCTAGGTGATGACAACATGACAGATATCTCCTGGTGACCACGGTACGTGCGGTGAAGGGGCCGGGTGAAGGGAGAATGGATTTCTTCTGTCAACCATGATAAACAGATAATCAATAATAATAGGGTTATCAACCTCCAAACCAGAGGCCATCATGACACTCTCCGATCTGAAAAAGCGCATTGCAGCCCAAGCAGAGCTTAGCGAAGCCCAGGCCGATAGAGCCGTCAAAGCTATGGTTGCCTCTCTCGGGGAAGCACTGGCCAAAGGCGATAAGGCCGCCCTGCCCGGCTTGGGCTCCTTCCGGGTGACCGTTCGCGAAACCCGAAAAGGCCGCAATCCGCAAACCGGAGAAGCCATCGTCATCCCGGCGGCCAACCGTGTGCGCTTCAAGGCCGCCAAGGCGCTTAACCAACGGCTGAACCCCAACCCAAAGCCGGTTCGACTGGCCGAAGAACCCCATGACCGCCTGAAAAACTCTCCCCTGGAGCGCCCATCGGAACCGCAGATCAAACGTCGCTCCGCCCGCCCCTTTGAGATGGATCGACGTAGCGCCCCCCGCATCAAAGTCAACGTCGGATCCGTGCTTCTGCACGGCATTGATGAACAGGGAGAGGCGATTTTAGTCAAAGCGGTAGATATCTCAAAAAATGCCATCAGGATCAAAGCCCCAACCATACCACCACTTCGCTTCACCCGTCTAACCTGTCCAGGCCAAAATGTTTCACTCGGTATCAAGGAGGCCCATATCAATTACCGCGCTTCAGACAGGGGCGAAATTACCGTACTGCTCTCCGCTTTTGACGATGATGTGGGCGGCTTGATGCGCTGGATTGAATTGATCACTCGCATTGGTCAAAGGGGGTGACCCTCTCACAGTTTGAATTGGAATTCACAATCCACCTGGTGTATCTTGGTCGAAAAAGTACCATTTTTCAGATCTCAACGAATTCAACTTCATTGCTGGCGTCATTATTCGTAGTCCGGTGAAAAGATGATAGAAAACGAATGCGATCCGTCCGACCATGAGGTCTCGAAGTCCGATACGGGCACTCATACGGCTTCTGCGACAAGCGCTTCTGATGCGGTGGACATACCCTCCCCCGTAGAACCGGCTGAAACAATCAGCAACCCGCAGACTCTTCACGCAGCTGAACAGATCGCCAGCCTTATGCGCGCAGACGGCACCCTAAAAACCGACCTGATCTGCATGAACAATCTGGAGGCGCTTCTGCTCATGGGGCCGCCAGGCGATCCGTTGATTGTCGCACTCTGTTACTTGGCTCACATGGACGCCCTCCGTGCCTTTATCGACCCGCCGGGGAACATTGGACATGGCCACTTTGAGGTGGCTGATAGTGGCCTCAGTTATGCCCGTGACTATCTCAAGGTAGCTGCTGAAGGCGATTACGATGCCGATCAAGCCGACATGTGGCTTCGGGCGTTTGCCGAAACATTGGACCATCTGAATGCCATCAAGAAGAGCAAACAGCGTGTTGAAGAGATTCTGGAACACGCCAATCCGCCTAGCAAGCTGAATGATAAAATCGATGATCTGCGTGAACGCTTTGAAAACGCTGAAGATGATAAGCATTTCCACAAGGTTACTCAGCGCTTTTGGAGTTACTGGGTAGTCTCCTGGGGATTACGCATCAACGGTGTTGAACTATCCGGCATCGGTGTGATGCGTGAGCTATATGAGGATTATCTCTGGCTGGATCGACGCGCTGAGGATCGTCGTATTTTGGCTCCACCAGGCGGTATGCTCGACCCTGATGTGATCCCGGAAGGGGGAGAGGACGATGATGGTATTGAGCTGTTCTGATTGGAAATGAGTATGAAGTCCGCTTCACGGAACACAGCAGCATGCTCTTGTTTCCGGCATCCGCTAAGAGAGGGTAAACCGCATATGCAGACGCAACGAAGGCTCAATATCCTGCATGCGCAACCCCTCCTCTTCCACACCAATCGCCATAAATGACAGCGCCTGATCCACCCAGATCACCATCTCCTCCCGGGTTGGTGTCTTCCCTTTGGCGATCACCACCTCCTGCACCACGCTTACAGCCATTTGCACCATCTCTCGACTATAATAGCCAGGACCGGATATGCCGGTTGGCGACATCTCATCTCCAGCCAGCAACCAACCAACAGTCACGCCAAACCGCTCTGCCAGATTAAACAACGTCTCGGCAGCCGGGAGTCCCACCCCCTCCAACCACTTGCGGGCCCCCTTTTGAGAGACTTTCATCACCCGAGCCAACTCCACCTGCCGCCCCTGGCCCTTTGACGGAAAGCCATTTATATCCAGCACTTCGTTCAACCGGCGTGCGAAATTGACCTTGATATCCATACACCACGCTCCAGACCACCATTGTTACCTGTTGATACAATAAATAAACCTTACCAGAACATGGAATTCATAACCTAGGTATCTTATTGGGCTATATCAACTGCCCCAGCGAAGAAAAGCACACGCCAAGGTCGAATCTCTTGGCGTCGTCTGGATGCTATGTTGCTGACATTTCTCCGATACGCCCCTATAACACTTTTTATTAATACCCACAAAAAAACCATTTGACTCACATAATATAATCATATATCATAATATACACAATTAAAGATAATGACGGGCCACAAAGATGAGCCTGCCCCCCCATTTTTGTAGGATAAGCAGCTTTCTGGTGCATCTTTTATCAATATTCTGTTGATAGGATGCACCAGACTTGCCTATCCCCTGCCTCCCACATAACGCCGCCAAAGTGCACTCAATGAGGAACAGAGGTGGAACCGTTGGGATCGGTGTCATTAGAACAGTTGGCAGGCTGTTGCAAAGAGGCATGAAGGTTTTGAACTGGCTCTCCAAGCTGAATACAGCCGCTACGAAGCTGGGCTTGGGTAATGTTGGTTCCTTGCAGATTGGCCCCGGAAAAATCGGCTCTCTTCAGGACAGCCCCTCGAAGAGATGCCCGGCGCAAATCAGCGCCACGCAGTTTGGCCCGCCTCAGATTGGCCCCATCCAACTTGGCCCCTACCAATATAGCGCCAGCGAGATTCGCCCTTGGAAGCTGACTGCGGATCAATACGGCACGGGTGAGATTGGCCTTCTCCAGATTGATACCGGCCATCTGAGCTCGGGGAAGTCGGATCCCCAATAACTGCGCGGACGGCTCATCCTTACCCCGTGGAGAAAGATCAAGATACGCCAATGAGAACGGCTCTTTTATGCAGGCCTCTCCCATGGGTAAACAGAAAATGCGGCTGTTGAGATACATGAGAGCCTGATGCTTCTGGCGGGCCTGGATTCCACGATCCTCCACCAAAGCACGAGCCCTACGAACTTTCTTCTCGGTATGCGCCTTCAGGATCTCTTCGCCCACATACCCTAACAGCACCATAACCAATAGAATCCACAGGCGTGTCGGAGAAATCCCCATCACACTTAATCGTTCTTTAACGATTCGCCAAGTGGGCAACTATGTGATCGGCCCGCTTGAGGTTGCCAGAGCCGGTATACTGCCACTTGCTGACAATATCCCCCTCTTCAAAGGTGACATCATCCAGGTCAATCCATGAAAGACCGTACTCATCCGCCAACTTTTTTGCATCCTCCTGCTGGGCCTTGATCCCTCTCAGATAGGTGCTTCTCGGCTCGTTCTTCATATCCTCTTCATTGCAGTGGAAAGTCACCAGTGAGAGCTCAATGTGATTAAGACGACACAACTTGATGAATCGCAGCAGGGACTCGCGGAACAGATGTCGATTCTGGTCAAATAACGCACGGGCAGTCTGAATACTCTCTTCGGTATAAAAATCCTCGGCTACATCCACACAAAAATGGTCATAATTATCCCCAAGAAACCCACCAATACTCACGCCCAAAATCAGCCTAAACAGACTGGAGCGGACCTTATCCATGATCGGGAGCTCCTGGAGCAACCCATAAGGACGATAGAAGTGCTCATAGTTGGGTGAAAAACGCCCTTCGTGGTGATTCACAAATACCAAGAAATCGTTAACACTCAAGAATAACAGCATCCGCTCTGGTCGGATGTTACGGTTAAGATCAAAGATCAGACGATGGGTCATGTGATAGAGGGTATAATGGGGCGCACCAGTGTTCAGCACCTTCAAGGTCGGAAGGCGTGTCTGGAGTTGCCAGGCCAGGCTATCCTCCACCAGGAGATGCTTCTCAAAAAGTGTGCAATCTCCTGCCAGGTAGAGTGTCCCCTCCTCTCCAGAAGCGGCTGAACCAGAAGGCGCACTCAGACGAAAATGGTCCTCGACATCCTCATAGGCGTTGGAAGGCAGAAAATGGGCAAATGGATGGGGCGTCATTCGCGGCTCTAGCCCAGCCGATTGATTCCGCTTGGCCAGAGTTGGGAATTTAATCTCCAGTACCCGCTCTGCCACATACTCCAACACACCATAAAAGAGCACCAACCCAACCAGGGTCAGAGCACCATTGAGCCACAGATGATTCGAGAGACTCCAGAGTGCTACCAATCCCCCACCGAGTAATAGAAGCGCCAAGAGAATGATGATAATTTGCCGTTTGATGACGCGATCCAAAATCACCGATTTCTACTCCAAACATAAGGTCGTGAGCTCTGGGTTGCGACCACTCTCCCAAGTGCTGCGCCCCTTCAAATGATCAACAGCCATGCCGCAGCCACTCCATATTAATGCACTTTTTACGCCACCCGACTCTATTTTTCAGCAGCAACAATATGCTGTTTACCCGCTGCCATATAGGTATATTCACTGAGTCGGCTAGACATAAACCATGTTTATATCTAGCCATTGGAGAAGAAAATATTAAGATAAAAAGACAACTTTGTTGAAAAAATAGTTACAATCTCACATAGTTAAGATGATACTGATTTTTTATATTGACATCAGTAATAAATATAGGGGATATTAGTTTCAGAAGATCGGCTGCTTGGAACGAAAACCAACAGTGACTTTCTTCTTCCCTTTTGGGTGTCGCCCACCTGTGGTGGATATGACCGATTGAATGACGACCCCAGATCGAAAAGCGTCCTCAAACGCACCCCCCCTTTCGATCACCGTCGTTCAATTCGCCCAGTGTTGGTGCGACACCCTTTTTTTTGACCTCTCTCTCATCATTGAGGGGCTATTGTGGACCTTACCCACCAACATTAATTTAATCCCACTCAATAAGTGCCGTGATAACAACAGTGAGCCCCACCAGCCAAGACACCTGAGAAAGATTGCTCACAATTGTAAGATTCCTATGGTATGGTGGTACCGAAGTTAATGCATTGTAGACAATAGACAGGAAGGGCCAGGGGGGGCACTTACCTTGAGTTGCGTCACAGCGTGTGTGGCTGCTGACTACGTCTGGAACGCGCTCTAATTAGTTCAGATCATCAGGCCACCCACTGGCATAAAAATGCCAAGATGCGCGCCACAACGTTGATCACACTTGCCGCACTATTTGCGGCCCATTGGCTGCTCACTTCATGCAGTGAGCCCGTTCCGGCGTTCCAGAAGCGATTGGAAACGTTGCGTATCGCTGTTATTCCTGATGACCGACTCTCTCTTGATTTGCAAGATATTCGACCACTCTTCAACCATCTTGCCGATGCTGTTGCCCTTCCCTATCGAGCCATTATCCCAAAAAGCCGTGAAGATCTTCGGATGCTGTTTGCCAATGGGGAGATCGATCTAGCCTGGTTTGGGGCGCTGGATTATCTGCGCATCAAAGCCTGTTGCAATGCCAACCCCATCGCCATGCGCGATATTGATGCCCAGGTGACAACGCTGCTTCTGGCACGGGCCGATCTGAATCTCGACCCAGAGGATCCCTATCGAGGAAGAGAAATCGCGTTTGGTCCCCGAGACACCACCTCGGGTCATCTCATGGCACGACACTTTATGGAGGCGGAAAATGGGATACGGCCTGAAGATCGTTTTCGCCGCACCCGATATGCCGAAAGCCAGAAACAGGCATTGATTTGGGCTCGGGACGGCGTGGTGGAGATGGCCACCGCGTGCAGCAGGGTGGTACGCCGTATGACCAACGAAGGACAATTGAATAGCAAGCAACTGAAATTACTGTGGGAAACACCCCCCTTCCCAGCCCATGTATGGGCCGCCAGAGCGGATCTCCCCGATGAGATTCACCGTACGCTCAGTCGAGCCTTTTTGGCACTCTCGACCTTAGATCCCAAGCATACCCCTATTCTCAACGCCCTTAAAACGGAAGGCTTTCTTCCTGTAGAGTCGGGAGCCTTTCAACCACTTCAAGAAACAGCGCGCCATCAGGGGTTGATCCCTTGAGCGCCGCCAGCCTGACACCCGTATGGGCCGGTCGCCATCCTATTCAACGACTACTCTACCTTTTGGTAGCCATGGCCTTGGTGGTGACACTCTCCATTACGGCATTTCTTTTTTGGTGGGGCCATCTACACCGAGACCTGGAGGGCGTTGAGAGCGGTTATCACCTGGACGCGATCCAGTATAGCGCCCTTATCCATGAAGAATTGGGCGCCATTACCCTCCATCAAGCTGTAGAACAAGCTCATGCAAACGATCAAAACAAACATCACCACAAGGATTCTGAACAGGATGCCCACCCCCCTACGGCTACCAACCATGTCCACCAAGATTTCCTTAACCATAGCAACCACATTTTCATCATTCAAAAAGGGCTGAATAAACTCCTTAAGAACGACGCAAAATTTCCTAAACAAGCCGTCCGGCACGAAGATATAAAAATGGTCCAGGAGAAGCTGCAACGCCAATTCCGACAACTGGAAAAAGTATGGGAAGAAACCGGCCCGAATCAACCGATCAGCTTTCTCAACCAGAGCATTCGCTGGGTACACCCCATGTCGCTCACCTCCGAGCAACTCCGCCGCCTGCATCGGGCAGCCCATCAGACAAATCTCCAACACATTGCTCAGAGCCGCCAACGCAATATCGGCTATTTATGGGGCGCCATCGGTACGCTGCTATTGTTAGGAGGTATTATCATCCAGCGATTACTACTGCTCATTGACGCCAACCTGATCCGCCAGGATGAGGCCCAACGTCAACTGGAAAGTAGCGCCCGTGCGTTGGCTGAAGGAGAGAAAAAATATCGCACCATTATTGATGCCACCGCTGAAGGGTTCTGGCTGTTCGATGCAAACGATCTGCATGTCATCGAAGTCAATGATGCACTCTGCCGTATGCTCGGCTACCAACGCACCGCCATTCTGGGCCGTCCGCCGCTGGATTTTATCCACCCAGACAATATGCGTCACATCAAAGAAGTAGCCGGCAAGATTCTCTCCACCGACCACCGAAAATTCGAAACCATTTTTCTTACCAAAGAGGGGATTTCACTCCACGCCCAAGTACACTGCACCACGCTTCATAACGAAAAAGGCCACCCACAATCTGCGTTTGCCTTCATCACCGACATAACTCAGCTCAAAAAGATGGAAACGAGCATGCGCGATGCTAAAGAGGAG
The DNA here is from genome assembly GCA_015233785.1 of Magnetococcales bacterium. GTDB lineage: Bacteria > Pseudomonadota > Magnetococcia > Magnetococcales > JADFWT01 > JADFWT01. Next base: position 8,360 of record JADFWT010000004.1, read on the forward strand.
GCGGAGCGTGCCAATCTGGCCAAATCAGTATTTCTGGCGCACATGAGCCATGAAATTCGGACGCCGCTTAATGCCATTCTCGGCATGGGTGAACTACTGATGGAGAACGCCGAAAATTCCGAACAGCGCCAATACCTTAACAGCTCCCAAAAGGCCAGCAAAGCTCTACTCAACCTCATCGGCAACATTCTGGATTTCTCCAAAATTGAGGCGGGACAGCTCAAGTTGGAAACCATCCCCTTTGATCTGCGGGAGCTGCTGGAGGATGCCGCCCACGTCACCGCCTTTCTGGCGCAGGACAAAGGGCTGCTGCTACAGAGAAAGGTTGCACCAGCCATCCCCCACTGGGTGATGGGTGATCCGGTACGCATCAAACAGATCCTCATCAATCTGATCGGTAATGCCATCAAGTTTACTCCCGAAGGGGAGGTCACCCTCGCTGCGGACCTTACGGAAAAAAATTCGGTCCACTTCACCGTGCGAGACACCGGTATTGGCATCCCTCTGGAACGTCAATCGGCCATCTTCCGTCCATTCAGTCAGGCCGATCTCACCACCACACGGCGATTTGGCGGAGCGGGTTTGGGACTCAATATCTGCGCCAAGCTTGTGGAACAGATGGGGGGACGCATTTGGCTGGAGAGCCTACCTGAGGAGGGAAGTGCCTTTCAATTTGTGCTGCCACTCCCCCTGGCTCCGGCAGATAGAATCCCCAGAAAACGACCCCCCTTCCCTGGTTTAAACGATTTGGCACTCCTGGATGAGGATCGCCCACACGGCTCATCACGCCCATCGCACGATGAAGCACATGCCACTCGCCAACAGGGCCTCACGCCCCATACACCTCCGCTAGAGATCCTGCTGGTGGAAGATGCCGAAGATAACCGGTTGCTCATCAAAGCCTATCTTAAAAAAACCGCACACCGTATCACCATGGCCGAAAACGGGCTGGAAGCGGTGAAAGCATTTCGCGCTCAACGTTTTGATCTGGTGCTGATGGATGTGCAGATGCCGGTGATGGACGGCATCGCCGCCACGCATGAGTTGCGCCGTTGGGAAAAAGAGAAGCACACCATTCCCGTTCCAATCATCGCCCTGACGGCCCATGCTGTGAAAGACGTGATCCAGGCTACCAAAGAGGCCGGGTGCAACGGACATGTGACAAAGCCCATCACAAAGCAGCGACTTCTTGAGCTTCTTATGGAATATAAACAGGTATATTCAGGAGCTGAACGAACTGACGGAGCACTAGGATGATGGCCCACTCACGGGGTTATTAGGTTCCATGCTGCACGATAGACTCGAAGCTCGGTAACGCCCTGGCGCCATACCATAGCGTGCTGAAAATGCATTAATAAAATTATTCACATGATTGTAGCCAATGCGCCATGCAATCTCCTTAATAGGCAGATCGTGACGCACCAACAGTTGACGAGCATGCTCCAGCCGAAGATTGCGCAGATGGGCAAATGCTGTTTCGCCATAGAGCGCTTTAAAGCCGTAATTCAGAGCTTTGGGCGTCATGGAGACCGAAGCCGCCAACGCCTGAAGATCCGGTGGATTCTGCATCTCCTGGATCAGTTGCTCCCGAGCCGCTTCAATTTTTTCCAACTGCACACGCCCCAACTTGAACAAGGAGTCGCGAGGATCCTTCAACTCTTGCAACAGTGACAGATGTTGACCAAACAGATCATACAGGCGTGCTTCAAAAAAGAGCTTGCTCATCACCCCCGTATACTGACAGTTCAGTAACTCCTCCACCATACGACGCATGGTACTGTTCTGCCCACACTCCATGGCCAACGACTCATAACTCCGCCGCTCCACGATACTTCGGTAAGCTTTTGGAATGGATGACACACCATTAAAAATCTTTTTGCAGAACGATAAAGAGAGCACCAACGCAACCCAGCGCAGACGTCGATGCACGATAAATTTCGTCCCTGCGACAGAGGGGGATAGAACGGCATGCCGCCCTTGTTTTATGGAAAACGGCTGACGTTGATTAGGAATCGAGACAGAGCATCTTCCCTCTATTGGAAAGAAAAGACAGATCGACGTATCCGGCTCAAAATGTTCGGCATCCAACATCACATCGACACCATCGGCCTCAACGTCGAGCAAGTAGATCTTCCCACCCTTCCGGGGCTCAACCATCTGCATGAAACCATACAAGGAGTCATCGTCATAGATGATCTTTTTAGAAAAGCTCACCCCCTGCTTATCGCCCTTTTCATCAAATGATATCCATGCAAATGGATCTGTATTATCCAGCATATCGACCATATTGCTGTTAAGTTTACGACCAGTCGCATGCTACTCCCTAAGACAACACGCACAACAATGACTTCGACAAAAAAATATCGTATTTAGATGACCGGTCACGAAGTGATACGAACTATAGCAAAACCTCTACCGAACCTCGGGTAAAAACCTTTAAACATAGAAGATTCTTTTTTACATAGTTATGCAGGCATTTCCCTTTGCAAAATTCAACAAAACCGCCCAAGAATAATTCATGATCATTAAAATAATATACTGAGAATTATTTCTTGACCATTATAACTCTATGATGTTACACACCAATTGATCATACACCGATAAGCATCATCAAAAAGGTGCTAAAACCTAGAAAACCAGCCCTCTTCCGGCAATGCAGTACAACAGTTTAGATGATAATGGTACTGACTGACATGAAATTTTTCACGAAACGGGTAGTATGCCGAATCATATATTGATATTATGGGATAGATCTATGGGGAAGTAGATCTAATAATAGGCTCAAAGATAGCCATCAATTAAGGGGCGAGAAAAGCCCTGGCAGGCACCACTCGCCAACTGCCACACATCGCATGCGCTGCCCGCAACCAGATTAGACGGACTTGTGGATCTTGAGGTGCACGCTCCCACCACAATCATAAGGGAAATCACCATGCGCCCGCGTCACAACCGACCCCAGCCAGCCACGAACTCCGAAAATCCTGAACTCAATCAGAAGATTGCCCAACTCACTCAGGAGGCAGAAGAGCGCGCCAATAAGAAAGGGCCGTTGCAGCCCTATACTGTGGAACGTTTCCGGGAAACCATGTTCTCCAAATTGCGCCGTGTCGGTGCTCCAGAATTTGATCGACACCATGAACAATTAGTAAGTTATATTGTTGATGTTTATGAAGTTGTTCAAGTTCTCCAACGCAAGCGGCCAAGCGATGACGTACTTGAACAACTAAGCATATCATTAGATAAGTTGCAAGAATATACCGTCTACCATTTTCGTGAGGAAGAGCGCTTCTTAGAAGAGATTAACTACCCCCAATTAGAACCTCACAAAGAGCTACATAAAGCCTTTGTTTCGCGCTTCATACAAATCCGACGCGATATTCATGACGGCAAGCCTCACTATGTGCTTGATCTGTTTTTCTCTACCTTCAGTTGGCTGTTCGAACACATCAACACCCATGACATGCAATATGGGCGATACTTCAAAGAGTCCTGTGGATCTCGCAGACCGAAACGTTCCCCCTCTACCATGTCTTCACCGAAAACTTCACATCCTTCACCAAGATCAACTCATGCCCCTCCTGATTGAAATGTAGAGGTTCTGCTCCGGCGGCTTCAATTTTGCCATCGACTTCACGCTGGCCGGCGATGGTAATGGTCTCACCCTTTTGTATCTTAAAAATTTTATCTCGTAGAGTTTTCGCATTCTCCGGAATCAAATGCAGCACGGCCAAGGAACCTTTGGGAGGCCGTTGTCGTCGCCATAGAAAAGCATAGACCCCATCACGCATCCGCCGTACTTTTACAATGTCAGGGTTGTTGAAATCCTCTGTTGTCAGCACCAGATGATGGCTCACCAACGGAATATGCGGATGGGGTTCAGCCACATCTATTCGACGCACCCGACCAGTATGGGAAACCATTTTTCCCCAGCCGCTTCGATAAGTCGCATCACGATAATCAACAAAGTCAGGTGGACCTGGCACCGGAATATGCAAATAGCTGAAATAGAGCGCAACCACAGCTCCCAAAGAAAGGATGGTCAGTGTGATTCGGGTCTGTGAATTCATCATAAATGGGATCTCTGGCATTGGGTGGAATAACGCACAATGCATGGGCCGCATCGCACCAATCATAATCTCACCTTCTTTCACAGCCCCTCTTTTATCAGTTGCAATGCCCGGACACCAGCTTCGAAAAATAAAGATATGGTGTGTGTTTTCCATAGATTACCATTCGCAACCTCTTGCACAAAGATGTCAAATAGCGGTATAAACTCTTCTTCGAATGTGAACTAAATTTTACATACGATCGGCACAACAGCTTATCCGGACACTGATACCATTCTTCACTAGGTTGCAACTGACTGAAGGCAAATCTCATGCGTCTCTTCTCAACGGTATCGACCATTCTCAAGTGGCCATTTAACACCGTCACACTACGTGAGCGCCTACTCCTTCTCCTGCTTGTCCCTCTTATGGGAATTATCCTGTTTTCTGCCCATGAGATTTTCCAAGCTTGGAAAGTATCAGAAGAGATGAAAGAGATTGGCCAGCGCTCCGATCACACCTTGGGTATCAACCAACTTTTGCAAGCCATTCAACGCGAGAGAGAACTTACCGCCAGCTATCTTGGCAGTGAGGGAACACAACACAAACAGGCGCTCAATATTCAACGCCAATCAACCGACCAGCTTGCCGACCATCTGCGTGAAGTGATGGACAGTCATTCCATGAAGGCCTCGTCATTGGCCCAGCCTCCCATAGCATGGCTGAATTACGAAGCTTCCCGGCTGGGACTGAAGTCGGTACGTAATAAAGTCGATCAGCTGACCCTCTCATTTTACCGTGCCAACAGCTACTACAGCGAGATGATCCGAGCACTTCTGGACACTGCGGACCATATGATGCGCCACGCCCCGGATCTGGCACTGGCCAATCTCAGCTTTGCCCATATCAATTTTCTACGGGGCCTGGAACAGGTGGACCAGGAACGATCTGTGTTGGCCAATGCCTTTGTGCGCGGTGGATTTGAACATGGCATGTATGCCCTGTTCCAAACGCTTGAGGTTGGGCAGAAAATCTACTTCGGAGTCTTTCGCCGAACCGCCCAGCAAAAGGATATTCACCTCTTCAACAAGATCACCAGAAGCCCGGAAGCCGCCGAAGTGGCACGCATGAAAGAGCGAGCCTTTGCCAGTGGGACAGCAACACGCCTCTATGTGCTTCTGGGACGTCTATATCGCCATATGGCCTTACGAGGCGTCTATCACTCTTTTAAAAATCTGGTACTGCGCGGCTCCCGCTATGGCCATGACAATAATCTTCCCAATCCCGACTTACAGAAACGCTATCGGGCCGAGTTCTATACCAGCTATCAAGCCTCTCAAAAAATCATCAAGAAGATTTTAGCTCTACCCCCCAAAGAGCTGCCATCTGAACAGCGTCGATTGGTGGAGATCATCCGTGAGAACCTGCGTGCCTACCAAGCCAATGTCGCGTTGGTGATTCAACAGCAGAATGCAGGCCAGTCCATCTATAGGATCGACCAGGATCCCAATCATGGCGTTAAAATCAATGACACGCCCGCCTTCCATGCCATCGAGAAGCTTATGAATACCACTGCTGTCGGGGCCTTTGACGTCTCCCCGAATGCCTGGTTACAAGTCAGCGCCATAAAACGGACCAAACTGCGAGCCTTGGAGAAACGGTTGGCACATGCCGTAAAAGAGCGTGCTGAAGAAGCAAGACATGAAGCTTTTACGCTGTTAATCAGCGCGATGCTCATTACCCTCATCATGGTGACGATCATCAGCCTGCTGGGTGGCCGGTTGATCCTTTCATTGCAACGGCGTGTCAAGCGTCTTGTCACCTCCGTGGATCGAATCGCCAACGGCCATCTTGACGAACGCTACCCTGTTCAGCTCAACGATGAAATCGGCCATTTAGGTGAACGTGTCAACCTCATGGCCGAGCGGCTGGATCTCCACCACACCACATCCGCCATCATACGAGATCTCCTGGAATCAGCTCTGGAACCAACCCCACTCCAAGACCAACTGGACCAATCGCTCACGCTACTATTTTTTCAGGACAACCTCCCCATTCAGGCCAAAGGCTCCATCTTCCTGGTAGATGAGGAGTCCGACGAACTGGTCATGGTCTCCCATCATGGTCTTCACCCTCATCTGCTGTCCGAATGCGCCCGCATCAAACCCGGCCACTGTCTCTGCGGCCAAGCGGCCCAGAGCCGAGAGCCGGTACTGGCCGCCTGCCTCGACGAACGTCACTCGGTACACTTTGACGACATTCAACCCCACGGCCACGTCTGCCTGCCGATTCTCTACCGGGATAAACTTCTGGGGGTGTTCAACCTCTACTTACCGGATGGCCACCACTGCACCGCTTCGGAACTCGCCTTTTACGAAGCGATTGTGGATACCCTGGCAGGTGTTATCGTGCGCAAACGGGTGGAAGAAGAGGTAGAACGGTTCCGTGGACGGCTGTTGTTTGAACGGACCTTTATTGAAGAAATTGTCGCTAAGATGAGGGCATCCAGCCGGTTTGATGGGAAAGATCTGCGCACATTAGAGGCGCCGGTAGAGCGTACGGCTGGAGATATCCTACTCTCGGCCTATCGGCCCAGTGGCGGACATCACGTCATGATGGGGGATTTTACCGGCCACGGACTTTCTGCTGCAATTGGCGGGCCTATGGTATCGGATATCTTCTACGCCATGACCGCCAAAAACTTTGCCTTGCAAGAGATTATTGATGAGATCAATCAACAATTGGTGAGCAAAACCCCGGCAGGAATGTTCATGGCCGCGGTATTCATTGAGCTGGACAATGGACAGAACCAAGCACGAATCTGGAACTGTAGCACCCCGGATGTACTGCTGTTTCGGGATGGCGAACTACATGATCGGGTGACCTCAGGCTATCTGGCAAGAGGCATCATTGAGAGCAAGGAATCCCCCCCTACTGAAGTCAGCCTCTGCCCCGGAGATCGCCTGATCGCCTGTACCGACGGCGTAACTGAGACCTTCAACCGTAACAATGAAGAGCTAAAACAGAAGGGAGTAGATGCACTTCTGGAACAAATCATTCAGCACAATGGACCGTTGGATGAGCTACTCCAAGGACTCTCCAAGTTTCGACAAGGCGTTGAACAAGCGGATGATATTACCGTGGTAGAGGTGCGGGTGGTGGATTTTGGAATCGCTGGGTAAGATGGACCGATTCCCATCCCCATCGTCACTTTGCTAGGATAGTGTAATGACCTCTCCGCGCCGTTCCACCCTGACAAGGAGCCCACCATGGCCCCCGCATCCAACAACGGCCAGACCCTCTCCATCCCCCAGGCGATACAGCACGCGCTGAATCACCATCAGGCCGGGCAGTTCCCGGAGGCCGAGGCGATCTACCGCCAGATTCTGTCCGCCGACCCTAACCAACCAGACGCCCTGCATCTGTTAGGGGCCATCGCTCAGCAGTTCGGTCAGGTGGATGACGCCATCCATCTTATGGAGCGGGCTGTTGCCGCCAACAACGCGCTTGCACCTGCACACTGCAACCTCGGCCATCTCTATCGACAACAGGGACGACGGAAAAAGGCCCTGATATCCCTGCGCAAGGCAGCCCAACTAGACCCCAATCTGGCCGAGGCTCATAACGGTCTGGGCAATCTCTACATGGACCGCGATAAACTACGCAAGGCGACAGCCTGCTTTAAAAAAGCCGTGGCCATTCAACCCAACCTCTTTGAGGCCCATAATAACCTTGGTAATGTTCTGGCAAGACAAAACAGACCGGAGGAGGCCCAATCACACTACGAAACGGCCATCACCCTTCAGCCCCAGTCCGCCGAGGCCCATGACAATCTTGGCGCACTCTATCTCAGCATGGCCCGCTGGGAGGCGGCGGAAAAGAGCTTCCAGCAGGCCATAGCCGCACAACCCAACTACGCCCCTGCGTTTACAAATCTGGCTAGACTCCACCTTGAACAGGGTGCGTACGATCAAGCGTTATCAGCTCTCCAGCAAGCTAGGTCATTGCTACCGGACGATGCCGAACCGGCCATGTTGGTGGGCCTGATCCATGAACAACAAGGAGACTTCTCGGCGGCTGAAGAGGGGTATCGGCACGCCACCGAGATTGACCCTAAGTTGGCCAAGGCACACAACAATCGGGGCAACATGCAAAACCGCCTGGGACGACTCCAGGAGGCTATGGAGAGTTACCGCGAAGCACTGGCCATTCGCCCCGACTATGTGGAAGCCCACTATAATGCTGCCCATACCAGACGCTCTTTGGGACAACTGGAGCAAGCAGCGGACAGCTATCGAAAGGCGATCGCCTTTCGGCCCCATTTTCCTGATGCTCATAACAATCTGGGAGCACTGCTCTCTGAACTGGGGCGTCTGGATGAGGCCACCGTTCACTTTCAACGGGCCCTGAAGCTACGCCCCAATGATCAGGATGCCCTGAACAACCTTGGAAGTGCCCTGCGAGACCAGGGGCAACTCACAGAAGCGACCGATTGTTACCGGCAGGCTATCCATAACGGTGGCGGATTCGGCGTGGTGAAGAATTTGATCAGCACCATGCTCTACACCCCTGATATTGATCATGAGACGCTCTTTGAGACCAGCCGGGAGCATATGGCCCGCTGCGCCGCCCGCATTGGCCCCAAGGGACCCATCCAAGCTCCTGAACTCGCCTCACTCACCGATCCAACTTCTGGCACCCATCGTCTGCGGGTGGGGTATCTATCATCCGATTTTCGAGATCATCCGGTCGGCCATAACATCTATCCCCTGCTGGCACTTCATGATCCAAGCAAGGTGGACCTATACTGTTACGCCGACCCGCCCAACGAAGACACCATGACGGCCCGTTTTCGAGAGGCAGCCCTGCACTGGCGCTCGGTACGAGGTTGGAGTAGCCACCAGATTGCCGAGAAGATCCGTCAGGACGGCATTCACATCATGGTTTATCTGGCCGGATGGATGGATTCCAACCGCCCCCTGGTGGCCACGTGGCGTCCGGCCCCCATTCAAGTGAGCTTCCACGACATCGCCTCATCCACCCTAACCGAGATGGATTACTGGCTCTCCGATAGCGTGTTGCATCCTGAATCGGGAAGCCGGGAGCAGTTCAGCGAAAAGCTCTGGCGCTTGCCTCACTTCTACAGCTACCCAAAACTCGACAAGGCCCCGGAAACAGCTCCCCCTCCTTGTGAGAAGCATGGCTTTATCACCTTTGGTTCCTTCAATCGATTGACCAAGATCAATCCGAAGGTGATTGCCCTCTGGGCCAAAATTCTGGATCGCGTTCCCGATTCAAAGCTACGACTCAAATATCGTAACCATCTGGGCAGCACCCCGATTCGGGATGCCCTGCGTGGGGCCTTTGGGGAACATGGCATCCCCTCGGAACGTCTCATTCTGGACCGATCGCTGGACGATGGCCAAGCCCATCTGTCGCACTATAAAAACGTAGATATCGCTCTAGATCCATTCCCCTTCACCGGAGCCACCACCACCTTTCAGGCGCTCTGGATGGGTGTACCGGTCATCTCCCTGCTGGGGGATGGGTTTGTTCATCGGATGGCGGGAGATATTCTGGTACATGCAGGGCTGTCGGGGTGGGCAGTTGCCACACCGGAAGCTTATGTACAACGGGCCGTCTCCGCCGCAGCCAATAAGCCACTGCTACGGGAGATGCGCATAAAGCTTCGGCAGCAGGTTAGGAACTCTGTGCTCTGTGATGGGCCGGGTTACGCTCAAGATGTGGAACGGGCGTTTGTGGAGATGTGGCACCAACAGACAGGAGCCAATATTTCATCATGATGAAATGACCGACAAGTAATCCCTATGGAAGAAGCCTGGAATCCGTCGATTCAGTTCCCTTTCGCTCCTCCACCCTGCGCACTCTTCTCCCACAGCCGCTCATAAACCGCCTCCACCTCACGGGCATAGGTCGCGCCATCCAAAAGCGGTGACTCCATCACCTGCTGCCGAAGCCCAGCTCGCAAGAGATCCAGCGCGGTGAGATCCGCCGCCAGCTTCACCGCCGCCTCTACATACCCCGCTTTGTCATCCACCGCCAAGTCATTCAATCCGGCATGCACGACAATATCCGTCGCCATACGTCCGACAAAATTCTGTCCCTTGAGAGTGATGACCGGAACCCCCATCCAGAGCGCCTGAAAGGTGGTGGTGGCTCCGGTAAAAGGGAATGGATCCAAGGCGATATCCGCCTGATGGTAGTTCGCCATGTGGGAACTGTGAACCTCAAGCTCACTCTTCAGAATCAGCCGATCACTGGAGATGCCAGTCTCCTCAAAGCGCTGGATCACCCGCTGGCGCAGTGATTCATTGGCCAGATGGTTGCGATATTTAAGCAGCAGCTTGGAGCCCGGAACCGCCTTCAGAACCTCTCCCCATAGATCCACTACCTGCAGGTTGATTTTGGAAAAGTTATTGAGAGAGATAAAGGTGATATGGCCGCACTCCAATGCCGGAAGCGATGAGACTGGCGGGGTCTCCTCCGGTTCGGGGTAGACATAGAAGTTTGGTAGCCGCACCAACGCTTCCGTAAAACGCTCTTCGGTCTCCCCATCTGGATGCACCACCGCATCGGTGAACCAATAGTCCATCTCATCCAGGGCGGTGGTGGCAGAGCTGTGATAACTGATCTGAACCGGAACCGGACGATATAGCGCCGCCATGGTGCGGTTGGCATCAAACAGCCCCGCCAGATAAACGGCAATGTGAATCCCATCTTCACGCAGCGTCGCTGCCAGTTGCTGGTCGGTAAGTCCATTGGTCACCCGCCAGTGATGACACACCCCCTTGATGCGCTCGGTGACATCATCCGGCTGATTAAGCTCGGCATAGCCATATAGTTCAAAGCGATCCGGATCATGGTGAATGAGCAGCGGCAGAAGATTGAAAGCCACCGGATGGTCACGAAAATCAGAGGATAGATAGGCCACCTTGAGCCGCTCGGGGGGGGCTTCCGGCTTCCATGGCTCCAGAGGCACCACACAGGCACTCTCCACAGCCTTCAATACATGGCTGCGAAGTGTCCCGAACAGGGTCTCGTTATCAATATCCGGTTGGTATAGCAGCGCATTGAGATACGACTTGACCCGCTCAAAGGGAGCCCCCAGTTCAACATCCCGACGATAGTGTGTCAGCGCCTCTGCATGACGCGACAACGCGTTGCAGGCATTGGCCAGATTGCTATGGGCCTCCCCCTGGTTTGGTTCCAGAACCAACGCTTTTTCATAGCAAGCCGCCGCCTTATCAAACAGCCCTTGAGCATGATAGGCGCTGCCTAGATTGTTCAACACCCCGGCATTGTCCGCATCCATGGCCAACGCCTTCTCAAAACAGTCGCTGGCGGTCTTCTTATCACCCATCATGTGGATGACGGTGCCGAGATTGTTGTACGCCTCCACTCGAGTTGGATCCAGAGAGATGGCCCGATCATAGCAGACCACCGCCTCATCATGACGCCCCTGAGCCGCAAAAAGATCCCCCAACTTGATCTGCCCAATCACATTGTCAGGCTCCAATTGTTGAACCCTCTGCAGGTGCTCCAAGGCGGCGTCGTAATCCCCCTTAGCAAGGAGCGCTCCGCCAAGCATCACAAGCAATGGGGCGGAATCAGGCCACTGCACCCTGGCCTGCTCAAGATAGCCCAACGCCCGATCATAATCCCCCATTTCAGCAAGAAGATCCCCCATATTACCGAGAATCTGGGGGGACTCCGGCAACAAATCCAACGCTTTATGAAACTGCGCCAAAGCCCCTTTCAAATCCCCCCCACGACGCATAACGTTGCCCAAGTTATTGCAACTCCCCGCGTCATTGGGGTTGATGGCCAGCGCCCTCTCCAGTGCTTCCCGGGCCTCCTCCAACGCACCAAGGTCCAACAGCGCGCCACCCAGCCCAGAGAGGGCATTGCCATCCTCAGGTGCAATGGAAAGAGCCTGACGATAACTCTGCACCGCCTCTTCCCCACGCCCCTGACTACGCAGCACATTACCAAGATTGGCCATGGCCGGAAAAAACTCAGCATGGGCGGCAATGGCCTGCCGCATACGCCGTTCGGCCTCCTGTAATTCGCCGCTGTGATGGGCAATAACCCCCAGAAGATGTAACGCATCCGGTTGCCTGGGATCGGCCTGAAGAATCTGATGATAAATCTGCCCCGCCTCGGCTAAGCGTCCGGCTTGATGGTGTTCCACGGCAATGCGCAGAGCATCGCTCAAGGTGATCTGCTGTTGGGACGGCATGGGCTGTTTCTCTCCGGCGGCTGGATGGTTCTGAGACCTGCCATCATGGCAAGACCCCGATCATGCCCAGCTCACGCCTCATCGCGCAACACCTCCCGCAGAGCGGCCGCCAACTCCTCCCGAATAAACGGCTTCTGCAAAAAACCGTCAAACCCCTTCTCATGGGCATTGTTGGCGGTAACGCTCTCACTAAACCCTGTGCAGATCATCATCGGCAACTCCGGGGCCACCTGTCGCGCAACCTGACCCAAGGCAAGTCCGGTCATCTCCGGCATGGTCTGATCGGTAATCAGAAGCCGGTATCGACTCGGCTCCAATTTCAGAGCCTCCAGCGCCGGTTTGGCCCGTTCAAAAGAAACCACCGAATATCCAAGAGAACCCAACATCTTGCAACCAACCTTCAGCAGCGTCGGGTCATCATCCACCAGAAGAATTTCCCCCGACTCAACACGCGTCTTCACCGGTGTAACGATGGTGTCGGGGACTTGTGTTAACGGGGATGGTTGATCCGCAATTGGTAGATGAATGGTGAAGCTGGTTCCATACCCCAATCGACTCTCCACCTGAATCGAACCACCACATCCCCGCACAATACCATGCGTGACCGCCAACCCCAGCCCACTCCCCTTGCCCTTTTCTCGGGTGGTAAAAAACGGCTCAAAGATCCGTCCAAGATGCGCCTCTTCAATCCCTTCGCCATGATCAGTGACCACCAGCCGCACATAGTGACCAGGCTCAATTCTCAGAGATACAGCCTCCGACGACGAAATCCAGCAGGCGGTCAACTGGAGTTCCAACACCCCGCCATCCGGCATGGCGTGTCCGGCATTGACACACAGATTCATCACCATCTGCTGAATTTGCGACGCATCCCCCATCAACACGACATCAGGGACCGTTAACTCCGGATGAATCTCAATCGTGGCAGGCAGTGTCGCCCGTATCAGGCGAATGGTTTCTGCAACAACCTGCTGAGGCTGAAGAGGCTCCCTGACCCCCTTCCCCCCCTGGCGACTGAAGGTTAGAAGCTGCCTTACCAGATCCCGCCCCCGACCCGAGGCGGTCATGATCTCCTCCAGACTGGTTTGCAACTGCACCTGATCGTCCAGGCTCAGAGTGGCCAACTCACCATGCCCCATAATGATGCCGAGAATGTTGTTGAAGTCATGGGCAATGCCCCCAGCCAGCGCACCAATCGCCTTCATGCGACGGGTCTGTTCCAGCTCTCGCATCATGCGCTTCTGCTCGGTGATGTCTCTCGCCAGAGCCATCCAGCGAACAGGCCGTCCCTCGGCATCCCGTACCCACCAACCACGAATCAACACCTGGGCCATCTCGCCATCGTGCCGGAGACAACGCTGCTCCAGCACAACACCATCCCGCTGCTCATCACCAGAAGCCTGACAGGCCACCTGATCCCACCATGGATCGGGAAACAGAGCACGATGGGGCATCTCTTTCAACACCTCCATCGTATGACCGACCATTTTGAGAAAAGCGTCGTTGGCCTCCTCGATATGCCCTTGGGAATCGACAAAAAAGATCCCCTCCCCCGAAGTTTTAAACAGCGTGCGGTATCTCTTTTCCGAATCTCTCCGCGCCAGCTCGGCATGATGTCGCTCAGTAACATCCTCCGCCACACCCACCACACGAAAAATCTCCCCCTGCTCATCCATCACCGGATAGACGCGCGAAAGAATCCAACGCGTCTCTCCATCTGGGCGCATGATCCGATACTCAGGGAAGGCATATTCCACAAACGAGCGCTGGCTCAGCCACGCCACCTGAGCAGAAACCCTCTCTCGATCCTCTACCACCACCGAGTCAAGCCAGGATAATGGGTTCTCAATCAGATTCTGACGGCTACGACCCCAGATTTGTTCATAGGCGATACTGACATAGTAGATCTGCTCCCACGTTCTACTACTGATCCAGAACACATCCCGCACACTATTGGACAGCATCCGAAATCGCTCTTCCGCTTCGGTCAACGACTTAAACGAACCACTCAAATTACTGCCCATCTTGTTGATGGCATTCACCACCCGTTCAATCTCATCTCCATCTCCCCGATGCATCGCCGGTCGATCCAGATGGCAGGGGGTGAAGGGGCGATGCGGTGTCATCTCCTGCACAAACGCCGCCAGATAGGTCAAATGACGCGTTACCAAATACTGAAACAGAAACAGGATGAAACCTGCCACCAGGAAAGTCTTGAGAGCGTTACTGATTAAGATCATCAACGCCTGGTCCAGCAACCGCCAGTAGACGCCATCCATGCCCACCACCACCTCAAGAACACCGATCTCCAAGCGGCTGCCCCGGTAGTGAGCGTGGAGTGGAAAATCGCGTTTGATTTGGTAATGGGCGATGATGCGCCCGTTCTTCCAGCGCCGCTTCCCTTTTAGATGAATGGCCAGATACTCCACATGAGGCATCCGGGAGAGACCCTTTAGCTGCAAGCGGATCTGTTGCTCATCCACCACCCAAACACTTTGGGCAATGCTCTCCAGATGGCCATCCTGAATATCTTTGTTGAAAAATTGATGAATGCTCGCAAGCTCCTCCTGAAAATTATGATAGAGCTGGAACGTCGTGGTTGCCACCGTGATCAACGAACTGAACAAGATCACCGCAAACGTCAGGCGTCGGGCAATCGGACCGCCGGGAAAAAGCCGATCCACCCCCCCTTTCAACCATGCCGTTATTGGTTTCACGGTGCACTTTCCTCACGAACATAGGGTGCTAATACTTTCTGAGACAGCTCTTGAATCCACCCCTCACGCCGCATATCTTGCAGTACACTGGTTACCTTGGGGACCAGAGACCGGTGACGTTTGTGCAGATAGAGAAACATCTCGCGACTGGCCAGCGGCGGTGAAAGCGCATGAACCTCCGTAAAGCCAAGATCACGTATCATGTACAGCCCCTGCCATCGTTCATAGACCACCACCTCAACCCGCCCCAGATTCAACAGTTCAAAAAGCTGTTCGGGATGGCGCACCCGAACCAATTCGCGGACAGTGGCCAGATTTTTCTCCAGAATCTTCCAGCCCGTAATAATGGCCACTGAATGGTCGCTAAGGCTCTCCCAGCCGTCGATCAAGATATCCCGGCTCCTGGAGAACGCCACAAAGTCGTAATCCACCACCTTCTCGGGAACCCGTACGATATTGGGATAGAGCAGAGATAGCCCCTTCACGCGGGGAAGATCGCCGTCATCAAACCCTTCGTTGACCATCATCAGTGCACGCTCAGCAGGCAAGCGGTGCATGGAGATTTTGATCCCCAAGCGCCGGAATGCCTCCTCGGCAATCCGATCATGCAAACCCGCCCCATCAGGACGTGCCAGAGGCGGCCTACCAAAGGTGTTAATGGCAAGCGGCTCTCCACCCCATGCCCATAGCGGCACAAGAATCAGAGAAACGGCCAGCAACAACCCGATGCGGGGCCTCTGCTTCATCGCACTCCTCATATGTGGTGATCAAAACAACGGAACAAGGACTGGCGTCGGTCTTACGCCGAGCTTCGTTCAGCCCTTTTTACAGGGTATCATATTTTATGGGTGGATAAGGCATGAAATGGTGGCAATTTACAGGAGCTTCCTTAAGCGCGCACGATACATGGCGCACAATGTAAAAGCATCGGTGATGGTGCCGTCTGCAATCAGGCGTTCCACCTCCTCCACATCGAACAGACGAAGGCGAACTATCCCCTCCTCCTCTTGAACGGATCCGATCTCATCCAACTCGGCAAAGAAGAGTGCCGACTGCTCATCGGTAACCCCGGTGTTGGTATGCATCATCCCCAACGACTCTAAACGAACAACGCGACCCTCAATCTCCTCTTGCACCTCCTGGCAAGCCGTCTCCTCTGGGGTAAGACGGGGTGATCCAAAACCTCGCGGCAGTTCAAGATGAAGATCGCGGGTGGCATGACGAAACTGCTCCACCATGACCACTTGGGAGCGGTAGAGCGGCAGCACCACCGAGCCGGGCGTCATGGCCGGGTTCATGACCACGCGAATGTAAATCCCATAGCGCCCTGGAGAGAACCGGACAGGATCACGGAGTACCGAGAAAAATTCATTCTGGTAGAGCAGGCCCAACCGTGCCCACGATTCGGGGACTCCGAGCTGCTTCATGCGATCAACACCGCCCTGTTCAGCAAGCCGTAACGCTCGCGCATCATAGACAATTTCCGTACCGACTGGCCCCTTCGGATTACGGAATAGCTGCGGTTGCTCACGGCGCATTTGCCGATAGGCTGCCAAAGGGTCAGACGGCGACGACCCCCTCTGGTCATCACACCTCAGTTGCGGCTGTTTCTCCTGCACCTTGATGCTCCTCGCACGACAACAATCGGCAGCCTCTCCACCTGATCTCATGACTGACTATCCTGAAAGGTCGTTATTTCATGATCAAGGAAATAACAACCAAGGCTACCCATTTCCCCCTTCCGCTCTATTCCTGCTACCATAAGCACCATCACCATTTCGGCACCACAAGGAGAACCCATCATGATCCTCATCACCGGTTGCACAGGCTTTGTAGGCTCCACCCTGGTCCCAATGCTCAAGGCGAAGGGGCACATCGTCACCGGCTTGGTACGGACCCCCAATAAACGTCGGGGCAAACCCTACCCGGATATTCCCATGATGAGCGGCTCTATTATGGATCCGACCAGCCTGGAGCGCACCATGAAGGGCGTGGACACGGTGATCCATCTGGTAGGAATCCTGCTGGAAGAGGGAACTCAAAGCTTTGAGGCGGTACATCACCAGGGGACTCGAAATGTTCTAGAGGCGGCAGAAAAAGCCGGGGTGAAGCGCTATCTGCACATGAGCTCCCTGGGCACCCGGGAACATGCCGCCAGCCAATATCATCAAAGCAAATGGGACGCCGAGTGTGCGGTGCGGGATTCAAAGCTGGATTGGACCATCTTGCGTCCTTCGGTAATTTTTGGACGACACGATAACTTTGTCAATCAGTTCATCAATATGGCCAAGTTTTCCCCGGCCCTGCCGCTGCTTGGGGATGGATCTACACAGATGCAGCCCATTTGGGTGGAGGATGTAGCACGCTGCTTTATCGCTGCACTGGATAAGCCCGAAAGTGTGGGAAAAGTCTATGAGCTGGGAGGGCCTGATCGGCTAACCTTTAAGGAGATACTGCAAACGATTCTTCAGGCTAGCGGAAAGCGAAGATTACTGATTCCAACACCCTTTACCGTACTGGAGGCGGAAGCATGGGTTATGGAGAGAGTCCTGCCTACGCCGCCTCTTACCCAGGATCAGCTAATCATGGCTCAAGAGGATAATATTTGTGATATCCAAGAAATGTGCGAGACATTCGAGGTCGCACCACGCACCTTCCGCGATGGACTGAACGATTACAACATGTAGCGAACAAACGGCTCCGGACACCCATCAGGCACCGGGATAGAGGCGTGTCCAGGCGATAACTTGCGCCAAGAGCGCGCTAAATCCCAGCCCTACGGCAATGGCTAAAAGAAGATCCACCACCACATAGATGATCGGGTCTCTCTCGGAGAGCTCATCAAGCCACTCAAACAGATGAAGTCCCATCATCGTCCTCACTCCTTTCCAACAGTTTACGATGACCCTACTGGTCTTAGACTGGGGGAACGAGTAAGAGTTCCTTCGGGAAGATGGGCGGGGCTACCAGCTTCGAACCGGCAGCACGATCTGCTCTACAAGGAAAATATACCGCAACTCCTGGGTGGGTGGGAGTTTCAACGCCGGATCCGGTTCTGGAGAGGGAGGGCCGCTGGGCTGGGCACTGAAACTTCGGCCCTCATCCCCTCTAATGATCCCATCAACTTCCTGACGCCCCTGGATAATCACCCGATCGCCCTTGCGAATCTTCATCATATCGTCCAACACCTTCTCGGTGACGGGAACCAAATGCAAGGTGATGAGTTTGCCCCTTTTCGGCTTATGACCCGCGCGCCAATAGCGGGCAAAGATGCCCTCTTTCATATGGTGAAAACGTACCCACTCGGCGTGGGCAAAGTCACCGGTTCCTAGAACAATGTGATGGGTAATGAGCGGCACAGGCGCATTGGAACCGGATCGCTCAAAAACTCGAACTGCACCAATATGGTGAGAACGCTTCTCCTGCCATTCGACCTCATAGGGGGGCAGGGTATGATCAATAAATTGCGGTGGCGGACGCGAAGCATCCGGGAGTCGGTAGGCGAGAAACCACACTTCTGCAAGTGCCGCCAATAACAGAAAAAATCCAATTTTTTGTAGACTCATGAACGGGCTTTCCATAGCAGATGTGATCGCCGGACTCATGGCGGCTAGGATAGCATAACGAGGTGAGGATGGTTTGACTACCTAAATGAAGGTCGAGCACTCCCCAGTTTGGTGCAACACCATCACGAGATAAATTCAGCTCGACACAAAACTCTGCTATGCTTTAAGAAAAACTCGTTAACGGGGTCCCTTTCATCTATGGCCGATCAGGAGTGATTCATGAGCGTCACTACCACCCAACGCGGAGAGATTGTCGTCATTAAGCTTAATGGCAATTTCAGCTTTCAGATGAACAAGGAGTTCAAAAAAACCACCGATCAATACCCGGCTAACTCCCGCTATGAGATCGACCTTTCAGGCGTAGACCATGTGGAGAGTTCTGCCCTGGGCATGCTTCTGGTTCTGCGCAGCCAATGCGGAGATGATCAGGCCAGAATCACCCTCACCGGTGCTAATCCTCGGGTGAGAACATTACTGGAAATCTCCCAGTTTCATAAGCTCTTTGAACTGCGTTGATCCGCTGTGTCTCGTCATCCTAAAGAAAATAATTCGACAGCACCATCTTCCGGTCAACCGGAGCCGCATACGGTTGAACGGCACCGCTTTCAGACCCTGGCCCAGGCTCGTTCACTGGCATTGAAGCTCTCTCAGCTCTGTCCAGATCCCGAACGGGTAAAAACCGGCCTCTCTGAATTGATGATCAACGCTGTTGAACACGGCAACCTGGAGATCAGCTACCAGGAGAAAGGGCAACTTCTGGAGCATGGAACCTGGGAAGAAGAGACCATGCAACGCTTGGCCTTGCCCCGATATCGAGATCGGTTCGCCGAAGTGGTGGTCTCCCGCAGTGAGCGGGAAATACGCTTTTTGATTCAGGATATGGGCAGCGGCTTTGATTGGCGGCCTTTTCTTGAGATTGATCCGCAGCGCATCCTACACAACCATGGACGCGGGATCGCCTGGGCCGCATCGCTGAGCTTTGATCGGCTTGAATTTTATGAGCCGGGAAGTGCTGTTGAGGGTGTAGTGATTCTCACTGAATAACCACACAGACATCGGCGTGCAATGACCGATCATGAAAACCTGCCGGATGGATCCTGTTCAACATCGCCTCGACCCCTTAAAATAACAGCTCAAAAAATGCGTCAGGTAGAGTTACGCGGTGAAATATCCATCGGTTTGACTTTGAACCTTCTCTCTTCGGCTTCAGGAGCGTCATGCAGCAGGAACCCAACGACGAAAGCCACGGGTTACGGGCCGGGATTACAGGTCTAACCGCTGCTCTGGCGCTTCATCTCATTGAACGCGCCTCCCTATCCCACCTCGGTCTGGTTACCGGTGGGATAAAGGGTCTGCTGCTGCTGTTTCTTTTCCCAGCCGTGCTTGGCCTTCTGCTGGAGCTCCAGATACGTCGCGCTCCACAAGCTGCCAACGATCTCTATCCCGGCGCACGTCGTGTATTGATCGGCTTGTTTCTACTGTTGCCATTTCTGGAGTGGATAGGGCGCATCATTGAGCCCTCCCAAGGGGTTGATCCAGCCACCTTTCACCTACTCCTGCAACCAAGCGGAGCCCCGAACCGTGGCACCATGGCCATCTATCTGGGACTTTTGGCCCTCACCTTTTGGGCCGAAGAGCCCCATAAGCGCCCCCCCGCACCCTGGCGCGCCCTCCCTTGGCCACCAAGCTGGAAACGTCGCGCTTTGGCACCGTTTCTCAAAGCGTTTCGACCCTATTTTCACTTTGGATCGGGTGGACATGGTTGGGTAGGAGGCGTGCTGTTACTGACGCTACTGGTGGTTCTCTCGGCACCGGTTCCCACCTCACCTATCATGCCGGGGCTGCCAACCGAGGTCGCCATTCGGGAAGATCTTAACGATTCCAAAACATTAAACACCCTACTGGATAAGCTGGAACAGGAAGCGGACGAAGTTGAAGAAGAGCCGCCATCTGAAGAGCTTTCTGAAGAGCCGCTGGATGAGCTATCGGATGAACTGCCAGTCGATGAGCCAACCGATGATACCGCGACCCAAGATATCCCCCCTACTCTGCCTAATGTTCTCCCCCTAACGGCGGGACTGGATGACTATTTGAAGTGGCCAAAGCTTATGGTGACCCCCATCACCAAGCCTTCTTCAGCGGTCGCCTCCTCCCCCTTTAAACAGGATACCCCACTGGAACCGCCCCTTCTGCTGGCTCCAAGAGAGACCATCCACAACCTACCACCCCGCCCCCAGGCCTTTGTGGGTCGTGCAAAAATTCTCAAAAAATTGGCGGGTCATCTGGATGTCAGCAGTAACGCGCCAATCCAGGTATTGGCCGGTCGTGATGGCCTTGGCAAGCGACGTATTGCCCTGGAATATGCCTACCGCCATCAGGATAACTTTCACCTTATTCACTGGATAAACAGCGATAATCCCGCCTCTCTGACCCACGGTATAGAGACGTTGGCTGATCGTCTTCAAATTCCAAAAGGACGCCGAGATTTTCGCCGCAGGGCACTTCTTAAGGCACTGGCCAAGCGGGATGACTGGTTGCTGATCTTCCATAACGTCGCCCAGGCCCCCCAAGCACTACAGGGATTGATCCCTAACACTAATAATGGTGGACGCGTACTCATCACCTCCCACCTTATGGCGTGGCATAGACTGCACCTAAAGAAAAAGCTGGGCATGCAGGTCATCGGCCCCCCCAAACCTGCCGAAGCCGTTCGCCTCATGAACCAACGGATAGAACCGGGCGATATGGAGCAGGTTGCCGCTTTGGCCAAAGAGCTAGGACATCTACCCTTGGCACTTCTGCAAGCCGCTGCTTATCTGGAACAGAACCGCACCTCGAAACAGGACGCATCTCCTAAAAAACATAGCGCTATCAAACAGTATCGCAAACAGATTCGCGATGCCCGTTTGGCGCTGATCACCGAAAACGACAATCCAGATACAGCAGCTCCCACCCATGTGGATGCCACAGTGCGTCTGGCCATGCGCCAGATCGGGAAAAGCCGCCCAGAGGCAATCCAGTGGCTCAAATTGATGGCCTTTCTTGGATCTGAACAGATCCCCCTGTCACTCTTTATCAAGCAGGCTGCAAAGCTTCCAGAGCCGCTGGCCAGTGTGGCCGAGAAGAGAGACCAACTCCTGGAGAGTCTACAGCTCCTCTCTGGCTATGGCCTGATACTTCGCAGCGGGGAACACATTGCCCTGCACCCCATGACTCAAAAGGCGGTGCGTCGCGCTATGTCCAATCAGGAGCAGCGTTGGCTTCTCCACGCTACCCGGCTGATTCAGGCCGCTTTTCCATACGACCCGGACAATCCGGCCACCTGGCCCTCCAGCCAAACCATGGCACCCCATGCTTTGTCACTGTTTCAACACCTCAACCGACTGCAACCCCCCCTCGGTGAGGCCTCCTTTCTGTTAGAGCGCTTAGGGGGCCTGATGGAACGCATGGGACGCCCAGCCAAAGCCATCGAGGTGATGCAGAGCCTGTTGGCCATGCAGGAGGCGGCGTACGGTCCCGACCACCCCTGGCTGGCGCGCACTTTGACACGTTTGGCACGACTCTATACGCGTCGTGGCGAGACAGATCGCGCCATCGAACGGTATCGGCGCGCTATGAAGGTCGTGGCTAAAGCCGACAGTCCCGATCACCCACGTTGGGAGGCGCTGCTCTCCGAGTTGAGAGATAGCCTGGAAGATCAGGAAGGATATCCCGAGATCAAAGCGCTCTATAGCCGTGCTCTGGGTGACAAAAAAAACCCTCAGGCCAGCACGACTCCCGACCAGCTGCCTGGCTCCGCCAAAGCCGCTTCGGCTCTACCACCCCACCTGACTCCTGCCGACCAGCTTGGGGGACTTCTAAAAACTCTGGAGAGTCAGGGTGACACCAAGAAACGCTTGCAGCGTGCCCTGGAGATCGCTGAACAGACCTACGGACCGGATCATCCCAAGACGGCTGTAGCATTGAATAATTTGGGACGCATTCGAGCCGATGCAGAACGCTTTCTAGAGGCCAGTGAACTGCACGCCCGCGCACTAACCATTCTGGAGAGCACACTGGGAATGGAGCATGACAGCGTCTCCGGAACACTGACCCTGTTGGCCAAAACACTTCACGAACTGGGCAAATATGAACAGGCCAAGGTTCATCTGGAACGCGCCCACGTCATCCTCACCAAGCAACTCGATCCAGACCATCCTAAAATAGCCGCCCTGCTCAACCAAATGGGGCTTCTGCTCATTGATCTTGAACAGCACAATGCGGCCCGAAGGCAGTTCAACCGCGCCCTGACGATTTTACAAAAACGCTACGGATCCCAGCATCTAAAAGTGGCGGAAACCTTGATCTATCTGGGAGAAGCACTCCACGATCTACGTGAGAATGAGACCGCCCGAGACCGCCTGGAGCAGGCACTAAAAATCCTGGAACGGGTCCATGGGCCAGACCACGCCGAGTTGGGTGATCCCCTCAACACCCTGGGACAGGTGCTTCATGAGCTGGGAGAGATCAAACTGGCAAGAGAGACCCTGGAGCGGGAACTCACTATCAATGAGAAAGCCTACGGCCCCGATTCACCCCAGGTCGCCATGACGCTGGGCCATATCTCCGTGTTACACCTTAACCGCAACCTACCAAAGCTGGCTAAACCGGTGATGGAACGGGTGGTACAAATCTATCGAAAAACACTGCCAAAAGGGCATCCGCACATCCAAGCCGCCGAACAAAACTTGGCCATCATTGAGCAAATCATTGAGGGAATGAAGCGTGAAAAACAGTAAGATCACGCCAATCCTGGCAGCTATGTTTGCCATACTTCTGATCACGCCTCTTCCGGGTTGGTCCACTCCAGCACCCGGAACAGACAGTCTGCCAAACGACACAGGACGGGTGGTCCACCTCTCTCCAGCGACCCTGGAGATGGTCCGAATTTGCGCTTTTCTGGCCCCTGAACAACCGATTCCCATGGCGCTGTTCACCCATCATCAAGCTGCACTGCCCGCCCCTCTAAAACAGGCTCTCAGGCAAGGTGAGAAAGCAACCGCCCTGGCCAATGCCCTGGCCAATGCCGGGCTTTATAAGCAACACAAGGCAGACTGGTTCATCTCCGAGAAGACCCAACAGGCATTGCGCCTCGGCTTTGGCATTGATGGCGAAAAAAAGAGAATCCTGCCTGCCCTGACGTTGATGGGGCATGCCTTTCGCGAATCCGGCCAAAAATCAAGCAATAACGGAACCACCAAACCACCCCTCAATGATTTAATCCCCCACGCTCTGGCACTGTTTCACCATGCAGATCGACTCAATATGCCGGTCAAAAGCCTTGCGGCCATGGCCAATCGGTTGGGACTGCGGCTCTTCTCCGATGGACAGCGCCAGACGGCCCATACGCTATTCGAAAATCTTCTGACATTGGTCAAACAGGAGCTGGGAGAGGATCACCCTTTGGTATCCTACGCCCTCAATAATCTTGGCCTGGTTCTCACCGACCTGGGCCGATATCCCGAGGCGCTCAAGAACTACCAGAACGCCTTGGCTATCCAAGAGAATAAACTAGGGCCAGAGCATGAAGACACCATAGAGACCATGCGCCATCTGGCTGGACTGCTGGAGATAATGGAGCAACCCAAAGAAGCGGAAATACTCTACCGGCGGGGCATGAAAGCCATCATAAAACGCCATGGCCGGAAAGATCCCCGCATGGCCGACACCATGAGCCGACTGGCGGCCAACCTGGAGAAGCAAGGCCGTTACAAAGAGGCGGAAAAACTCTATCGTCAGGCGCTCCCTATGGCGCAAAAGCTTCATGGGAAATATCACCAGAGCGTCGCAACACTGCACAATAATCTGGGCGCACTGCACCACGCTCAAGGCGCTCTAAAGAAGGCGCGGGGAGCGTACCAAAAGGCACTGCCCATCTATGCCAAGATCTTTGGGGCCGATCACCCCATGTTGGCCACAGCCTGGACCAATCTAGGGCGGGTACTGCAAGATGCCGCCAGCTATCCCGAGGCGGAGGTCTCCTTTGAAAGGGCGTTAAAAATCCAGGAGAAAGCCTATGGAACCACGCACGCCAACAGTGCCGGAGCACGCTATAATCTTGGTGTGCTCTATGAGTCCATGGGGCAACTACGGAGCGCCGAGTTGCAGTTCAGCCGCGCACTGCGCATCTATCGAAAACAACTCGGCCCCGATCATCCCCAGGTGGCCAATCTGCATAACAATCTAGGCGTGATGCACAAGGCGTTGGGTCATCAGCAACAGGCGCTGGATCACTACCGCAGGGCGCTGCCCATCCTGGAGAAAAACCACGGGGCCAACCACCCGAAGAACGCCGACCTGATGGTCAATATGGGCCATCTGTTTCACGATGGTCATCGATACCGTCAGGCCGAGAAGCACTACCGAAAAGCCCTGCTGATCTACGAAATAGCACATGGGGTGGATCATCCCCTCGCTGGCGAAACCCTGCTTCATCTTGGGCGCACCATTGAGAGACAAGGGCGCTATCAAGACGCCATCCGCCATCTGGAGCGCGCCCTGACCCGCCTGGAGAAAGCCCACGGACTCCAACACGCCCATGTTGCCGACGCCCTGAGCCAACTGGGAGCAATTCTTAACAAACTGGGCCATTATCAAGAAGCCAGAGGCTATCTGGAACGCGCTCTGGCCACCCATGAGACGGTCCACGGCAACACCCATCCACGAACCGCCACGGCTCTGAGCAATCTTAGCATTGTGGTACTTAACCAGAAGCGCCCCCATGAAGCACGTCCCATGCTGGAGCGGCTGGTGAAGATACTGAGAAGCATGCGCCCAGTGGATTACAAGAAGCTTCAAGCGGCGCAAAACCGACTTAAAGTATTGCGGAGCCAAAAATAATAATGATATAATTTAGTATTCTTTCTCAATGTGGTATTGTGAGCCTGTTAGGGTTATTGCTATGTTTCTTAAGAATCTTAGAATTTCCAACCTCCTATCATTTGGACCCGATGCTCTTGAGCTACCTCTACAACCTCTCAACATCCTTATCGGGGCCAACGGGTCTGGAAAATCCAACCTGCTTGAGGCCATCTCCCTCCTCCAATCCGCACCAAAAGACTTGGGCAAGCCTGTCCGTGATGCTGGTGGTATTGAAGAGTGGCTTTGGAAACCCGGCGGTCGAGATGCCATAGCAAGCATTGAAGCAATTGTAGAATATTCTCAAAAAAATATGCCGATTCGCCATAGCCTTTCTTTTCGAAACTCTGGAAATTATTTTGACTTCATTGAAGAGCGTATTGAAAACAGAGATCCGGATCTCGGCCATGATGACAGCTATTTCTATTATCGATTCAAAGACGGAAGAGCTTTACTGAACGACAACGAAGAAAACAGAAGAGAGTTAAGAAGAGAGACAATTCATCCTGAAGAGTCAATATTATCGCAACGCAAGGATATTGACCACTATCCAGAGATAACTTGGCTTGGCGAATCCTACCAAAGCATGAGAATCTATCGTGAGTGGTCAATAGGGCGCTTTACAGCACCAAGGCTTTTTCAAGACTCTACCAGCCGCTCTTCTGGGCTGAATGAAGATTATGCCAATCTGGGATTGGTGCTAAAACGTTTGAAAAAAGATTATGACACAAGAAACAAAATATCGTCTTACTTGAATAAATTTAACGGCGACATCAGAGATTTTGATATTGACATCGATGGAAGCGGGAAGATTCAGATTTATCTAGTAGAGAAACACAGTACTATACCAGCGACACGGCTCTCCGATGGTACACTCCGTTTTATCTCTCTGCTTGCTATCCTTTGCAACCCATCTCCACCGCCTCTGATCTGTATTGAAGAACCAGAAATGGCACTTCACCCTGATATTATTCCAACCATCGCCGATCTACTCACAGATGCCTCTCAAAGAACCCAGCTGATTGTCACAACCCATTCAGATATCCTTATTGATGCCTTCACTGAGACGCCAGAGGCTGTCATTGTCTGCGATAAATCAGATATGCAGACGTACATGCGCCGACTAAACCAAGATGACCTGAAGCAGTGGATTGATGAATACCGCTTGGGTGAGGCATGGTTGAATAATATGGTTGGAGGGCATAGCTAATGCATAAAAAAGTACTGTTCCACGTCTACACTGAGGGCGCTGGAAAACCAAATCAGAAAAACAGCAAGAACCTCCGTATACGACTCAAAAAAGCATTTACGCTTTTCATTAAGAGGTCCATTAAGCAAACATACCCTGGCCACACAACAGGGAGCGATGTTAATTTTGTTGTAATACCTTGTGGAAGCAGAGACCAGGCATTCAAATTTTTCTCCAGATCCTGGCCTCTGAAAAAAGGAGATCCTATTCCATTGTTGCTTGTGGACAGTGAAGAACCGATCCATGACGACCTTGAACCGTGGACGTTTCTTACGGATAGAGAGCCATGGGAACGCCCTGAGAATGCGACAAACCACTATGTTCACCTCATGGTAAACTGCATGGAAAACTGGTTTCTCGCAGATCTCGGAACGCTAGATAACTATTTTGGGCCCGGTTTTAACACAGCTGCTCTTCCAAAAACATTGCCTATCGAAAAAGCACTGAAAAACGATGTCATGAAAGGCTTGAAACAAGCTTCAAGAAACTCAAGAAGAGGAATCTATCATAAAGGTCGCCACTCGTTTGACATCCTTGAGCAGATAGACCCGACTAAATTGCAACGCAAAGCCCCTTGGGCTTGCCGCTTTCTGAAAGCCATGGATGACGTGTTGGTCCATAAAAAATTAAATGTTTCTATCAGAAAATGCTCACTCCCAAATGCATCCGATGCGTGACCCTCTCTCACTCCCCGCCACACCTCCGCCTGCGGCGCGGGATTGACCGTAAAACTCCTCCGGCGTGGCCGTTGCGGCCTGAATATGGAACGCCGCAAGATAGGCCCCGTCAACCATCAGAATAACGGTGAGCCCTTTTTTGATTATGAGAGACGCCTGGTGGATATGGGAGGCAGAGGTGATATTATCAGGTGAAACTTAGAAATGGATCCGCGGGAGGCTTGGCTCCCCATTGCTGCCACACCTGGGATACAGTCATGAAACAACGCACCTCACAACGCCTGCTGGCTCTACTTCTGACAGCCGCACTCCTCACCAGCAGCGGCTGCTTGCCGGTCTTCAGCAAGAGCAAACCAACCATCTCCGGCTCGGCCAGCAGAGCTGGGGCATCGGGTGGCGTATCCAAGGGGCTGTTTGAGTGGTGAGAAGACCCATCTGGGCAAAGATCACATCAAACGGCAGCACCCTGAAGATCCATGCGCACTAAAATCTCTACAAGACGCTGCACCTCACTTGCCGAGAAACGCCCATCCAGAGGCAACGCCAACATACGCCTTTGCACCTCGCCCCTCACGCCTTCCAGCTCAGGCCAGTGGGCCGGCAGGTAGATCTGTTGCAGGGCCAACGCCGCACGCACGGCATCCCGATCCTCCAGCAGCAGCGGGTAGAAACAAGGGTACTCCGGCGCATCCCGATCCACAAATCGGCCCAAAGCCTGTTCATACACGGCAAACTGCGCCCGTCGTACGCTGTATTCAACCTCTAACTTCCGGTAAAAGTCCATCATCCGCCCGACCGCCACACTGCTGGGGGCGTGAATGCTCTGCTGTCGATTTAACAGCGTTTCGCCATGCTGAAGATCGGCCAGATAATCTTTCTCGCAGCCGCCACACCCCGCAAGAAATGCCGCCTTCTTGCGCTGCCCCCGAACCTTGAGGGAGACAAAAGAGGCAGGCCCCTCCATCTTTTTCCCCACCAAAGGCACGGTGGACCAAACCATACTTCCATCGGGAAGCGGCGATATCTTGCGTAAACTGTTGAAGCCAATCCAATGGGGCCATCTATCCGGTGGCTCCAAATAAGGCAGAAACACCCCATCCTCCAGTAAAACAGATCCCGGCTTCAACGCAATGGCACTGAGATCCTGCTTCCAGCCGAAGTAGTCAATGGCATAGAGCACATCATATTTGGCCCGATTGATCTCTTCTGGATCCCAGCGCAGACCATCGCCGATGGCGTAAAAATCATAAACCACACCATACTGATCAAGCACCTCCAACACAGTTCCGCATAAATAATCAGGCAGCAGATAGCGCTTGGTGCTAAAGCAGGGATCTTCCAAAATCAGACGGAGAGAGGAGCGCCCCGAATCGGTCGTATAGAGATGAGGCACACGATCCTGAAAAGGAGGTTCGCCTCCAAAGGGGCGTATCACAACGAATAATCCACATCAAAAAAGCGCTTTCGAGCCGACAACTCCAGCCCCTTGAGAAGTTGAACAATGCTCTCCGGCGTGTGATCGCCCTGATAGGGATTGGGAGCCATTGACGCCTTCTCCTGGAAATGGGGCGTGATGGCGTGATGAATCGCTCCGGTGATGGCCTGAGACTCCGAAGGCGCATAAAGCACGCTATCAGCCCGTGTTCTCCCCTCCTGACGCTCCCCAATATCCACCGTGGGCGTGCCGAAACTTGGCGCCTCCACTAACCCGCTGGAAGAGTTGCCCACCACCACATCCACCGCCCGCAACATGGAAAGATAGCGACGACTCCCCAACGAATTGAACCACCAAGCGCGCCCTGGATGATCACCGACAAATCCCTTAAGCAGCCGATTCAACAGGCGACCATCGGCATCGGCATTGGCGGCAGTGACCACAAAATGGGCCTCGGGGAACTGCCCCAATGCCACAAATAGCGCCTCGGCCGCCGCCTGAACGCCATCCGGGTTGAGGGTCTCCGGGTGATAGGTGATGAGCATGGTTACCGGACCAAAGTGCATGCCCAAATCCTGCTCAAGCTCCAGACGATCCATCAGATCATCTCGCTTGATGGCATCCAAGCCAATCTCACCGACACTATAAACTCGCTCAGGCTCCTCCCCCAACTGAATCACCCGCTGTCGATAGGACTCGGTGGCCGTGAGATGGATGGTGGAGAGCTTGGTAATAGCGTGGCGCATGGCATCATCCAGGGCACCGAAGGTCACCTCACCGCCGCTGATGTGCACAATGGGAATCCGATGCACAAAGGCCGCCTGAGCCACTGCCAATGTCTCAAAACGGTCCCCCAGCAGAATCACCAACATCGGCTTTACGCGACCAAACAGATCACCAAAACCAATCAACCCCAAGCCCATCGCCTTGGCCATGCCCACCGGTGTATCGCTGGAGAGCATCATCTCGACCCGGTCATGCACCTCCAGGCCGCTATGCTCAATCTGCTGGACCGTGTTGCCGAACTCCTGAGACAGATGCATGCCGGTGGCAATCAGATGAAGCTTGACCTCGGGGTCGGCGTCAATAGCCTTGATCAGGCCAGTAAGCAGACCAAAATCGGCCCGCGATGTGGTAATTACCGCATAGAGCGGTCGCGCATCACTCATCCAAATCGATCCTTAAGGGCTACAATATGCTCTTGAGCCTCCACCAATCGCTCAATCAATACGCCGGTCAACTGGGCCTGAACCCGGCTGCGCTGGGACTTACTAAATGCTTCAAAGGTAGGACGATCCACCCTGATCATCATCATCTCGCTGGCAGCCAAGGCATCATGAGGACAACCGAGGGGACTCAAAAAAGGAACCTCACCCAATACCGATCCAGGCCCTAAACGACCAATATGACACGCCCGGCTACCCGGTGAAAAAAGATCTACAACCCCCTTGAGAACAACATGGAACGCATCGGTACGGTCTCCAGCCTTATAAAGCGTTTCTCCAGGTTGATAATGATCACTGATAAATACCTGAAGCCGTTTCCAGGTATCCTCATCTATGTTAAAATTGCGTAAAACCTTGATCTCTCGAACTTGTTCCAAAATGGCATACCCAAGCATCGACTGCTGGGTACTGATGGCATCATCCGGGCCGACTGCCGTGCTGATGGCCCCCTCCAGCCCGACGCCAAGCCGCTTATAGGCACGACGACTCTGAGTGTTGAGTCGGCTTGCCCGAAGCTCACCGCTCTCCCATGGATCCAGTGGCTCAAAATGATCCGAAAGATTGTCGGAAAACAGCTTCGGAAACAGAATGGTCTCTTCCCGTTGAATGCGCTGATTAATCACTTCAACCATCTGCCGGGTCTCAGCGATAAACCAGGCGTTCTCCTCCACCATGTCCCGATCTCGCGTCCAGCTCCATAGAAACCCCTTATAGGCCCCATTCAGCTTATTGAGGTCGGTGGCATATTTTTTCACCGTCTTGTGGGTCTGCTTGTCGTCGCACTTATTGAGACGTTTTTTGAGCAACTTCTCCGACTCTTTAATATGTCGGCCGATCTGATCACCCAGCGCCCTTAGCACGGATTTCACCAGGTGGGCACGACCCTTGCTGATCTTCCCTACCAACAAAGGCTCCAGAAGATCAATCTGATCAAGCATCCCCCGATTCTGCTCCTGAATCAGAAACGCCAGACAACGTTCCAAGGTGGATTTCGGCATGATACATCCCCTCATTATCCAATCCGCCCACACCATCACACCATGCGATAAGCTCACAGCATGACGCTCCCCTTCGCCAAGCCATGCCTCTGTCTGTAGGGCGGTTAAGTCCTATTCATTCCTTAGAGTACCACACCCCATAAAGCCCATGGCAACCTGTTCACCACCTTACGCCGCTTCCTTGCCCTGGTGAGCCGATGTGTTTTTTGCGGATCTGCGTTAAAGTGCTTAAGATATTCCATCATCATCCGCTTGCCCACATCAGGAGGCATCATGCCCCGATCCCCCCTGCCCCACTTCTGGCTGCTGCTTGGAGCCCTGCTGCTCTGGACGCCCTCCATTCAAGCCAAAACCCCCGACATTCAAAGCCGTGTGGCCACCTTAAAAACCCGCGCCGAACGGGGGGACGCCAAGGCGCAAAACGATCTGGGCGGCCTCTATATACGCGGTGCAGGCGTTGAGAAAAGTTATGAGCAGGCGGCGGTCTGGATTCGTAAAGCCGCCCATCAGGGAGATGCCGCCGCCCAGGTTAACCTGGGACATCTGTTCCGCCATGGACTAGGGGTGCCGCAATCCATCAAAGAGAGCATCAAGTGGTATGGTAAGGCCGCAGACGGCGGCGATGCGGAGGCGCAATTTCTGCTGGGAGGACTCTACGCTAAAGGTGATGAGGCACCCCAAGATCATTCCGCCGCTTTCCACTGGTACAGTAAAGCCGCTAAACAGGGCCACGCGAACGCCCAGGTCAACCTCGGCAAACTCTATCAACATGGTCAGGGAGTCAAACAAAATCGACGACAGGCGCTACGTTGGTATGTCAAAGCCGCCAAGCAGGGCCAACCTATCGCTCAATACAACCTGGGCATCATGTACGCTACCGGAAACAGCGTTAGCATCAATCCCGATAAGGCGATCATGTGGTTTGAAAAAGCCGCTCGACAGGGAGATGCCGATGCTCAGAATAATCTGGGATATCTCTATGAGACAGGCCGGGCTGGGGTTAAAAAGGATCTGGAAAAGGCACTCTACTGGTATCGGGAAGCGGCAGACAGAGGCCAGACCAACGCCCTGGCAGCCCTGAAAAAACAGTACGAAACGCAAGCACCAGAAACCCTAACCCAGACGCAAGCCCAGGCCGTAACCGTGGTGACGCCGGGCCATGAACCGTTGGGGTTCTCAGCCGCGCTGGCAAATGCCCCCATGGCGGTCACGCTACCCCCCAGGATTGAACCGATGACCCCTCCTCTGCCGGCCTCGGTAGATGCAACAGACATGACGCTGGTCAAACATCTTAATCCCGCACCAAATGCCATTAGAAAGAGCCCCGCCAAACCCAACAGAGCCACCCTCACCAAACCGCACCAACTACGCAAAAAACAGCTCAAGCGGCGTCCCATAAGGCACAGTCGCTCCGATCCAAAGGTGGCCCGCGTACAGCGTCGTCTCTGGCAGCGCGGATTTAATCCCGGCCCCATTGATGGACGCTTAGGCCCCAAGACCAAGCGTGCCATTCGACTCTATCAGCGACAGCAGCGCATTCGGGTGAATGGACGCATCACCCGACAGTTAACCCAAAGGCTCTTTGGCAGCAAGAAGAGATAAGCAGACATGCAAACGGGGATGACCCTGGACCTGGCCATCCCCGTTTATGGGAGAGGGGGGAATCCTCTCAGCTCCCGAGTGGGGGGCTATAGGTTAGACGCTTGGGAATTTAGACAAGAGGAGTTTGCATTTGGTTCCATAAGGGGGGGGGAGACCCCGAAGGACACTCCGAAACGGGTGATAGTAACTATTTTGGAATCCACCCCCTTGGATGACGGACCCCGGGAATCCATCAAGGAACTTCTGGATCGCACCAGAGGATGTATGAATAAACACCAATCCATGGATGAGGAGTTGCGCCGGATTTGCTGAACAACCCATCATTGATCCTATCGTAAAACACGCCATAGATATCCGAACCTATCACGCAATCCAGTTCCCGACACGCTCGGCATCCGGCCAATCGATCTCAGATGGCTCTTCCGTACGCAAAATGCCTGCACCCACTGTTTCAATGCAGTTTTTTCACTCCATCCCAGATCACTATCTTCACAATGGGCATTCAGTTGCCCCACATACGCTCAACAACGCTTTTCACCAGATCCCGATAGAACCTGTTCAAATCCACATGCTCAGTGAATTGGATCCTCTTACCCTCATAACTGAGAGCAACCAGATAACACAGCAGAGGCTGGGAAGTGACCTCATCAAGCCCTGACATCTTCAACGCTTCGGGCATCTCTCCATAAAGGCTGCCGCTCACCTGACCATAGCTAAGCCACCAATCATCCCGTTGATCCTCAAGCAAAAACTCACCAGGATCATCTTCCTTACGCCACTTCTCTTTTCGCTCCTCTTTTGAAACCCAGTAGGGCAACAGTTGCAGCACCTTTCCAGGCTCTCGCACCTGGTCGGCGTTGCTCTGACCAATGGTGGTACGACTGGTAATCAATACCTGAAGCCGTAGCTCTCTACTGTTGAAGTCGGCAAGTTGGCGCTGCACCTCATCGACAAACTTACGTGCCATATACGCAGCGCCATCACCCAGCATGGCCAGCTCATCCAGACCGTCAAAGATCACCAACAGCCGCTCATCTCCCTCGTTAATATCCAGTGGGTTGTAGTCTGTGAAGATTCGCTCTCTGCGAACATAATTACCTACTGCCGCCACCAAATCCCGCTCCATGTGCAGGCGATGCAGTGGCACCAGCAAGACTGGAAGATCCGGTTTGGATCTGGCCAAATTGGCCGCATAGGTCTTGGAGAATGAGGATTTACCAGAGCCAGGACCGCCCCAAACCATACGCAACGCATCACGCCGATCAGTGGATCGAAGCCACTTATCAAGCACCTCATGCAGGTATGCTACCCGCCTTGGAAGCCGTTCTGGGGTCTCACCCTCATCTAGCACCTCAAGCTCATACCACGCCCGAAGCGGCTGATAGACCTGGGCCAGACCAAACGGCTGGTCGAAAAGCGGCTCATTGACCTGCTTTTGCAGCCATGCCCGGTATTGGCTCCACGCCCGATCCCGCTCCACAGCACTACAAAAGGGGGTCTCCAGATTCTCCTTGAGGCCGTTGTAATCTTCCGGCCTGTCACCCCACTGCCGATGCAGTGCCAACACAAAATAGCTGGGAAACCGCTTGGCCATACTGGTGGCCGGGGCCTCCCCCATGCCCACGCCCTGGAGCCACATCTTGAGGGGAGCTTCCAGTTCTTTTAGAAAGGGGAAGCGCTCCGGCTTGTTGAAAAAGCTGGCGTCAAGCATTAACTCCCCGGCCTCCAACTGGGCCAGCTTAAGCGTCTCGGCCAATCCATCCGCGGAAGGCTTATCGTCATCGGAGATGCCACGGAGAATGTTATTAAGACTCTCCCCGCCCCACCGGAACGCCGCATCCGTTAACGCCCGCTGAATCAACAGCCAACCCCGCTCTGCACAGGAGAGCTCCTCCACCTTGATGGCAGAGAGCGCCTTAAGAGCACTCTTCCCGGCCCCCTTCCAATCCTCAAAGCTACCCTGAATCGCCGCTTGGGACAGGTTGGTGAAAAACGTGGTGAAGTCGGTCTTGAGGGCCCGATTCCATACGGATACGGGCTGTTTTAGGGAGAAGCCGGATTCCATGAAGAGAATACCCATTAATAAGCTTAGGCAGGTCTGGGTGATTCAATTTATCAGAAAGGCATGCTTGGGGGCAGAGAAAAGGGGCATCAGTCAGCCCGCAAAGCCTGCTCCTCCTGCTCGGCCAGAGCATCGAATTTGTTTACCTTGGTGAGAAAATCGTGGTAGGTCTCAGAGGCAAATTTCTGCATATTCCGCCGATAGTAGTTGATGTCATCATACTCTTCAAACAGAACCACCAGCACCCGCTTGTCCAGCTCCCCCTTGTCCACCATCTCGGTCATGATTTTTATTACCACCCGCTTTTCAAGCCCGCCGCGATAGGGGCGATCTTCGGTCAGGGCGGTGAAGACGTCAGCCACCATCAGAATCTTGGCCGCCAACGGAATGTTGGCCCCAACCTCCTGAAAGGGATAGCCCCGCCCATTAAGCCGCTCGTGATGAAAACCGCACCACTCAATGATATCGTCAATGTGGCGAATCGGCCTTAATATGCGAGCAGTGTGGTAGGCGTGGGCCTTGACATCTTCGAACTCCTCTACGGTGAGCTTGCCGGGCTTCTCCAAAATGGTATTGGAGATGGCCAGCTTACCGATATCATGGAGAAACCCAGCAATCATCAGCTTTTGACACTCCCGCTCGGAAAACCCCATCATCCGCCCGATATACTCCGCCACCACCGAAACGCCGCTGGAGTGGGTGGCGGTAAAACGGCTGCGAAAGTCCACCAACTGCGAAAGAAGATGGGCGAATGAGGCGATGATATCCGCCGTCAGATCCACCTCGAAGTTCTTTACCTGGCCTCGGAAAAAGGCCGGTAGATTGGGCGATGTAAGATCCAGCCAGAACTGCTCCCGTCGAGCCGCTTTGCGCAGCACCCCCACCAGACGCGGATGAAACATGCGTGGCGCCTCTGCCTCAATAGTCTCAAGAATAGACTCCCGCTCCTGAAGCGGATTGGCGCTTGCCACCAGCAGAATATCCAACCGGTCGGCCAGATGAAGCATATGGCTGGCCATAGGTACATCCCGGCCATAAAAACGCGCCCCGCGTCCGTCACTCCATTTCACATGGTGAAAGCGGATAATCCAGGCCGGATCGGAAAACAGCCCAAAATCCCGCAATAGCTGATACCCGATCTCAGCATGACGATGGGGATGATCCGGGTCGAGCTTTAGAAACTCAAAACGCTCTTCGCTGCTGAAGGCCCCAATATCGTGCAGCATCGCCGCCAGGATGATATCACTCTCCTCCTTACGGGAGCCGTACTCGGCCTGAATCATTCTCGAAGCGATGTACGCGACACGCGCATGGTGATTCACCAGCTCCTTATTAACCAGGTCCATAGCGTTGGAGATGGCAGTAACCAGATCATAAATATCGATACGGGGATCAATGCGCATACTTGAACAACACTCCAGTAACAATCGGCCCTATCGTCATCCTCGCCCGTATCAGGCACCCCTTAACGATTTCAGACATTCAGTGTAAACAACAATATACCCAAATAAATGTAAGTATATTTCTCCCCCCCCGCCAAGATAATTAGGTGGGAACCCTACCATACCACAGCCAGTATGGTGCAAGAATCTATGGTACACGAATCGCTACGGGAAATCCTAGCACGGACAGATGATCTGCGTGACATCTGCCCCGGTTTGACAGAGAATCAAGGTATTGTTACCTCTACGAATGGCCCAAGGAGTTCCCCATGGACCGACAGGAACATTGGCAGAAAATCTATCACGATAAGCACTTTGACCAAGTAAGCTGGTATCAAGATGAGGCGCGAACCTCCCTGAATTTGATCCGTGAATCTGCTCTTCGGCATGATCAGGCCATGATTGATGTGGGCGGGGGAGCCTCCGGTCTTGTGGATACACTGCTGGCGGATGGCTATCGTGACGTTACGGTGCTGGACCTCTCATCCCATGGGCTGGATCAGGCCCGAACACGTATTGGCCCCGCGTCAAATGCAGCCCGCTGGATCACCGCCGACATCACACGCTACACACCAACCAAAGATCTCGATGATCCCCCGCCGTTTTATCTCTGGCACGACCGGGCGGTGTACCACTTTCTCACCGATCCCGCCGATCAGCACGCCTATCGTACAACGTTGTGCCAATCTCTCAAGGTAGGCGGGCACCTCATCTTGGCAGCCTTTGCCGACGATGGCCCAACAAAGTGCAGCGGCCTTACCGTCCGGCAGTTCTCCCCGGACAGCATGACACATGATTTTGCAGAATATTTCACCCTGGTGCGCCATATTAAAGAGACACACCAGACCCCGAGCGGCTCCCGGCAGTCGTTTCTATATGGCCTGTATGAACGCCATGGCTGAGAAGCGTCTACTCCATAGTGTGATGATGACACCCTGGGTGATCCTTTGCGCTCTACTGCTGACGCCCGCTCCTCTTCAGGCCCAGGATGATTCCACCCTCATCTGGTTGCGGGATAATCTTCCCCCGGCCTTTATTCAGAGTGGCCCCGAGAAAGATCAGGGCATCGTCGATGGGGTGGTAAGCATGCTGATGACCGCCCTGCCCCAGTATCAACACCGGGTGAAAAATGCCAACATGGCGCGCATTCTTCACATGATTAAACAGAAACGGCCGGTCTGCTACGCCGGATTTCTTAAAACCCCAGAGAGAGAACAGTACATCACCTTCTCCCGTGCCAATCTGCTTACCATGCAAAA
The DNA here is from genome assembly GCA_015233785.1 of Magnetococcales bacterium. Classification (GTDB taxonomy): domain Bacteria; phylum Pseudomonadota; class Magnetococcia; order Magnetococcales; family JADFWT01; genus JADFWT01. The sequence continues at coordinate 45,796 of JADFWT010000004.1, forward strand.
TGGCATCATCATCGCCAAAGCCCACCGTGGAGATCGCTTCGAACAGGGACAGGCCCCTCTCTCACTCGCCACACTCCTTGGACGTGCGGATCTTATACCGGGTTTGATCCGGGGGCGCTCCTACGGGGCCTCCATCGACCGGCTATTGAAAGAGCGTGCCCCTGTACAGACACTCTATCGCACCGAAGGTAACGCTCTGGAAGGAATCTTGAAGATGCTTGATGTCGGTCGCATCGACTATTCCCTTGGCTTTCCATGGGAAGCCCCATATGTGGCCAAACGCATCGGATTGAACCATAAATTTTCTATTCTACCCATTGAGGAAAACTACCGTAGCCGTTGGGTCAAAAACTATATCGGCTGCCCAAAAACCCCCTGGGGTATCAAAACCATACATCACATCCAAGAGGCACTGAATGAGCTGATGCCATCGGAAACCTATATGCATCACCAGCTCAAATGGTTTCCCAGAGAAATGGAGTTGGAGATACGTGCCGCTTTTCGTCGTCTCCTTCTCAAACCGGGCCGCTCCGGCAATGAAGCCTCACCTCCATGAGCCACCCCACTATGGAGCAACCTCCCCCAGTGAAACCTCAACCGGTTGATGAGCATCTAAGTCGTCACCTGATGCTCATTCTAGCTGCGGTAATTGCCGTCACACTGCTGCTCTTTTCAGCGCTGATTATTTATCATGAGGCCCATGTATTGGAACAGCGCCTCACCCAACGGTTGGAAAACACCCTCAAGTTGGCCCAGCACACCCTTCCCACACCCATCTGGGAGTTCAACACCCCCTATGTTCGAGAGTTCATTCACGCCCTGTTTCTGTACGATGAGGTGGTTCATGTCCTGGTGAAAAGCGGTGATCGAGAGCTGGCACGCCAGACTCGCCTCACCCACAACCATCTCACAGGCACCGAGATGCAGCATTCAAAACAGATAATTACGGCCAGCCGCCCCATTTATCGTGGCGATGAGATCGTCGGTTCCATTGAGATCGCCCTCACCCGCCATCACGTCAATAACATGATGTGGCATCGCGGCTGGATCGCCACCATGTTGATGCTTCTCCTGATGGGGGTGGTTTCATTAGCCGTCTATATCCTGCTGCGCCGCCACATCACCCTCCCTCTGGCGCAACTGGAGAGCACTGCAACCAGGATTGCCAAGGGCCATTTGGATCAACGAATCAAGCCCGTTGGACACTGCGAGATCGCTCGATTGGCATACACCTTTGACCATATGATGATTCAGCTACGACAGATGACCGCCAGCCGGGATGAACTGGATCGTGAGGTTTTGAAACGGCAAGAGAGCGTCCAACGTTATCGGCAACTGTTCGACTCCATGATCAACGGCTTTGCCCTGCATGAGATTATTCTTGATTCCCAGGGTACCCCCTGTGACTACAGATTCCTGGAAGTTAATCCCATGTTTGAGACACTCACCGGCCTCACGGCGGAACAGGTGGTGGGACGAACCATTTTGGAAGCCCTTCCACAGCTTGAAGCCCACTGGATTGAAGCCTTTGGCATAGTGGCGCTGACCGGCGAACCCATGCGCTTTGAAAATTATTCGGCCGAGCTCCGCCGCTATTATGATGTCAGCGCCTACCAACCCAAGCCAAAGCACTTCGCGGTGGTGTTTACCGATATCACGGAACGGGTGCTGGCGGATAAAGAACGCCGAGAGCTGGAAGCGCGCCTGACCCAGAGCCAGAAAATGGAGGCCATCGGCCTTCTGGCCGGTGGTGTGGCCCATGATTTTAACAATATTCTAAGCATAATCATTGGCTTTTCAGAACTCACACAATCCGATCTACCACCAGATTCCGAATCCCAAGAACATGTGGAAGGCATCCTCACCGCCTCATTACGGGCACGAGATCTGGTACGACAGTTGCTCACCTTCAGCCGCAACAACCATCCACTTCAAAAACGTATTGAATTGACCGCCACGGTGAATGAGGCCCTCCACCTCTCTCAGGCCTCTCTTCCAAAAAGCGTTACCATCACCAGCGACTTTCAGGCCCGTCATAGTGAAATTCTGGCCGACCCCACTCAGATCCATCAGGTCATCATGAATCTCTGCACCAACGCCGCCCACGCCATGGGCGAAAACGGTGGCGTGATCTCTATTCAGCAGAGCGCCATAACATTGGACTCAGACAGTATGCAGCGCTTGGGGATGAAGCATTCCGATGTATTGCGCCTCACCTTTCTTGACAATGGTAGTGGCGTGCCGGATGCCATTCGTCACCGCATTTTCGACCCATTCTTTACAACCAAAAGCATGGGCGACGGAACCGGAATGGGATTGGCCGTCGCCCATGGCATCATGCGTCAATGCCAAGGCGCCATCACTCTGGAGAGCCCTTCCGATGGTGGTTCCCGCTTTATACTCTTTTTCCCCTGCGCCCCCAAGTTTTCTGACAACTGATCCCTCTCAAGCATCTTTTTTTCATGTTTTCCGTACATTAATCCGCATCATGCCATCCTTTGTTCTCTCTTCTCACCACTGGATTGCCCCTTGAACCTCCACTATAGTAAAGTCTACTTAACATCCATAAATCGCTGACCAAGTGGTGGACCGATGGCCCCAAAGATCGAAAAAAGTGAGGACACCTCACCCAAAGATGGGGCTTATGCCTATGATCTTCACAATGAAAACCATGACGAAAAACTCAAGGGATTAGTTCTAAAAAACGGGCTCTTTCGACCTGGTGAAGACCAACACTTTGTGGCCGCCGGCACCCCCATCTCCGAGAAACTTCTAGAGCGACTGCGCGCCGAAGCAACCCTGACCACCATCCATGCATGGTCTGCTGTAGATCAGGCCAGCTCTGAGAGCATGGCCCGCATGGACCAACTGATGGCCGAAGCTCAAGAGACCAGCCAAAGAGAGCTGGCAGCCCATCTTCACAATCATCACGACGGCACACTACCCACCGTGGAGACGATCACCAACGCTTTGGTTGCCATGAAAAAGCGTGGCGTCTTCGATTTTGTCAAAGGGATGATCGGAAATATTGAGCAGATGGTGGATCAGATCATGAAAGATCTGGACCCCAATGCAATCCATGGCCTGAAGGAGCTTCGCGGCCACCATCCAGGTACCGGTACCCACAGCGTCGAAACCGGTCTGCGCGGCATGACGCTGGCCAAGTCCATGGGGGCTGACCAGGATATGGTCCATCAGGTCGGCTTGGCCGGCTTTGTCCACGACCTTGGCAAACTACTGATACCACTTGAGATTCTCGACAAAAAAGGTCGACTGACAAAAGATGAGTTCGAAATTGTCAAAAGCCATGCCCTTTATGGCGGTCTCTTCTTCTCCAGCGACAATATCATCGACAAGGCACACGCCTTTTCCGCCGGCGCGCACCACGAAGCCTACAGCCTGGATTGGGGCTACGGCATTCTCACCAGCTATGCCAAGAGTGTCGCACTGAAATTGAGCAAAGAAGAGCGCCAACGGGCCTGGGAAATCACCAACTATCTGGCCATCTCGGATGTCTGGACGGCTCTTGGAGAGCCTCGCTCCTACCATAAAGAGGGCAAATTCGAAATCGAAATCCTGATGATCATGGCCGATATGATGTGGCAAAAAAAGTTCCATCCAACCATCTTTAAACAGGGATTTATCAAACTGTTTGATGAACTACCCCGCAGCAAGGCTCTGCTTCGTAAAGGGATCCACTTCCCGCTTTTTTCGTTCCCGAAAAAACGCCGCATGGAGTTGGAACAACGCTTTAATCTGCCCAAAAATGAGCAGAAGCTCTCTCTAGACGATCTGGAAAGAATGAGCCTGTGGCGCATGGTACAAGAGGCAGGTATCCCTGAAGAGCGTGTCCAGCGGCACAAAGGGGTCACGGTTTATGAACTGCTTAAAAATGATATCATGGTGACCCCAAAACGGTTAGAGCAAGCGGATGTCATTCCCAAAAAGGTCGACTACCGGATGGTATTCACCGATGTGCTCGATTCATCCCGCGTAAAGGCGATGCTGCTTAAAATTGATGATACCCCCCTTGAATTACAGAAGAGCATGAGCCCCAAAGACGGTATCGGCCTGGATGCCATTCAGCGCTATCTTTTCAAAGATGTCGGTCAATTCGAGCTCGATATGTCCGAGGATATGAACTGCCCGAATGACGCCTTTCTTGATGAAATCAAGCCGGGATTCTCCTGATCATCCCCGATTCGCCCCCCCATGGCATGCCACTTGCTATTCATTATAGCGTGCTCCCCCATCAACCCATTTGATCCCCCAGGGGAAGGCCATTTCGGCGGTGATCAGATCGTTGCAATCATATAGCCCAAGGAGTGGTGAATTGTCTGAACCAACCCCCCATTCACCCCAAGAGCCCACATTTCAAGAGTGGCGCGGTTTTGCTGCGCGACATACTCCAACACGGCTTCCCCATGCAGGCCAGTTAGCGGCCCATGGTGAGATGAACGCCTATCTTCAAGAACTTCACCGTGGCATGGCCAGAGATCTGCGCTTGGCTATGAACCCCAAACGGACAGTGTTTAAACTACGTGACGGCGTCCCCCGGCAATCCCGCATGGATTCGGTCCCGCCTGGATCACTGATGCAGAAGCTGTTTGTCGGCCTCAGCTACGCCGTAGAAAATTATCAACGTTTTTTTGACATGACCCCACTCGAAACCCTGACCCATCGCATTCAACAGAGCCACCTCCTCGGCAATACTCGGCAGGTAGCCTATGGTGACGTCTTGGAAGAGCTGCATCGGTTTCAGAATCTAATTGACCACCGACTTCCGGGTGAACAACCTACTTCGCCCTCATCAATGGTTCATGAGACAATCGCCCACTAACATCAATCCTGCACCTTGACGTTCGCAATATCAGCAAAGTTCTGAAGTGTCTCCAACAGACGCTTTTTGGAGATTGGTTTGGTGAGGAAAAAATCGCACCCAGCCATACGGGCCTTGTGCGACACCTCCCGTATCGCGTGGGCCGTCAACACGACAATGGGAATCGCCTGCTTGTGACGCTGGGGATGCTTTGCCTCATGGATACGAATCCGGCGGGTGGCCTCGTAGCCATCCATGACCGGCATTTGAAGATCCATCAACACCAGATGAAACAGCTCTTTCTCAAATAGCGCCACCGCCTCTGCACCATTCTCTGCCATCACCAACTCCACTGGAAATTTTTTGAGAAAAGCCCGAATCAACAATCGATTGTCCGATGAATCCTCAGCAACAAGTACCCGCTTGTGGATGCCGTTTTGCTGATGAGGCCCCAGCTGTAATGAGTCATCACCACGACGAATGACGCGTCGACGTTGGCCGATACGTCGGGAATCCTGACGCCTCTCTGCGGCTCTCCGACACCGAGATTCATGGCGCCGCTCATTGGATACTCCTCTCTCCGCCAACAGAGTAGAAACGCCAAGATCATTGCGTGCTACCGTATCCAGACGTGAACCTTCATGGCCTCCATGACTCACAGTATCGCCCTCTGGGGTCTCTACCGATTCCAGTGAGATGGCAAAACGGAACATGGCACCCTGCCCCTCCCGGCTCACCACTTCAATCTCCCCCCCCATATGCTCCACCAGACGCCGGCAGATGGCCAGTCCCAACCCCACGCCACCATAACAACGCGTATTGGAGGCATCGGCCTGACTAAACGAGGAGAAGATACTTTGCAGCTTCTCTTCCGGGATACCGATGCCGGTATCGGATACCTCGAACTGAACCAACGGTGGAAGAAGGGGCTGCACATGAACCGTGACACGCCCTTTCTCGGTAAACTTGACCGCATTATGAATAAGATTGATCAAAATCTGGCGTAATCTTCCCGGATCTCCCATAACCCAATCCGGCACACCGGAATCGGCATCCATAACTAGACGTAACGCCTTCTCTCCCACCTCAGGCCGTACGATTTTTAGTGCCTCCGTCACCTCATGACGCAGATTGAATGCCGACAACTCAAGCTCCATCTCACCCGCTTCAATCTTGGAGATGTCCAGCACATCATTAATAAGTGACAACAAAGACTTTCCAGCCTTATCAACGGTCTCCATGTAACTGCGCTGCTCTTGATCCAACGGGCCTTCCAAAATCACTTCGCCAATGCCGAGAATGGCATTAAGAGGTGTACGAATTTCATGACTCATAGTGGCCAGAAAGGCGCTTTTAGCCTGATTAGCCGCTTCGGCCTCACGCTTGGCCTGTATCATGGCCGCTTCCAAACGACGCTGCTCGGTAATGTCAATTGCACTGACAAAATGCAGCTCCCGATCTCCCAGCGTGACATGGTTGATGGAAAGCACTACCGGAATATCATCGCCATTTTTACAGCGCTGAATGGTGGTCACCTTGATGGCGCCCGCTTCAGCAATCTCCAGCCACTTCTGATCCCACCGCCCGCCTTTTGGAGACTCGGAGAATATGTCACTCACCCGCAACGAAAGCAGCTCATCGCGCGCATAACCAAGCGCTTGCAGTGCCGCACGGTTGGCGTCAAAAACCGCACCCTCACGAGTGATCCAATAAGCTGCATCGCGCATATTCTCCAACGAATAGCGCGCCAAATGCAGCGCCTCCTGGGCACGTTTACGCTCGGTGATATCACGCATCACCACCTGCACCGCCTCACGCCCCGAGTAGCGAATCAATCCGCCAATACTCTCCACTTCGAGGATGGAGCCGTCCATCGCAACAAGTTGCTGCTCCATCAGGGGAGCCACCTCACCACGTTCCATGACACTGCGCGCCCGTCGCCGAATAGAGTTAACATAATCAGGGTGGATTATATCGTTGACCGACATGCCTACCAGAGCATCAGGCGTCGGTGCCTTGAGCAGCCGCGCACAGGCTGGGTTGGCAAAAATAATCACATCTTTGCTATTGACCAGAATCGCCTCCTGAGAGAGCTCTACCAAAGCCCGATAACGCTCTTCACTCTCCTGAAGCTTGGCCTCCGCCCGCTTTCGATCCGTTATGTCGGTAGCAATACCGCAGATGGCATATACCTGATTCGCATCATCCAACAGAGGGAATTTAGAGACGATGTAGGTATGCATCTCACCATCATCATGAGGCACCTGCTCCTCCACCTGGATCGGCGAACCCTGAGTCCGCACCAACTGGTCGTTGGCAATCAACTTACGCGCAACCTCCTCTGGAAAAGAGTCAAAATCGGTCTTGCCGGAAATCTCACTTCGCGAAATATGAAACAACGCCTCATGACGCTTGTTGATCAACAGATAGCGTCCTTCGACATTCTTGAGAAAAATCACTTCTGGCGAGTAATCAAGAATCGCCTGTAGCATACTGCGACTCTCTTGCAAGGCATCCTGACTGCTCTTCCAGTCGAGCGCCATACGGTTGCGCTCGGCCCGCACCCGCATGTTGGTTGCCCCCAATGCCAACTGGTTGGCCATCTGCTCCAGAAGCCACACCTCTTCCGAATCAAAGGCATCCGGCTCATCGGCGTAAAGATTGAGCGCCCCGGTGACACGCCCCTCGCCTACCCGCAACGGCAGCGCCAAAGAGGAGGCATAACCGCGCTTTAATGCCTCTTGCCGCCACGGACCGAACGTTGGATCGTTAATAATATTCTGCGCCATGGCCGGGCGACCAGTACGTATGGCAAATCCAGTGGGACCACGACCACGCGGGGTATCATCCCAGGTAAGATTGAGTGTCCCCAAATAGGCATCTTCATAACCAGCCTGGGCCACTGGACGCACCGGATGGCCGGGAGACTCCTCTGCCAACCCAACCCAAGCCAGCCGAAAGCCAATACGTTCTACCAACATCTCGCAAGCACTCTGATAGAGCACCTGTTCACAATCGGCCTGCAAACGGTCCACGGTACAATCCTGCCCAGCCTGAATAGCCCGACGCAGACGTCGCAGAGCTTCAAATTTACGTTGCTCCAACTGTTTGTCGCGGACCATACCAGCAAGCTGACCGTGGTGGTTAAGGCGCGCCATCAACTCCAGTGGATCCGGCAAGGCATCCAGTACCAACCAATCCACCACCCCCTTTGAGAAGAGCACGGGGCGCATCTCAGGCCGGTTACCATGAGACACCACCACCAGAGACGCACCTCCGACAAGTAGTCTCTCCAGGCACGTCAGATCCGGTAGTTGGTTATCGTTTACCGCCAATAGAATGAGGTGAGGCGCGTACGCCAGAGCAAGCTCCTCCTGCTCAGAGAGTTGATATGGGCCATGCAGATGGAACCCTTTGCAATCGGACAACGCCTCACGGAGCGGTGCCCAGAAGGGGACATCGCCCCCCACAAGAAGGGCACGAGGAGAGGAAATGGCATCGGTGGCAAACAGAGCGTTCATACGTTTAGAATAGTGACAGGTTGCGCAAAACCTGACTAGCATTACTTGACGATTCGTGAGCGATTTATTCTTCTCATGATTCAATAACTACTTCATGATTGTTTAATCCCCTTACGGCACAAATCCAAGCCGACGACCCCATAAGGACTATGCACTCATGAATGACACGCCCTCTGCGCTTACACTTCCCCAGGCCCTCAGCCTGGGCATGGAGCACCACCAGAGTGGCCAACTGGACCAAGCCGAGAGGATCTATCAACAGATCCTGGCAGCCTTTCCAAACCAGCCGGACGCCCTCCATCTTCTAGGAGCCATCGCCCACCAGAAAGGCGATTTCAGACTGGCTGAACAACGGTTCCGACAAACCTTAATCCACGCCCCCAACCATCGAGACGCCCTGAACAATCTGGGTAACGCACTTCGCGATCAGGGGCGCTTGGATGAAGCCATTGAGGCGTTCCATAATGCCTTGAGCCACTATGACGACTTTTCCGAAGTTTACAACAATCTTGGGGATACATTGCGCCTGGCAGGCCGTATAGATGAGGCAATATCCCATACTCGTCGAGCCATATCGATCAACTCAAACTTCCCTCTGGCACACAATAATCTTGGTAATCTTTTAAAATCCAAAGGCAAGACACGTGAGGCCGAGCACTCTTATCGGTACGCCCTGAAGCTGGCCCCGGAATATGCAGAAGCACTCGCCAATTTGGGCCACACCCTGCTGGAACTGGGACAGGAGACAGACGCACTGGACATACTGATACAGGCGGCGACGCTACGCCCCGATCTGACCCCGGTGCAAAACACGATCGGCAATCTGCTACTCAACCAGAAGCGGTATCAGGAGGCGGAAGCCCACTATCGATGCGCAATCCAGACGCAACCGGACTTGGCCGAAGCGTACCACAACCTCAGCATAGCACTTGAAGGTCAACAACACCTTCCTCAGGCCCTGGAGATACTACAACAGGCCACAACACGCTTCCCGAACTACGCCAATGCCCATTTTCAACGGGGCAATATCCACCGCCGCATGGGGCAACTTGATGATGCGCTCATGGCCTACGACCGTGCCTTGTCGTTGGATACCGACCATCCTGGCTATCTAAACAACCACGCCAATACGCTCCGGGATCTGGGACGACTGCACGAGGCGCTTGAGGGCTACCGGCGCGCCTTTGCCTGCGGCGGAGAGCCGCCAACCTTAAAGAACTTCGCCAATACGCACCTCTATCTCCCTGAGACCGACCACGACACACTTTTTAATATATGCCGGAAGAGTGCAAAAATGGCGCTTTCCAGGACCCGGAGTCGCGCAGCACCCTCTGCCCCAAGCATTCGGCCTCCCCAGGGGCGCATCCGAGTCGGCTATCTATCCTCCGACTTTCATGATCATCCGGTTGGCCATAACCTTCTCCCTCTGTTGGAGCATCACGATAACGAACGGTTTGAACGTTTCGCCTATGCCGAACTGCCCCAAGAAGATGCCACCACTGAGCGTATTCGTAGCACCATCCAACACTGGCGCAACACCAAAGGGTGTAGCGATGCCGAGATCGCAGAAACCATTCGCCAAGATGGTGTCGACATCATGATCTATCTGGCCGGGATGTTTGATAACAATCGCTTTCTGGTGGCTGCCCAGCGTCCGGCTCCCATACAGGTGAGCTTTCACAACAGCACCACCACGGGCCTGAAGCAGATGGACTACTGGCTAACCGACCACGCCATTCACCCCGAAGGTGCCGTGCATGAGCAGTTTACAGAGCAGTTGATCCGACTCCCCATCTTCTACAACTACCCCCCATTGGAACAGGCCCCACCGGTCAACCCCCTCCCCGCCGGTGAGAAAGGGCCCATCACCTTTGCCTCGTTCAACGATCCCGCCAAGATCAATCACACCGTTCTGGCACTTTGGGCACGCCTATTACAACGCATTCCCGATGCTCGTTTACTACTGAAATACCGCAGCCATCTTCATGTACCCTCCATTCGCACCCGACTACTGAAGGGCCTTGAAAAGGGCGGTGTCGATTCCAAACGGGTCACTCTCATCACCACCCTGGATCAACACCAAGACCACCTCTCCACCTACCACCAAGCCGACATCGCTCTAGACCCCTTTCCATTTACCGGGGCCACCACCACCTTCCAAGCTCTATGGATGGGGGTTCCGGTCGTGACATGGGCCGGTACTCGCTTTATCAGCCGAATGGCGGCGGATATTGTCATCCATGCAGGATATCCCGAATTGGCCACACGCTCCCCGGAAGCCTATCTGGATGCGGCGGTTGCCTTGGCCAGTGATCGCCCCCGCCTACAACAAATCCGCGCTGAACTTCGACACCGCCTGAAGAAAGGGCCACTCTGTGACGGTCCTGGTTATGCCCGCAGTGTGGAGGCCGCCTATCGTAACATGTTAGACTCCAAGAGGCGCGTCCTCACCCCATCAAAATCAGCCTGCTAGCCATACGAACAGCTATTTATCTCCGCTAGCCAAATCACTGCATGGTGTTTATGCTTGATCCGATGGGGGTGCTTCAAATAGGGAGCCAGGAGCCGGTTGCCAAAACCTGACCCCAATTTTCCATCAATAATCATCAATACATTTTGGGAACGGCGCACACATGGACCATTACAGCCTGTTGGCCTTGAAACAGATCTTCAATCCCTTTCTCATCGTGCCGGGCGCGATTGTCGGGTTCTTTATCCGCAGCTTCTGCACCAACCAATTCGGTCACCGAAAGACCACTGGACTAGGACAGATTCTGGTGTTGACTCTGCTCTTTATCGGGCTGGCGTTCATTCTCTGGATAGTGGGCCTTCTGATCGTTAATCTACTGCTGGGGCTCTTCTCGGTACAGACTCATATGGTGACCAATATCTCCTTTGCCATCTGGTCGCTGGTGGGACTTATTATCAAAGGACGTTTGGTTGAGATGGATAACCCACACACGCGCCCCAATCTTCCACCGCAACTCTAAACACTCCCCTCACGGAGAGATCATGCCCTGAGATTGCTAGGCACACTGCTCGCGCAAGCGGGTTTTGCCGAACAACCTGGAAAAGGTCCGAACCTGCTATCAACAGGCGCTGGATCTGGGGGCCGATTACAAATGCCAAGAGCACCTATGTGGAGATGGCCGTAAAAGTGGCCGGAGATCTCCCCGGACTACGGCGTCTGCGAGCCAGATTGCGCCAACAGCTCATAGAGTCCCCACTCTGTGACGGAGCCGGTTATGCCCGGTAGATGGAAAACGCTATGGTGCAGATGTGGAAGGTAAAGCAGGGACAGCGGTCAACTGCTTAAGCGCTGCCACCGCCCTTGCATCGCCCCGAGAGGCAGAATAGCGCAACAGAGATACCCCCTCTTGGGGATTGGCGGCTCCACCCCGGCCGTTGATCAGCATCACCCCGGCCAAAAATGCACTCCCAGGGTGCCCCTTTCGGGCCGCCATCCGGGCCAGCTGCAACGCCCGCTTGTGATCCACCAACACCCCTCCGGCCCCTTGATGGAGAATGGTGGCCAGATTGTGCATCGCCTGTACCGATCCGAAACGCACCGCCTGCTCAAAATCGGACAGACTTCCACCAGGCTCGACGCGACCCCCATGGCCGGAGAAACGCATCAGTGCCACCATATTCATGCCGTACCCATTCTGCCCCTGGGTATCACGGTTTTCGGCCAACAGGCGGTACCACTTCATCGCCTTGGGATAATCCTGGGGAACCTCCCTGCCCTCATAATAGAGCTGGGCCAGATTTTTCTGAGCTTTGGCATAGCCCAGATCTGCTGCACGCCGGAACCAAAAGTGTGCGGCCTCAACATCCTTAGAGAGCCCCTCACCACGCAACAGCATCTCCGCATAGCTGCTCTGGGCCTCCTTGCGTCCACGCAGAGCCGCCTTGCGATACCACTGGGCCGCCCGCTGCGGATCTTTTTTGACGCCTACCCCGTGCCGATAAAGATCGCCAATCGCCTCTTGCACCTTAGGTACACCCGCCTTTGCCAGCGGTTGCCACGCATGAAAAGCCCCCGATCCATCCCCTTTTATCAGCAACTGTTGCCCCTGATATTGGCGGGTCAGGATATCAATGGAGATATTGAGGTCAAAACCCCACAATACCAGTAGTGCCAATAGCGGCAATGGCAAGAAGATCGCGGCCACCGTGAAAATTCTATGAATCATGGTCGTCAGGGGATATCTGGATGGCCAAGTGGACGGAGAACTCTTTAACATTATGCCATTTTGCCAACAAAAGGGGAAATGCCGAACAGAGGCGGCGATATCACCCCAAAAACGTAAAAGCACTGGACATCACAACGTCAGAGGAAGAAACTGCATATTGGGGGAAGCGCATTCATGCGCCACAACACATCTATAACGGCCATTTGAGAAATCAGTATGAAAAGCTGTCTTGACTGCCTGCGCCCCATCACCGGTGATACCTTTTCGGAGGATGAACTGGAGGCTTTTTGTCGTATGCAGCCTGGGGTTACCCTTTTTAACAAAGGTGACCATCTCATCCAGGAAAAAGAGATGGATCGCACCATTTTCCTACAGCTCAGCGGCAAGACAATCGTCACCAAAAGCAGCCAACCGGATATGGTGCTTGGCGAACTTATGCCGGGGTTCGTCTTCGGTGAGGTGACCTTTTTCAAACAGGGTAAACGTACCGCCAACATCACAGCAGCGGAAGATACCACCGCACTGATGATCGATCCCTACGCTCTCAACGAATTGAGCGAAGATCTCCAGATTAAACTGCTCACATTTCTTCTCCCGCGCATCACCATACGGCTTGGCTTCTATAATAAACTGCTTGTGGAGCTGCTTAGGCTGGAAAAAGAGAACGTCGGTATCGGCTACGAAGGAAACCCTCTGGGCGTGATCGACCCTATTGAGGAGGACTATTTCGATATCTTCTCAGAGGATGAAGCGCGCTCAATTGTAGGACTTCAACCCGGCCCCATCGACATTCGATCAGGAGAATACCTCTCTCGGGAAGGCGATAGCGACGGCACCATGTTTCTACTTCTGGATGGTGAACTTCGTCTGGAGAAAACTGAAATGCCAGGCTTGGCGCTCTACACCATGGGGGCTGGCCATATGGTCAATTTTGGCGTTCTGTTCAAAGACGACGTGCGCTACGGCAACTTTATGGCTATTGGTGAGGTGTCCGGGCTGCGGATTCACATCTCTCAGTACCAACAGCTCCCCTCTTCGGTGCGACTAATCATGCTGCGAAGAATCTATATTAACGTGATTGACCGGTTGAAAAACTACAACCTTGCCCTACTCAAATTGGAGCATATGAAAAAAAATATCTGGTTCGGAGGATAAATAATCCGGGCCAGAGTGATCCAACCCGAAGAGCCGTTGCATCCAATCAATAAGTGAGTGAGAGTCGTACGTGAAACAAAAAGGGTGGCCGTTAAACTATGCGTGCAGATCCCTCTGCCAGTAGTATTCGATAGGCCATCACCTCCTGAAGATCCAAGAAGCATGTGTGGTTGTTGACTATTGAGTTGAACTTGCCAATGAGCCCCGCTTGCCCCCTGTCTAATAAGATCGAGAATTATTCTCTTCTTCCCTGTTTAGACAGATATGAAGAGTAAAATTCTATCTTTAAATATCAATTTTTGACCTGCAATTGATCCCAACACTTCACCTGTCAGATCATCACCCCATTTGGATTCGCCATGCCCCATCGCCTGCAAATCGCTCTCTCTCATCATCAAGCCGGACAACTGGCCGAAGCAGAGCAGCTCTATCGTAAAATTTTGGCGGAACAGCCCAACCACCCGGACGCCCTTCATCTAATGGGCGTTCTGGCCCAACAGGCCGGCGCTCTGCCCCAAGCCGAGGCCCTGATGCGCCAAGCCCTCTCCATCCACCCAAAACTGGCCCCGGCCCATCTCAATTTAGGAAACGTTCTCAGGGCCCAAAACCGCCCCCAAGAAGCTATTGCCCCTTTGAGGCGCGCAACAAAGTTGGACCCAACCATGGCCGATGCACAGTTAAGTCTCGGCAACGCCTACCGGGAAAACCAACAACCGGAAAAGGCCCTAAACGCTCTTCGAAAAGCGATTAAAATTAATCCAGACCTCTATGAA
>JADFWT010000050.1 GCA_015233785.1 Magnetococcales bacterium
ATTAAATGAATTCCATGTCCACTTATTTTATGGTTTGGCCGCCATAACTTCCCGACTCAGCCACTCTCTGAATAGCCTGGGCGCTGGGTCCACGTTTTCAACAGTATGAGGTGGAACACAGGGTTCTTTTTCCGGATGGTGAAGAACACTGGGTGATATCCAAAGGCGCTGCGGTGGCCAGAGATAAAAATGGGTTTGTCCAGCGCATGGTGGGCACGGTTCAGGATATCACGGAACGTAAAGAGGCGGAGGCGGCACTGCAGGAGGCCAAGGAGTCCTCCGAAGCGCGGCAGCTAGAGCTTATGCGTCTTGTGCATGGTCTCCCCTTGCCAACGGCGCTCTTCGATCCGAATGGAGAGGTGTTGGCGATCAATCACGCGTTCAGCGCGCTGCTGGGTTATACCATTGAGGATATCCCCAACGTCGAGGCCCACTGGGGGTTGTTCTTTCCAGATCCCGCCTATCGCCGACAGATACGCGAGGAGTGGACCGGACGCGTCCAGCGTTCATCTGAATTAGGCAAACCCATTGATCCCATGGATCTGCGTATTACATCTAAGAACGACGCGTTGTTTGAATTACAGGCTCATACCGTGCAGGTGGGCCGGCTTGCAGCCACCATGTGGGTTGATTTTACAGAGCGCAACCGGACCGAGTTGGCCCTGAAGGAAAGTGAACAACGGCTGCGTGACATGCTGGCTTTGGCACCGATAGCCGTGGGAATCGCTGACAGCGAACGCAGGTTGGTCTACAGCAATCCCAGGGTTGATGAAATATCTGCATTTAAGATCGGTGAGCCGGTGGATTCCGTTTATGTTCATTCCAAGCAGCGCCAGGCTTTGGCGGAGAAAATCATCCAAGATGGGTTTGTACGGGATATGGAACTGGCCATTTATGGTCCCAACGGCGAAATCCATGAGACGCTCGCCACGTTTATGCGTACCGAATATGAGGGACAACCAGCAACGGTTGGTTGGTTTTACGATATCAGTCGGCTCAAGGCCATGGAGAATGAGATCAAGCGCAACAACTTTCTCAGCGACATTGCCCTGGAGTTGACCGACAGCGGCTACTGGCATGTGGATTACAGCGATCCCGAATACTATTTTCAGTCGGAACGTGCCGCGCGCATGCTGGGAGAGCCTTTGAAGCCGGATGGTCGTTACCATCTTCAGGATGAGTGGTTTGCGCGCCTGGTGGAGGCCAATCCGGAGACGGCTGAACAGACCGCTGAGCGTTATCAAGGGGCCATTGATGGAAAATATGCCCATTACGACGCCATCTACGCGTATAAACGGCCTGTTGACGGCAAGATCATCTGGCTTCATGCCGGCGGCAAGATCGTCCGTGATGATCACGGAAAAATCCTATTCATGTATGGCGCGTATCAAGATATTACCAAGCAGAAAGAGGCGGAAATCAAGATTCGTGAGAGTGAAGAGAATCTGAAGCGCATCTTGAACGCAAGCCCCATCGGCTTTGGTATTTCGGTGGATGGCGTTCTTAAATTTTACAACGACCGGCTGGCCCAGATGATGCCCGTCGAAGTGGGGGCTTCTGTCTCGGACTATTATGTGGATAAAACGTTTCGGGATGTCTTAAAGGCGCGGATACAGAGAGACTCGGTGGCGCGGGATATGGACGTGCCCATGTTGGATCATAACGGTCAACGGATGGAGACGCTGGCCACCTTCAGCAAGATCCAATATGAGGGTCAATCCGCCATATTAGGTTGGTTTTATGATGTCAGCTATCTCAAGCGTCTCTCGGAGGAGTTGGCCGCTGCAAAAGAGGCGGCGGATGAGGCCAACCAGGCCAAATCGGACTTTCTGGCCAACATGTCCCACGAGATTCGTACCCCCATGAACGCCATTATCGGCATGAGTTATCTGGCGTTGCAGACCGACCTTAACCCTCGTCAGCGCAATTACATTACCAAGGTCAACCGTTCTGCCGAGGCGCTGCTGGGTATCATCAATGACATTCTGGACTTCTCCAAGATTGAAGCGGGCAAGATGGATATGGAGGCCATCGATTTTCATCTGGAGGATGTGTTCGATAATCTGGCCAACCTGGTGGCTATCAAGGCCGAAGAGAAAGGGGTGGAGCTGCTGTTTGACGCCGATCCGGAAATCCCCACCGCCCTGGTGGGAGATCCTCTGCGCCTGGGACAGATTCTGACCAATCTTGGCAACAACGCCGTCAAGTTTACCGAACAAGGTGAGATTGTCGTGGGGGTGAGGGTAGAGTCTCAAACCGAGACGGAGGTCAAGCTTCACTTCACGGTGCGGGATACCGGCATTGGTATGACCCCGAAGCAACAGCGGAAACTGTTCCAGTCGTTCAGTCAGGCCGACAGCTCCACCACCCGCAAATATGGCGGCACCGGCCTTGGCTTGACCATCTCCAAACACTTCACCGAGATGATGCAGGGGGAGATCTGGGTGGAGAGCGTCGCTGGTGAAGGGAGCACATTCCACTTTACCGTCCATATGGGGATTCAGAAGAGCCCCACCCAGCGCAGGAATATTAACCGTGAGGCGCTTTCGGGTCTGAGAGTGCTGGTGGTGGATGACAACGCCAGTGCTCGTGAGATTCTCTCCACCATGGCGGTGGCGTTTGGTCTGGAGGTGGATGTGGCCGACAACGGCGAAACGGCGTTGCATACCATCACCAAGGCTCGGCAGAAGAAGATTCCCTACGATCTTGCGCTCATGGACTGGCAGATGCCGCAGATGGACGGCGTGGCCTGCGTTAAGCACCTTCAGGAGGTGAAAGAGGAGACACCGCCCGCCGTCATCATGGTCACCGCCTATGGTCGTGAAGAGGCGATGCAGGCCGCCCAGCGGGTAGGGGCCGAGATTCAGTCGGTGCTTACCAAGCCGGTCACCTCTTCAACGCTGCTCGACGCCATCGGTGAGGCCATGGGGCAGGGCATTGTGCGCCTGGATGAGGAGGGGCGTTTTCAGGACAGACAGCGCGACGAGAAGATGACCTTACTGCGTGGTGCGCATCTGTTGCTGGTGGAGGACAACGACATAAATCGGGAGCTGGCCTGCGAACTGCTGCTCAATAACGGCATGTCCACCGAAGTGGCCCACAACGGCCAAGAGGCTCTGGATATGCTGGCGAATAATCGTTATGACGGCGTGCTGATGGATTGTCAGATGCCGGTAATGGACGGGTATACCGCTACCCGTGCCATTCGCAAGCAAGATCGATTCAAGGATCTTCCGGTGATCGCCATGACCGCCAACGCCATGGCCGGTGATCGTGAAAAGGTACTGGAAGCGGGCATGAACGACCATATCGCCAAGCCGATCCGCGTCAGCGAAATGTTCGCCACCATGGCGCGTTGGATCAAACCCTCCGGTATCGCTCCTGATCCGGGGGACACCATGTTGCCACCCGTGGGGCCGGATCTTGATGCACCCTCCCATGCGACGATGGTGGAGAGTGCCTCGGAACTCAATGACCTGCCGGGGATTGATATTGAGGCAGGTATGGCCACTTCCAATGGTAACCATAAGCTCTATCGCCGCCTGTTGGGTAAATTTTTCAGCGGTCAGAGCGACTTCGATAGGCGATTTCGCGAGGCGCTGAAGCGGGATGATCTGGAGGATGCAGAGCGCATCGCCCACACCCTCAAGGGCGTGGCGGGCAACCTGGGGGCCAAGGATGTACAGAGCGAGGCGTGGCGGCTGGAGCTGGCCTGTCGCGAGGAGGGTCACACCCACGAAACGCTGGTGGCTATCCTTGAGGAGGTGACGGTTTCTCTTCAGATGGTCATGATCGGGTTAGAGCAACTGGTGGGGCAGGATCGTGCTCTTCAAGCTGAGGCGTCCGCTCCAGGTGTGCTCTCTGGCGGATTCAATTCCGCTCCAGCCTGCGCCCTGGCAAAAACGCTCAAAGGGTTGTTGGAGGAGGATGACTTCGACGCCACCGAAACGGTGGAGAGCCTGCGCAAAGCGTTGACAGGTTCCCCGCATACCGCGCTTCTGGACCCCATTGGGCGTGCGGTGGCGGGCTATGATTTTCAGGCGGCGCTGGCACCCCTGGCGCAGCTTATGGCCGCGCTGGAGAGCGCGTCTGCCATCGCAACGGAAACTGAGCAAGTGTACAAAGTCGCGTTGGATCCGCAATGTCTTGTCCTGACGGCGCAGCTGCGGGCTCTGGTGGCGGAGGATGATATCGATGCTCAGGAGGTGATGGATCAGTTGATGCCGTTGCTGGCCCATACGAATCATGCGGCTACCGCCAAACGTATCGCCGAACATATCGGCGGCTATGTCTTTGAAGAGGCGTTGGCGCTGGTGATTCAACTGGAAGAGGCCTTGAGCAACGGGTGAAAGAGAACGATGATGAACCGTCGGGGGATCATCGATAGAGAGGGCTGAATGGATAATCAATTGTCGAAACCATTGATTCTTATCGTAGACGACACCCCAGATAATCTGGATGTGCTGGGCGGCGTGCTCGGTAAGGAGTATAAGGTCAAAGCCGCCCTCAACGGTGAGCGTGCCCTACGCATCGCTCGGGGCAATCCCAAGCCGGATATGATCCTGCTTGATGTGATGATGCCGGGCATGGATGGCCACGAAGTGTGTCGGCGTTTAAAGGCCGATCCAGTCACTGCAAGCATACCGGTGATTTTTGTCACCGCTAAAGCCAAGGTGGAGGATGAAAAGAGGGGGTTGGAACTGGGGGCGGTGGACTACATCACCAAGCCCATCAGTCCGCCCATTGTCGAGCTGCGGGTGCGCACCCAACTGGCCCTCTACGACCAGCGCCGCACCCTGGAGTCCATGGTTCAGACGCGCACCCGGCAGCTGCTGGACTCACGATTGGAGATTATTCGCCGCTTGGGACGCGCCGCCGAGTTTAAAGACAACGAAACCGGCCTGCACGTCATCCGCATGAGCCACTATTCACGGCTTATGGCCGATGTGCTCAACATCTCCGATGCGTGGACCGATTTGGTGTTCAATGCGGCCCCCATGCACGATATTGGCAAAATCGGCATTCCTGACAATGTGCTGCTGAAGCCCGGCAAGTTGGATGACCAGGAGTGGGCGGTGATGCGTAAGCATCCGGCCTACGGTGCCGCTATCATCGGTGAGCATGACTCGGAGCTGATGCAGCTCTCGGCACTGATTGCTCTCACACATCACGAAAAATGGAACGGTTCCGGCTACCCGAAAGGATTGAAAGAGGAAGAGATTCCACTGGCCGGACGCATTGTGGCCATTGCCGATGTCTTCGATGCTCTCACCTCCGAGCGTCCCTATAAAAAGGCCTGGTCGGTGGAAAGGGCGGTCTCCATCATCGACGAAGAGTCAGGAACCCACTTTGATCCGAAGCTAACCCCGGTGTTTCATGAGGTACTACCGGAGGTGCTGGAGATTAAAGAGCGCTTTGCCGAGGATCCAAATTTTTCCATGGAAGATGAGCTGTAACACAGCGAACAGACGCGATCAGGTCAGGGAACATTTGGTGGTCTCAGCCAGCTCAATGGCGAGACCCAGTGCTTCGGGAAACTCGTAGACCGACACCATTTCGCCGATGCGCTGCGCCAACGCTTCGATATCGGTTGCGGCCACGGCCTGCTGAAGCTCCGAGGCGACCTCCTTGGCGGCGGGGTCATCCTCCAACAGCAGAGCGTGCAGCTTCTGCAACAATGGCTCCACCACCGTGGGATCGAATTGGCGCTTGGGGGCCGCTGGTGTTGGCTCACACTGGGTTGTGGTGGCGGGGGTTGGGGGCAACATCTCCTTCATAGAGGGCAGGTTGCCGTCCTTGTCCACCTTAAACGGTACCCGCACCCGAAATAGTCGGTAGCGGGACTCGTCGAACATCTCCACCAACAGGCCCACTGTATCCTGAGCCAATACCGTCTCTTTGGCCATCTTCTCCCGGCTATTCGGGAATGTGACCGGTTCGTCCAGCACCATGCCCGGCATCAGCTTATGAGTGGGCAGGGCACAGGGGATCCAGGCCATCTTGTTGATTACCCGCTGTAGCGCCTCTACCAGTTGCGTATCGTATTGGGGATCCTTCTCCATGCGCTTTAGCACGGTTTTGGATTTGGCACCCAACAGGCCATGATCAAAATCCACCAGCAGCCGTAGAATCTGCCGTCCCAATAGATACACCCCACGTTTGTCGGTGGCTTCGGGATACGCACCGGTCGCCGGCAGCGGCGTATGTTGATGCTCGATGATGCGGGCGACCGCCTGCATGCGCGGCACCTGCTCCAGGGCGCGACCGCCGATCTCAGCATGGCGCTTAAAAAGATTGATAAACTGGAGCGATACCCCCTGACCTGTGGCATAGCGGTGCATCTCCAGCGCCGGAAGGGCCACAAGGCCGATCTGGGAAAGGGTCGCTGCCAGATTGAGTTGCCAACCGCCCTTGATGGCCAGCTCGCTCACCATCCCCTCCATGAAGGCACGCAGACGCGCAGCGCGTAGGTAGGCGGCGGGACTGGCCCACGAAAGTAGATCGGAGACCACCCGCATGGAGCCCACCAAGGTCTTGTTGAGCATTTCGCGGTTTTCGCCGGAGAGGTGTTCAGCCCGTCGCAGGGCTTCAAATAACCTCATCTGTGTGGCAACGCGTGCCCGGACAATCTCCGGCTTCACCGGCTTGGTGATATAGTCCGCCGCCCCCAGCTCGAACCCGGTTTTTTCATCACCGATTTCCGTCTTGGCTGTTACGAAGATTACCGGGATATCGGATGTTTTCGGTTCACTCTTAAGACGCCTGCACACCTCAAAGCCATCCATGTCCGGCATCATGACGTCCAGCAAAATAAGATCCGGTTGCGGCTGGGAGCCGGCAATGGTCAGGGCGCGCTTACCGTTGAGCGCCACCTTGATTTTATAGGTGTCGTTGAGAATCCCGCTTAACACATCAATGTTGTCGGGGGTGTCGTCCACCAGCAGGATCATCTTTTTGTTCGGCGTGTTCATGACAGGTGTCTATTCCAGAGTCCCTTGAGATGATTCGTGGTCCAGCTTGATTAACATGTTTTGAAGGTCTATTGCACACACGCTATTTTCGATGATTGGCGTCAACGTAGCAACGTTCCGGCATTGGGGCAATGTCATCCACCCGCTCCAGCCGCACGGGTGTCACTTTATACTCAGGACAGAGGGTGTGATCATCCGCATTACTTCCCACCAGTAGGTTGGTCTGGGTCTCCTGAAAGTGGAATGCCATGAAGAGCAAGCCTGGATTGGTCTGTGAACAGATTTCAGCCGTTACGTTAACCCGTCCTTGGCGTGAGATCACCATCAGGTGTTCCCCGGTTTGAATGCCCAGCTCTACGGCATCCGAGGGGTGGATACGCAGCGTCTCTTCTTCGGCACCATTCAATAGAGCGATAGGCGTTCGGCGGGTCATGGAGCCTGAGTTGTAGTGGAACAGAGTGCGGCCTGTGGTGAGCATATAGGGATAGTGACGATCCTGGAGCTCTATGGGGGCGCGCCAAGGGGTGGGTGTCAAACGCGCTCTACCACGCAGAAAACGCCCGTTGCCATGCAGAATTGCAGTGCCTGGATGGTGTGGATCAGGACAGGGCCACTGGATATATCCACGTGCTTCCAGTCGATTATAGGAGACCCCTGCCCAATTTGGGGTGAGGGCGGCTATCTCCTCCATCACCTTTTCAGGACGAATGAGCGTTCCCCGACCTGTGTCGAAACCAAAATCAATGTCCATGTGGCGCGCCAGGTGGTTGGTGATATCGCCATCGGAGAGCACCTCATCCGGCGGTACGACCGCCTGTTTAACGCGTTGAATGCGTCGGTCGCTATTGACAAAGGTTCCTGATTTTTCAAGATAACCGGCGGCAGGAAAGATGACATCGGCATATCGGGCGGAGGCGGTCATAAAGAGATCCTGCACCACGAGAAAGTCGATATTTTTCAGGGCCTGAATGACCTGGGTCGTATCCGGGTCGGATTGGGCAGGATCCTGGGCCACCAGATAGAGTCCACGGAGCGTTCCCTCTCTGGCAGCGTCCAGCATTTCAGGCATTTTAAGGCCAACCTTGTCGGGCAGTTCACACCCCCACGCCGCTCGATGCTGTTGGCGGGCCGCTTCATCCGTCACCGGGCGATAGTCACTGAAGACATTGGGCAGCGCCCCCATATCACAGGCGCCTTGAACATTATTTTGGCCACGAATGGGGCTGGAACCGGTTCCGGGCCGTCCCAGATTGCCCGTCATGATGGCCAGATTGATCAGCCCAAAAGCGGCCACGGTCCCCTGACACGACTCCGTAATGCCCAATCCCCACAGAATCTGTGCAGCCGCGCCGGAAGCGTAGAGATCTACAGCTTGTCGTAGCTTCTCCAACGTGACACCAGAGCGGTCGGTATCCCAGGTTTGAGGGTGGCTAAGGGACGCGCGGAGCGTATCAAAGCCTTCGGCATGTTTTTCAATATAGGCTTCATCATAGAGATGCTCCTTGATCAAGATGGATTGCATGGCGTTAATAACCGCCACATTGGAGCCCGGCTTGAGGGAAATGTGGATATCCGCCATGCGAGCCAGCTCGGTATTGCGTGGATCCAATACGATGAGCCGACACCCCTTGCGTACCGCCTGTTTAATGCGGGCACCCAGTACCGGATGCGCCTCGGTGGGATTGGCCCCCACCAACATCAGCACATCGGAGTGTTCGATATCCTCAAAGCTATTGGTTCCGGCTCCGGTGCCCAGGGCCTCTCCCAGGGCAAAAGCCGAGGGGGAGTGACAGACGCGGGCGCAGTTGTCGATATTGTTGGAGCCAAACGCCACCCGAGCAAATTTTTGTAGGATAAAATTCTCTTCATTGCTGCAACGCGCCGAACTCACCACGCCCAGAGCATCCCCGCCGTAGCGGTGGCGAATCTCTTGAAAGCGGCGGGCCACCAGAGAGAACGCCTCGTCCCAACGGCTCTCTTTAAACTGGCCGTCGGGTTGGCGAATCAGTGGTGTGCGCAGTCGATCCGGCGCGTTGATAAAGGCGTAGCCGAATCGTCCCTTAACACAGGCGTGCCCCCGATTGGCGGAACCTGTGGGATCGGGCTCAATGCGCTGAATCTGATTATCCTTCACCATTACTCGCAGCTTGCACCCCACCGCACAATAGCCGCAAACCGTGGAGACCTCTTTTTCCGTGGGGGAGGGTGCGGTTTGATCGTTGAGCCCCTGGATCGCACCGGTAGGGCACTCATATTGGCACTGCCCACAGGAGGTGCATCCCGCCTCTTCCAAGGCGCTCTCGTATCCGGCCACAATGCGCGTCTCATCTCCGCGTCCGGCCATGCCCAGCACATCACGTCCTTGAATCTCGCGGCAGGCCCGGACGCAGAGTCCGCAAAGAATGCAGAGGCTGGTATCCATATGAATAAAGGGGTGCCGTCGATCGATCCGGGTGGGTGCTGGGTGCGGCTCTTCAAGCGGTGAAAAGCCCAACTGGGTCGCCACATCCTGTAATTGGCAGCGCCCTTCCACCTTGCACCCCCGGCAATGGAGCGGATGGTTGCGAAGCATCATCTGAAGGATGTTGCGACGCGCTTCATGCAGTGCTGAAGAGGTGCTGATGTATGTTGCGTCTTCTTGGACCTCTGTAGCGCAGGCGGGAACATATCCCGATCCAATCTTCTCCACCAGACAGATGCGGCACGCCCCGCTGGGTTTAAGTCGATCCGAGTGACACAGCGTGGGAATAGATCCACCCTGTTTGCGAATCACCTGGAGCAGCGTGGATCCCGCCGGGACACGGCGCTGTACGCCATCCATCGTAATGGCAACATCCTTCGACATCTTGTTCCTCACAGCCTCTGTACGCCTGCGTATCCGAACAACATCATCCGGCCTCCAAGGAGGCTTTGATCGTTGTGATTCAGTCGGAGGCCATCACCCGGTTTCGCCCCTGCTCCTTGGCCTGATAAAGGTAGGCGTCCGCTCTGCTTACAAAGGTGTCAGGGTTGTCGTCCTGTTCTGGGATTCTGGTGATCAAGCCAACGGAAATGGTCATGTGATCGGCCACGTCGCTATCCACATTGGGGATATCAAGGGCTTCAATGCTGGTGCGGATGGTTTCGGCAAAGGCATAGGCCGCCTGGGGCGATTGTTCTGTGGTGAGAATGCCGAACTCTTCACCCCCCAGACGAAACGCAAAGTCACCGGGACGACGGCAAAGATTGATGAGTAGAGTGCCAATCTTGGTTAACGCCACATCTCCGCCGATATGGCCGTATCGGTCGTTGAGCTTTTTAAAGTGGTCTACATCGAACATTAAGAAAGTGACGGCTTTCTTTTCACGTGCAGCCCGGCGAAACTCTTGACTGAAGGTGTTGTCAAAGTGTCGCCGATTGTAAAGACCTGTGAGCTGATCCGTGATGGATAGTTTTTCGAGTTGGCGGTAGGCTTCCTTTAATTTCTCTTCGGCCCGGATGCGATCAAGGCGCTCACGCAGCAGGTCCAGTGTTCTTGAAGAGAGGCCATCATACATTTTGAGGATGGTTTCAATTAACAAACCGGTTGCGCCGGTCATCTCCTTCTCTGTTTTTAGTTTTGCGTCCGACAGGGTCTCTCCTGCTTGAACATACTTCAAGACGGTGGCCATTCTTTTATCGTTGTCAATGATGTGAAAGGCCAGCCAGCGAATTAGAAATCTGACAATATTCTCAATGACATCCGCTAATGGAGCATCACCCGATTCCTCTTTCAACTGTACGACCTTGGGAAGGAAAGAAGCGTGGACATCCTGGTGGTTTTGTAGCCATGCATCATCCTCTTGGAAGTACTCCTTCCAGAGCATCTCTTCGGTAGAAAAATGGTAGTGTGTATAGGAAGCCAGCTCATCAAAGATTCGAGTGAGTTCGGCATCGTTGTCTTGAATCAGAGTCGCAGTCAGTTCGTTGAGCAGATCAACAAGTCTCATATGTTGATGGTCAATCTCATCGATGCCGATGGCAAAATTGTCGTTCCAGGGGAATACTTCAAAGCTATCCATATGACGACCCAGTTCCAATATCTTGGTTTGGCTGCTTAACCATCATTAAACGTATCCAGGATAAACCGGCACACCATTTCAGGTTCATTCAACGGCAATACAGGCAGCCCGACATCAAGCGTTGTCTGGTCACTCACCACGGCCATCACATTGGAGAGCCCTTCCAGCTCAGGATGTTTCGTAACCGCTTCTCTATGCAGCACCAGTTTGGGGTGGTTTTGATCACGCAGCCCCTCAATCAGGATCAGGTCGTGGCCTTCCAATCGTTTCAGATGCATGGCGGGCTCTTTTTCCCCTTGCTCACAGATCATAAACCAGCGATCCGGTCCTGAGAAGATGACGCTTTCGGCACCGGCTTTTCGAAAACGCCAGGTATCTTTTCCCGGCACATCGGGATCGGCGGCGTGATGTCCGTGCTTCAACACAGCGACCTTCAGCCCCGCATCCACCAACAAGGGGATGATCTTTTCCAGCAACGTGGTCTTGCCGGTGCCGCTGGGGGCGGTAAAACCGATGATGTTCTGCGTCATGCGAAGCCCCTTACCAGATTCACTATTTCTCCAGAGCCACACTTTTTACCTGCACAAAGAGCCTCAACCCTTTGTGCAACGCCATCAAAGTATGGGATTTAACCGTGATGCGGGATAAAAAGGTGGTGCCCGACACCTTTAACTTAACCATATATTGAGACGAACCAACAACCTGTGATTGTTCCACAACGGCTGGAAATATATTGAGGATACTGCTTTTCTCCGGGTGGCTAAGAGTCAGGCTTACATCACGGGCCATAATTCGGACCCGAACTTGTTCGTGCAGATCAAAACCGGGATCGGCCATTTGAATGGTATGCTCCCCGGTGCCGAACCGGAGCCGTACCAAGCGGAACGTCTCATCCCGTGCCACCACCTGCGCCGGAATCACCACGGCAGAGTCGGGATCATGGGCCAACGGTAAATCAAGCCGGGTCAGCATGGTGGGGAGTGGCCCATGACCAAGAATGCGCCCCTCTTCCATCAACACCAGATGATCTGCCAGTTGGTGAATCTCTCCCAAGTGGTGGGTCACCATCAGCACCGGGATATTCAGCCGGGCGACTAAACTTCGTATGTAGATGATAATGCGTTTCTTGCCGGTTTCGTCCAGTGAAGCCAGCGGCTCATCCATCAGCAGCACCTGGGGAGAGGCCAACAGAGCTCGACCCAGCGCCACCCGTTGTCGTTCGCCGCCAGAGAGATGGGCCACCGTGCGATTCAGCAGGGGCTCCAGCTCCAATAACGTGATCAGTGTCTCTTCATCCACCGGATGATCCGTCACCTCGGTGTGGCGACGACCATAGGATAAATTTTGCCGCACATTGAGATGTCGAAACAGCCGTGACTCCTGAAAGATCATGCCTAAACGGCGTCGATGAACCGGTTGGAAGATTTTTCGGCGCTCATCCTGCCAGAGCTGATCCCGAAACTGCACATAGCCTCCCTCAAGCCGTTCCAGTCCGGCCAGAGCGCGCAGTAAGGTTGTTTTGCCGCTGCCGGATGGCCCGAATAGCGCCACAATGCCCTTCAGGGGTAACGCCAGATGGGCCTTGAGGGAAAAACCAGGACGCTCCAAAGCCAGTTGGGCCACCCACTGGGGTGTTTCGGTATCGCTCATGAGGCGCGCTCAACAGGGCGACGGCCCCAACTGTAGACGATCAAAAGGGCCAAAAAGGAGAAGCCGAGCAAGATGGCCGAAAGCAGATGCGCCTGATCATAGGCCAGACTCTCAACATGGTCGTAGATAACGATGGAGAGCACCTGGGTACGTCCGGGAATATTGCCGCCCACCATCAAGACCACGCCAAACTCACCCAGGGTGTGGGCGAAACTCAACACGGCCGCTGTGACATAACCCCGCGCCGCCATGGGCAGCGCCACATCAAAAAAAGCTCGCAGAGGTGATGCACCCAGGGTCCAGGCTGCTTCCAGGGGTTTGTGTCCCACCTCCTCGAAAGCGCGCTGCAGGGGCTGTATCACAAACGGCAGCGAGTAGAGCATGGAGGCCACCACCAGTCCGGTAAACGAAAAGGGTAAGGGCTCACCAAACAGATCGCGCCAGAAGCTGCCCACAGGTGTGGAGGGCGCAAAGATCACCAGCAGGTAGAAACCAAGCACCGTAGGCGGCAGCACCAACGGAAGCGCCACCAGTGACTCCACCACCACCCGGATGCGGGAGCGGGTAAACGCCAGCCACCACGCCAAGGGGGTTCCAATCACCAGCAGGAGGAGCGTCGTGATGCTGGCCAGAGTCAGTGTGAGCGTGAGGGTCCCAAGATCCTGAGGCAGAAGGCTTGGCATCACGCATCGCCTCCCTGGCGCAGCTGCTGGATGGCGTGCTTGAGATCCTCCGGACTGTTGATGTTAAAGAAAGGGTCGAGTCCCGCTTTGGAAAAGGGAAAATCCACCAATC
The DNA here is from genome assembly GCA_015233785.1 of Magnetococcales bacterium. Classification (GTDB taxonomy): domain Bacteria; phylum Pseudomonadota; class Magnetococcia; order Magnetococcales; family JADFWT01; genus JADFWT01. Next base: position 13,457 of record JADFWT010000050.1, read on the forward strand.
GATGGGCATGATCCCGCAACCACCACTTCAAGGCTCGTCGCTCTTCATCAAGGGCTTTCTGAATGAGGGGACGTGTGCTCCTGGGCCAGAGGCCAACCACCGGATGCTGCTGTTCGCCGCTGCGGGCGATGGCGACTTGATGCGCATCTGGGGCATTCGCAGCCAGTCGCTGGACCAGATCCAGGGGAATCCAGGGGGTGTCGGTGGGAACGGTCACGAACCAGGGTGCCTCATGTGCCGTCATTACGGCTTCCAAACCGGCCAATGGGCCAGCCCGTCCCGGCCGAAGATCATCCACCACCGGTGCCTTCAGCATGGCGAAGCGGGTCGGATCCTCATTGGCGCTGATCACCACGCGATCCACCTGTGGGGCCAAACGGGCATAAACGTGGGCAATCAGGCTGGTGCCGCCGAAGGGCAGCAGGCTTTTCTCCTGCTCCCCCATGCGCCGGGACATCCCGCCCGCCAGCAGTATGCCGATTACGTCGGTCCGTTCAGCCATCGATGGTTTCCTCTCCACAGACGGGGCAGTCGGGTTTGGCGGGAAATCGAATGCGTCGGTAGAGATTGTCCAGCACGTTCACCAACAGCAGGCTTCCATCCGGAGGATCCCCCACCCCAAGCAGTACCTTGATTGCCTCGGTGGCCTGAAGAGAACCGATGACGCCGGTGAGTGGCCCGATCACCCCTGCCGTGGAGCAGGTGGGCATGCCTTCGCTACGGCTGGGCATCTTCGGAAACAGGCAGCGGTAGCACGGCGTGCCCGGAACCAACCCGGATCGAATGACGCCCACCTGTCCCTCAAAGCCCAACACCGCCCCAAATACCAGTGGTTTACCTCCTTGATGGCAGGCCGCGTTGACCCGGTAACGGGTCTCAAAATTATCGCTTCCATCCAACACCAGATCGGCTTTGGAGACCCATCCATCCAGATTGTCGCCATCCAGCCACTCTGAGACCTTTGTCAGGCGAATCTCCGGGTTCAGGGCCTGTAGAGTATCGGCTGCCGATTCCACTTTCGCTTGTCCAATGCGGGCGGTGGTGTGAATGACTTGTCGCCCCAAATTGGAGAGGGCCACCACATCGCCATCGGCCACGATCAGATGGCCCACCCCGGAGGCTGCCAGATAGAGTGCAATGGGAGAACCAAGACCACCGGCCCCAACCAGAAGCACGGTTGACGCTTCGAGCTTTCTCTGGCCCTTTTCCCCCACCTCTTTGAGGATGATCTGACGAGCGTAGCGCTGTTTTTTCTGTCTGGACAGTTCGGTCATGGTTCCTCTCAGGGCTATTCGCGGCCTTCCTGGAGATCCGGCGTTCCATAGCCCATGCGGCGAATCATCTCACGCGCCGGAGCCGAGATGAGAAAGGCCATCAACGTACGTGCGGCAGGTTGGCGCTCCGAGGGGCGCAGAAGTACCGCCCCCTGGCGAATGGGGCGATAGTGCGCCTCTGGAACCAACCATGGATGGCCCCGAACATCGCCCTCTTCATCCAGCACCTGGGAGAGCGCAACAAAGCCGGCTTCTACATTGCCGCTGGCAGCGAAGGTCAACGTTTGGCCCACGTTCTCGCCATAAATCAGGCGGGGTTGCATGCGCCGCCACTGTCCCAGAGAGATTAACGTCTCTCGGGCAGCACGGCCATAGGGGGCTGTTTTCGGGTTGGAGATGGCCAGACGCTGCATCTTCTCCAGCGCGGGTAACGTTGTATCGCCGCGCTCTTCAATAGGGCGAGCTTCCGGGTGCCATAGTACCAGTTTTCCCAGTGCATAGACCACTGTCGAACCCACCGTCAGACCCTCTCTACGCAGTCGGTCCGGATAGGCTTTGTCGGCCGCCAGAAACAGCGCATAGGGAGCACCGGCGCGCACTTGGGCATAGAGCTTGCCGGTAGAGGCATAACTGGTGAGTACGCGATGGCCGCTCTGAGCTTCGAAGAGGCGCGCCAGGCGGGTAAAGGTGCTGCGAAAATTGGATGCAGCGGCCACATGCAGAGTTTCGGCCATGGCAAGCCGAGGCCACGGCATAAAGAGTAGTGCCAAGAGTAAAAAGCCGGCCATAAAACGGATCAAATCGTGGCGCGGTTGGCCTTCTTTCGGCTCTCTATCCACACTCGGTCCCGTGTCCCTCATCCTCCCAAACTCGACATGTCGTGCTCGGGTGCAGCCTTGGTGCCGCCGCTGAAGTCATGCTTCAGCGGTTTTTGAGCGATGGCACTCAGCAGGAGTGCCTTGAGTCCTTCATGGTCGATTCCAGAGCGAAGCGGCGTACGCAGATCCACTTGCCCCGTGCGTCCCAAACAGAGCACCAACTGCCCCTGAGAGGTGAGACGAACCCGGTTGCATGTATCGCAAAAATGGCGTGACACCGCCGAAATCAAGCCGATATCCATACCCACCCCATCCACCCGAACATAACGGGCCGGGCCACCGCCCTGTTTGGGGTCTCTCCCTCCGTTGTCTCTTCTCTGCTCTTGGCGCTGGGAACAGGTCACACCGCTCATGGCGGAAGCTGTGCCGCCAAAGGCTTCCTGAATCAATGTGCAAATCTCATCCATGGGTAGATGATGCCCCATGATGGCCCGTCCATCCACGCCGATGGGCATGGTTTCAATAAAACGCAGCATCACGTTGCGAACTTTGGCAAAACGGATCATGTCGGGGATCTCATGATCATTGATGCCCCCCATGACCACCATATTGAGTTTTACCGGATGAAGTCCCGCCTCCAGTGCCGCATCAATCCCTTCGATGACCCGCTGAAGATCGGCCCCTTGGGTGATGTGGCCGAAGGTCTCCGGGTTAAGTGAATCAAGGGAAATGTTGACCCGACCAACCCCGGCCTTTTTCAAGGCTTTGGCCTTATCTTTGAGCAGAAAGGCGTTGGTGGAGAGTGAGAGATCCGTGAGGGCAGGGATCCCACCCAGCGGACCGATCAGGTTCATGATTCCAGGTCGCAGCAGCGGCTCTCCACCGGTCAGTCGTACCCGATGCACGCCCATGTCCACAAAGGCTTGTACCAGGCGTAATGTCTCTTGAATGGTGAGGTTTTGATCATGATCCCGGTGGGACGTCTTGTCATGAGAGCGGCAGTAACGACAGCGAAAATTACACTTTTCGGTAACCGATAGCCGCAGATAACGAATTTTTCGACCATGAGGATCGATGAGGCTCATGGGGCCTCCCGGATAAAATGCCCGCTGCGTCCGCCATTCTTCTCCAGTAGGCGGATGGGGCCGATCTCCATGGTTTTGTCCAGGGCCTTGCACATGTCGTAGATGGTCAGGGCCACCACCGAAACGGCGGTCAGCGCCTCCATCTCCACGCCGGTGGGGCCATGGGTCTTGACGCGGGCAGAGATGTATACCTGGGAGTGATCCGCCACCGGCTCCAGGGTCAGCTTGACGCTGGTCAGATTGAGCTGATGACAGAGCG
>JADFWT010000051.1 GCA_015233785.1 Magnetococcales bacterium
CAGACCCCATTGGGGCACCGCCCCAAACCCCGCTGGAGGGCAGGCACAGCCTCCCCCCAGACCCCCCAACCAGTTTTAATGGAGCACTCTGACCCGTGTCTTTCTTTATTCAGCAGATGACCATTATCGGTGTTGGTCTTATTGGCGGCTCTATTGCTCAGGCTTTGCGAGATCAAGATCTTGTAGGCCGCGTTGTGGGGGTTACCCGTCGTCGGGAAACTCTGCAAACCGCCCTTGATATGAAGGTCATTGATGAGGGTACCGCCTGTGCTGCAGATGCGGTAAAAAATTCCAATCTGATTATTATTTGCACGCCGGTTCGTTCCATTGTCTCCACCGTCAAGGAGATCGTACCGAATCTCATGCATAATGCCGTGATCACCGATGTAGGAAGCGTTAAGGGCAACATTGTTCGCCAGTGCGAAACGATGATGCCGGAGAGCTGCTCCTTTGTGGGTGGACACCCTATTGCAGGGCGGGAACGGGTCGGTGTGGCCGCATCATTTCCAAGCCTGTTTCAGGGTAGTCGGACTATTCTTACCCCCACTTCGAACACCCCCCAACACGCTTTGGCCTTGGTACGTCTGGTGTGGGAGGCCGCGGGCTCTGTGGTGGAGATGATGGATGTGGATTATCATGATCAGGTGTTGGCCGCCACCAGTCACCTGCCTCACCTGATGGCCTATAACGTGGTGAATACCCTTTCGGATCTGGAGGAGCATCTTCGGCAGGAGGTGTTTCGTTACGCCGCCAGCGGTTTTCGGGACTTCACCCGCATCGCCTCGTCGGACCCCACCATGTGGCGGGATATCTGTCTGGAGAATCGTGACGGAATCTTAGAGATTCTTAAGCGCTTTCAAGGGGATCTTGACCACCTTATCCAGCGGGTGGACGAGGGGGATGGCGACGCCCTTCATGAGATGTTCTCCCGCTCTAAAACCACTCGGGATCGGGTGCTGGCTGAACATGCCGTGCTGCGGGGGGATCGTTAAAAAGGGCTCTATATACTGCGCTGGGGCTTCGCCCCAGACCCCATTGGGGCACCGCCCCAAACCCCGCTGGAGGGCAGGCACAGCCTCCCCCCAGACCCCCCAACCAGTTTTGCGAGATTTATCTATGCGTGTGCTTCGTACCTTCAAGGGCAAACCTCTTTCCGGTTCCGTTTCCGTTGCCGGTGATAAATCCATTTCCCATCGGGCCATCATGTTTGGCTCTCTGGCCGAAGGTATTACCCAGGTTTCAGGACTTTTGGAAGGGGAAGATGTGCTCTCCACCATTGGCGCTTTTAGAGCTATGGGGGTGGAGATTGAGAAACAAGATGCAGGTGCCTATACCATTCATGGCGTCGGCCTCGATGGGTTGGAAGAACCTGATAATGTGATTGATCTCGGCAATGCAGGCACCTCCATGCGGCTTCTTTCCGGGGTGTTGGCCAGCCAGTCGTTCATGTCGATTTTGACTGGCGATGACAGTTTGCGGGGACGCCCTATGGGGCGCATCGTCAAACCTCTGACTCTGATGGGGGCACGCATCTTGGGTCGGGACGATAATCGTTTGGCCCCTTTGGTGATACAGGGAACCGAGCTCGTGCCCATCGACTACCAGAGCCCGGTGGCTTCAGCTCAGGTGAAATCGGCGGTGCTGCTGGCCGGACTCAATACCGCCGGAGAGACCAGCGTGACGGAACCGGCCCTGTCTCGGGATCACACCGAGCGAATGTTGGCCTCATTTGGAGCTGAGGTGGAGCGAGATGGATTGCGGGTGATGGTAGATGGCTGGCCGACCCTCACCGGGCAGACGCTCCGAGTACCCACCGATCCGTCAGCGGCGGCCTTTCCCATGGTGGCGGCACTGCTGATTCCCGGCTCCGACATCACCTTAACCGGTGTTGGCATGAACCCCACCCGTACCGGCCTCATCACCCTGCTGGAGATGATGGGGGCCAATATTGAGCGTCTGGATGAGCGGGATGTGGGGGGCGAGCCGGTCGCGGATCTGCGTATTCGCCACTCGGAGCTGAAGGGGATTGAGGTGCCGCCGGAGGTGATTCCCAGTGCCATTGACGAGTTTCCGGTATTCTTCGTGGCGGCGGCCATGGCGGAAGGGGAGACGCTGCTTCGGGAGGCCAAGGAGTTGCGGGTTAAGGAGAGCGACCGGATTGCGGCCATGGTGACCGGGTTGAAGGCGCTGGGTGCTACGCTTGAGGAGCGGGAAGATGGCGCCATCATTCAGGGCCAGCCGCAAGGTCTCAAGGGGGGGGCTGAGGTGGATTCCCACACCGATCATCGCATTGCCATGAGTTTTCTGGTGGCGGGGTTGGCCTGTCGTGAGCCGGTGACGGTGCTGCGCTGCGATAATGTGGACACCTCATTTCCGGGGTTTGCCGGGTTGATGCGCGGCCTTGGGGCCAATGTGGAAGAGGGGCGGGCGCTATGAGTGCGGTTCGCATTGCCGTGGATGGTCCCGCCGGGGCCGGCAAGGGGGCGGTGTGTCGGGCGGTGGCCCAGCGGTTTCAGATGCCCTATCTCGATACTGGCTCCATCTATCGGGCGGTGGGGCTGCTCTCAATAAGGAGCGGCCAACTGGACCCGGAAAAATTGGCCCGTGCGGCCCAGGTAATGGATTATCTTTTTAAGGATATGGGCGATGGTAGCTTCGGGGCGTTTTTGGGGGGAGAGAATGTCACTACCGAATTGCGCCAGGAGGCCACCGGAGAACGGGCCTCCCAGGTGGCGGCCATGCCCCAGGTAAGGGAAGCACTGCTCGCCTTTCAGCGTACCTATGGTGCTGGAGGGCATCGTATTTTAGATGGGCGGGATGTGGGAACCGTGGTCTGGCCCGATGCCGATTTGAAGATATTTCTCACCGCTTCTTTGGAAGAGCGTGCAAATCGGCGGGCTTTGGAGTTGCAAGCCAAGGGAGAAGCTGTTAGCGTTCAACAAATATGCGACCGAATGGCCGAGCGGGATGCTCGGGATTCAGGCCGCGATCATGCGCCCATGATCTCCGCCGCCGATGCCGTTGTGGTGGACACTACCCATTTGACGCTTGAGGAGAGCATCGAACAGGTCGTCCGGTTGGTGGAGCCTCTCGTTGGAGGCTAACTGGAGATTGGAGGCGTTCACCCAAATCAGGAAATGCGTGCGTCCGCCACAAGCATTATTAGTGTAGAGGAATCCATCCGTGGTCCAACAAGAGAATACCCCATCCGGCCCTGTGGGGCAGATCGAAGAAGACGAAGATTTCGGCGCGATGCTCGAAGAGTTTTTCGAACGAGGCGTGGGGAAAGAAGGTCAGGTGGTCACCGGAACCATCATCCAACGCGAAGGCGATGAGTTTGTCATCGACGTGGCGCTCAAATCGGAAGGCCGTCTGGCCGTTCGTGAGTTCATGAACGTTGATCGCGAGCTTACCGTAGATGTCGGGGATCAGGTTCAGGTCTACGTTGAACGCAGCGAAGATCAGAATGGACAAGCCGTGCTCTCCCGCGAAAAAGCGATTCGCGAAGAGGCATGGGGACGTCTTGAGACCGCTTTCGAAGATAAAGAGACCGTTACTGGTCGGATCATGGGCAAGGTCAAGGGCGGATACACCGTCGACATCCAGAGTCTTGCAGCTTTTCTGCCCGGCTCCCAGGTGGATGTTCGTCCGGTTCACGACATCTCCCGTTTGCAGGAAGAGGACCAGCCTTTCGACATCCTCAAGATGGATCGTCGTCGCGGCAATATTGTCGTCTCCCGTCGTACGGTGGTTGAGCGTCACCGCGAAGATGCCCGCAAGGCGTTGTTGGAAACACTCCACGAGGGGATGATTCTCGACGGTGTGGTGAAGAACATCACCGATTACGGTGCTTTTGTGGATCTGGGCGGTCTCGACGGCCTGTTGCACATCACCGATATGTCCTGGAAGCGCATCAAGCACCCTTCCAGCGTGGTTTCGGTGGGCGATATCGTCTCGGTGCAGGTGATCCGCTTCAACCCTGAAAACCACCGCATTTCCCTGGGCATGAAACAGCTTCAGACCGATCCATGGGACGGCATCGGTGCCAAGTATCCTTCCGGCGTCAAGTTCAGCGGTACCGTGACCAACATCACCGACTACGGTGCCTTTGTGGAGCTGGAGCCGGGTGTTGAAGGTCTGGCTCACATCTCCGAACTGGCCTGGACCAAGAAAAACCTGCACCCCTCGAAGATTCTCGAAGTGGGCCAGGAAGTGGATGTGATGGTGCTGGAAGTGGATGGTGACCGTCGTCGTATCTCCCTGGGTGTCAAGCAGTGCATTGAGAACCCATGGAAGGCGTTCGCGTCCAACTACCCCATCGGCTCTTCGGTCACCGGCGAGATCAAGAATATCACCGAGTTTGGTCTCTTCGTGGGCCTGGACGGCGATATCGATGGTCTGGTGCATCTCTCCGATGTTACCTGGGATCCCAATCCCGGCGACGAGGTTCTCAAAGACTACCAGCGCGGTCAGGAAGTGGAAGCGGTGGTGCTCTCTCTGGATCCCGAAAAGGAGCGCATCTCCCTGGGTCTCAAGCAGGCCAATCCCGACGACTGGAGCAAGTGGGCGGAAGGACACCCCAGAGGCTGCACGGTCAACGGTACGGTTAAAGAGGTTCTGAACTCCGGCTACATCGTTCAGCTCGACGAGAATGTCGATGCCATGCTGCGCAAGGCGGAACTCTCTCAGGAGAACCCGGACGGTAAGACTCTGGCTGTGAATGATGCAGTGGAAGCTCGGGTGCTTCAGATTGATCGTCAGAAGCGCAAGATCGCCATCTCCGTCAAGGCGCTGGAGATCGTTGAAGAGAAGAAGGCGATCAAAGAGTACGCCTCCGACAAGCCAGGCGGTGGCAGCAGCGGTACCAGCAGCCTCGGTGAAGCGCTTAGTCAGGCCCTTGAGAAGGCCAGCAGCGCCAAAGAGAGCGAATAATCACTTGGCAGCGGGCCTCATGTCGGCTATTGGTTGGCAGCGGCCCGCTGCGGGTCTATTGTTATTGGAAACATTGATTGTTATTGAGGTCCAGAACCATGACGAAATCGGAGTTGATCGATACCATCGCCCATCGTAAAAACCTCTCTCGCAAGGAGTCGGAGATTGTGGTGGGGACTGTGTTGCATGAGATTAGCGATGCCCTGGGATCCAATGATCGCGTGGAGCTGCGCGGTTTTGGTAGTTTCAGCGTCAAGGTTCGCCCCCCTCGTGAGGGACGCAACCCCAAGACCGGCGAGAAGGTCCACGTGGCTGAAAAGCGTGTACCGTTCTTCAAGGCCGGCAAGGAGTTGCGCCAGCGGGTGGATAGTTAGGACCGCTACTTTCGGGGCGTTTTAAGACGGATGTGCCCCGATCTGGAGAATAGGGGGGGCGGTTTCCATTGGGATGCCGCCCCCTGTCTGTTTTTAGAGAGTATGCGTACAGGGACTTGGGGCGGCGCGTGACGGTTGGTCACGGGAGGCGCGATGTTGGTTCGATGGATCGGTCTGGTTCTGGTGCTGCTGCTGGCAGCCTTTGCCGGGCTCTTTGCCGCTGGCAACCCCCACGAAGTAATGGTGAAACTTCCCGGCGATGGGGTGTTATTTTTCGTCGGTTCTCTTAAGACGCCACTGTTTGGATTGGTGTTCGTAACGCTCTGTCTCGGTTTTCTCATGGGCGCGTTGACCAACTGGTCTGCGCACCTTCGCTGTCGGCGGCGCAATGCCCGGAAACTTCGCCAGATTCAGGATCTGGAGGAGGAGCTGACCAATTTGCGCAACCTCCCCTTGGAACACGACGCGCAGTTCTAAAATCAACCCCAGGAGCGTCCATGGAGCTTTCTCATCTGACCGGCTGGCTGGCTCTTGCCATTGTGGTGGGTGGGGCGCTGTTCGGGCTTGGCCATCAGATGGGGCGTGCCCTGGAGCGGGAGCGCAGTGAAGAGGAGCAGCGTCGTCACGAGTCGGGCTTCTATCTTCGCGGGCTCAATTTTTTGATCTCCGATGAGCCGGATCGGGCCATCGAAGAGTTTATTCAAGTGGTGCGGCTCAACTCCGAGACTGTTGAGATCTATCTCTCTCTGGGCAATCTGTTTCGGGCTCGTGGAGAGGTGGGACGGGCCATCCGCATTCATGAGAACATCATTGCCCGTCCCAACCTTCCGGAGTCGTTTCGGGTGGGGGCGCTCTTCTCCCTGGCGGAGGATTATCGACAGGGAGGCTTCCTGGATCGAGCGGTGGAGGCCTACCGTAAGGTGTTGGAGGTAGATCCCCATCATTCAAAATCGCTGTCGGCGCTTCAGAGTCTTCACGAGGATGAGGGGCGTTGGGATCGGGCGCTTCGGGCACTGAAGCGGTTGGAAAAGGCCTCTAGTTTTCGGGATCCTCGTCGGGAGGCCCACCTGCGGGTCAATATGGGCCAGGAGGCGCTGGAGAGTGTCGATAGTGACGGGGCTGTGGACCACTATCGGGCTGCCATTAAGGTCTATCCTGGCTGTCTGGAAGCGTATCGCCAGCTCGGTGAGATGCAACTGGCTGAAGGTAAGGTCAAGAAGGCCATCAAGACCTTTGCTACGCTAAAAAAAACCCGTCCCAGTCACTTCTTTTTGCTGGTGGATGCCCTGCGGGAAGCCTATGACCGGCTGGAGGATGATGTCGGATTTGAAAAATGCATGCGTAAGGCGTGTCGCACCCCTTCGGCTTCATCGCGACTTCTGTTACGCTGGGCGCAGTATCTGGAGCAGCGTGGACGGCTGGATGAGGCGGTGGATGCCCTGCGTCAAGGCGCGGATAAGCATCCTGGATCCGCTGAGATCGCCCGTACGCTCTCTGGCCTGCTCTCCCGGCAGGATAATCGGGAAGAGGCGGTGGATGTCATGACCCACTGTCTGGACCACTGGACAGCGCGCCAGCACAACTTCCAGTGCTCCCGCTGTGGGTTCAAGTCTCACGACATCTACTGGAAATGCCCCCAGTGCCACCGCTGGGATACCATGGAACCGTTGTGATGAGAGCGGTGGATCGCTAGACCCTTTCTGCTTGAGGTTTTCGATTTGTCTCGGCCAAAAAAACAGTATCCCTTCGGGCGTTATCTGCACTATCACACCATTCGGCTGCTTCGACTGCCGGATAACCACCACAATATTGCGTTGGGGGTGGCGTGGGGTGTGTTTATCTCCTTTACGCCGCTGCTCGGGTTTCATCTGATTTTGGCGACGCTTCTCTGTGTCATCTTTGGCGGCTCCAAGGTGGCATCGTGGATCGGAACCCTGATCGGCAATCCGGCCACCTTTCCAATATTTTTCTGGAGCGACTATCAGTTGGGGTCGTGGTTGCTGCGGATGGATAGCGGCGGCGGAGCCCTCTCAGCGTTGGCCTCTCAAGGGCAGAGCATTACCACCTTTCTGGAGCAGGTGCTCTCCTTTGTCTGGTCTTACGGCAAGACCTTTATCGTTGGCGGTCAGCCGGTGGAGGCCGCCTTTACCCTTGAGCAGTTCTGGATCTACTATGCGCCGATCATGCTGGGCGGGGTGATTTTGGGCGGGCTGGTGGGGGCGGGGTTCTACTACGCCACCTATCGCTTTGTGGATCTCACCCGGCGGGGGCGTGAGCGGCGTATTCTGGTGGCCAAGGAGCGCAATCAGCAGCGCTCCTATGCGCGGGATCGGGTGCTTCTGGAGGCGGCTCTACAGGAGGCGGAAAAGATCAAAGAGGAGAAGCGTTATCAGCCGCGTTGAGGCGGGCTGGGCATCTGGGGATCTCTCCCCTCCGAGACATGAATGTTGGGCAATATCTGAAAGGGAATGGAGCAGCCATGCGGATTCTTTTGGCGAGTGATCACGGCGGGTCGGATCTTAAGTCGGCACTGGTGGCCTTTATGGGCGAGCGGGATGATGTGGAGTTGGTGGATCTGGGGTGTGACGGCACCTGTTCGGTGGATTATCCCGACTTTGCCGCCCAGCTCTGCCGCAAACTGCTGGCTGGGGAGGGGGATCGCGGCATTCTGGTCTGCGGCACCGGCATCGGCATCTCCATTGCGGCCAACCGATTTTCCAATATTCGCGCGGCGCTCTGCCACGATGAGTTCGGCGCACGCATGAGTCGTCAGCATAACGATGCCAACGTCTTGGTGTTGGGGGGGCGTACCACCGGTATTGAGGTAGCCCAGGGCATTCTCAATATGTGGCTGGATACCGAGTTCGATGGTGGGCGCCATCAGGGGCGTATTGAAAAAATTGAGAAGATCGCCGACTGATCCCACTTGTTGGGCGGCATCTATTAAACTTTATCGGGCGGTCTCTGGAGAAGTCGGAGCCCGGCCCAACAGCTCCAGACAAGGAGACCGTTCATGGCATCTTCAAGCAGTGCATTGCAGTCGTTTGATCCAGAGATTTTTAACGCCATTGGCGCGGAGCTTTCTCGCCAGCGGGATCAGATTGAGCTGATCGCCTCTGAGAACATCGTCAGCCGTGCGGTTTTGGAGGCTCAGGGCAGCGTGCTCACCAACAAATACGCCGAAGGGTATCCCCACAAGCGTTACTACGGTGGCTGCGAGTTTGTCGATCAGGCGGAGGATCTGGCCATCTCCCGTGCCAAGCAGATGTTTGGCTGTGAATACGCCAATGTTCAGCCCCACTCCGGTTCTCAGGCCAACATGGCGGCCTATATGGCTCTGGCGCTGCCTGGCGACACGATTCTCGGCATGTCACTGGCCGATGGTGGTCATCTGACCCACGGCTCCCACGTCAACTTTTCCGGCCAGGTGTACAAGGCGGTTCAGTATGGCCTGAACCCGAAGACCGAGCGGATTGACTACGATCAGGTGGAGGCGCTGGCCGCCGAGCACAAGCCCACCATTATTGTGGCGGGGGCCTCGGCTTACAGCCGGGTGATTGAGTTCGACAAATTTCGTGAGATTTGCGACCGGCATGGGGCGGCGCTTGTGGTGGATATGGCCCACTTTGCCGGGCTGGTGGCGGTGGGCGAGCACCCCAGCCCATTCCCCGAAGCCGATATTGTCACCACCACCACCCATAAGACCCTGCGCGGTCCTCGTGGCGGCATGATTCTCACCAACCGGGAGGATCTGGCCAAGAAGATCAACTCCAAGATTTTTCCGGGGATTCAGGGTGGGCCGCTGATGCATGTGATAGCTGCCAAGGCGGTGGCCTTCAAGGAGGCGTTGACGCCGGAGTTCAAAATCTATGGCAAGCAGGTGCGGGCCAATGCTGTGGCACTGGCCGATGCCCTGGTTGAGGGGGGGCTGAGAATCGTCTCCGGCGGCACCGACAACCACCTGATGTTGGTGGATCTCACCTCTCGGGACATTACCGGTAAAGATACTGAGCGGGCGCTTGAAGATGCTGGGTTGACCTGTAACAAGAACGCCATTCCCGGCGATCCCCGCAGCCCCTTTATCACCTCCGGGATTCGGCTTGGAACGCCTGCGGCCACCACGCGTGGTTTTGTGGAGGCGGATTTTACCCAGGTTGGGCGAATGATTGTCCGAGTGGTGGACGCGGTCTCCGGGAAGGGTGATTTGGCGGCTGTGGTTGCCGAAGTCGGTAAGGAAACGGCGGAGTTATGTCAAAAATACCCGGTCTATAAGTAGGTTGATCGGCTTTTTGGGGAGGAGGAAAAGCCTCTATATACTGCGTTGGGGGCTTCGCCCCCAAACCCCCAGCAGGACGCTGTCCTGCACCTGCCAGAAGGCCTGAGGCCCTCTGGACTCCCCAAACATAAGGGCTTTATTGTGAACTCTGACCGACGCTATATGAAACTGGCCCTTCGTTTGGCCCAGCGTGCTGCCGGTCGTACGCGCCCTAATCCGCTTGTGGGTTGCATTCTTGTTCGAGACCAAAAAATCGTTGGGCGCGGTTATCATAAACAGGCGGGTTCTCTCCATGCCGAGCCCCATGCTCTTGTCGATGCCGGAACGTTGGCTGAAGGAGCTACCGCCTATGTCACCTTGGAGCCTTGTAGTCATCAAGGCCGGACACCGCCTTGCGCCGATGCCCTGATCAAGGCCAAGGTGGCTCGGGTTGTGGTAGCGATTGAGGATCCCAATCCTCTGGTGGCTGGTCGCGGTCTTCATCGTATCCGTCAGGCTGGTATTGACGTTACGGTGGGGGTCTGTCAGGAGGAAGCCCGGCGTATTCTGGCCCCATTCATCTCCTGGATCACCCGCAAACGGCCTCTTGTAACTCTGAAAACCGCTGCTTCCATAGATGGCAAGATCGCCACCCGTACCGGCGAGAGCCAGTGGATTACCGGTCCGGAAGCCCGCCGCCGAGTTCATCGTTTGCGGGATACCCATGATGTGGTGATGGTGGGCGCCGGGACGGCCATGATCGACAATCCGCAGCTTACCTGTCGTCTGCCGGGGGGGCGACATCCGATTCGTCTGGTGGTGGACTCTACGTTACGCATTCCGTTGGAGATGGAGTTTTTTCGTACCATTGATGAGGCTCCGCTCTGGATTGCCGTCACGGATAGGGCTGACCCGAAGAAGCGTCAAGCCATGAAGGCCAAAGGAGCGAATATTCTGGAGATTGAGGCGACGCCCCAGGGACGTGTGAATCTAACGGCTTTGATGGCCCGATTGGGCGCGCTGGATGTCACCAGCGTGCTTTCGGAGGCGGGGGGGATTCTCAGTCAGGCGCTGCTGGATGCCAGATTGCCGGATCGGCTGGAACTCTATCTGGCGCCCAAGTTGATTGGGGGTCATGAGGCATCTGGAATTCTCAATGGAGCGGGTGTCAGTCGTCTGGCCGATGCGGTAAAAATCACCCATATGCGCACCCGTATGTTGGGCCATGATTTATTGATTCAAGGGGATCTCAACTATCCCGATTCCAAGGGGGCCTTATGAAAACTCTGTTGGTGACCACCCCCATTCGGGATGCGGCTGATAACTTCCCCCCCATCGGCGTGTTGGCCCTGATGAAAGCGGTGCGGGATCAGGGTATCAGCGAGGCGGTTTTTTATCACATTGATGGCAACCGTCCGTCTTATCAGGAGGTGCTGGACCGTATCCAGCAGGAGAAGCCGGAGATTCTCGGCATCAGCGCCGTGGTCTCAACCGCCTACGACTACATGAAGCGCCTGTCGCTGGATATCAAGCGGTTGCTGCCGGAGACGTTGATTGTTCTGGGGGGCAACATGGCCGCCTGTGGTGAGCTGGCGCTTCGTCGAACCGGTGTGGATCTCTGCGTGTTGGGCGAAGGGGAGACGGTGCTCTGCAACATCATTGAGCGGGCCCAGAGCACTACCCGTCCGGTGGGTTATGGCGACATTCCCGGTTTGTTGTTTCTGGGGGAGGATGGCCAGCCGGTGAACACCGGTTATGAGAAGCCCCTGCCGGCCCATCAGCTCTATCCCATTGATTGGGAGGAGCTGGCTCAGGTTTCGGATATGCGCCGCTATGTCTGCGATGAAACATCCAGCCCTCATGGGTTCTCCAAGTTTCAGCACGATCCCCGTTTTCAGGCCCCCCATCGTCGGGGAAAAAAATTGGTGACCATGGTGGGTTCCAAGGGGTGTGTGGCCCGTTGCACGTTTTGTCATCGTTGGCAAAAGGGGATTCGCTATATTCCGCCGGAGCTGTTGATGCAGCGTCTGGAGGCGTTGATTGAGCGCTATGATGTCGGTTTTGTGGTTTGGAACGATGAAAATTTCGGCACCGACAAGCGCTGGTTGAAGGCCTTTTGCCAGGGGATTCGAAAATACGATCTTCTCTGGACGGTGAGCGGTATGCGCACCAACTGCATCGATCCGGCATCGATCCAGTTGATGAAGGAGGCCGGATGCACCACCATTGTCTACGGCATGGAGTCGGGCAGCGATGCCGTGTTGCAGATGATGGAGAAGAAGATCACCGTGGCCCAAAACCGGCAGGCCATGGCCTGGACCCTGGAGGCGGATCTGGACACCACTGTGCAACTGGTGATCGGTATGCCGGGAGAGAGCCCGGAGACGGTGGCGGAGACCAGCGCATTTGTTCAGTATTGTCAGAGTCTGCGCCCGGAGCACGACCCATCGCGCATCTCCATCACCTATGCCCAGGCGCTGCCGGGAACGCCCCTCTATGAGTTTGCCCGCCAAAAGGGGCTCATTGAGCCGGGATTCGATGGTGAGGAGAAGTATCTATTGGAGATCTCCGATGCCGACGCGGCGGATGTGACCCGCACCATAAACTTTACCGACTATCCCGACCTGGAGCTGCATGCCTGGCGACGGCGGATTCAGATTGCCGCCAATTATCACTTCGTCAAAAAGTTCGGCATGGCGCAGTATAAAAAAGCGGTGAAGCAGAAGACCCTGCTGAGTGCCCACCCGCTGCTGTTTCACTATCTTGAATTTATGTTGATTCCCATGGGGTGGGCTATCGCCACCCGTAAGCGTGGCCTTAAGTATGGAGCTTGGCTGATGTGGGACTATCTTCGCTTTAAGATCACCGGCCGCGTTGGGCGCGGGGCGCTGCTGGAGGGGCAGCCGAGATCTCTGAGAAAAATATTGCGCCATGAGCTGGGGGATCTTCCCAGCGATCATGAGGCGATGATTCCCTTGAGGCGTGGACGGTAGTAGGAGAGCGTCATGTTTACCGGACTGATCGAAGAGGTAGGCAACATTGCCTCCATCCGCAAGGGCAGCGCCGACTGGAAGTTGACGGTGCGTACCGCCATGGCGCTGGAGACAGTGAAGGTGGGGGACTCTATCGCTGTCAACGGGGCCTGTCTGACGGTTACCGAGATGGGGTCGGGCGCTTTTACGGTTCTGGTCTCTGCCGAATCGGTGCGTCGAACCACCTTTGGTCATCGTAGTCATGGTGATCTGGTCAACCTGGAGCGGGCCATGCAGGTGGGGGGGCGATTGGATGGCCATTTGGTGCAGGGCCATGTAGATGCGGTGGGTGGTGTGGAGCGTGTTACTCAGCGCGGACGCTCTCAAGAGATTTGGTTCCGTGTTCCCCATGGTCCGGGGAGGTATATTGTCTCCAAAGGCTCTATTGCTATCGACGGGGTAAGTCTCACCGTCAATGAGGTGCGGGATGTGACCGAGGGAACTCGTTTTTCGGTCAACATCATTCCGCTGACCCAGAAGAAGACCACCCTCTCCGGTCTTGGGGCCGGATCAAAGGTGAATATTGAAACCGACCTGATCGGACGTTATGTGGAGCGTCTGCTGAAGACCGGGGCGAAGTGCCCTCCCGCTGATCGGGTTGATGAGGCGTATTTGCGCCGCAAAGGAATAATTTAAAAGGCTGTTATGGCTGATTTTAGTAGTATAGAAAAGCTTGTGGAAGAGATGCGCCAGGGCCGTATGGTGATCCTGGTGGATGACGAAAATCGCGAAAATGAAGGAGATCTGATCATCCCGGCGGAGAACTGCGACGCTGAGAAGGTCAACTTTATGGCGCGGTATGGTCGTGGGCTGATCTGCCTGGCGCTCTCTCAGGCGCGGGTGGAGGCGTTGAAGTTGCCGCTGATGGTGGTGGACAACGACGCCAAGTTCAAGACCGCTTTTACTGTCTCCATTGAGGCCAGCACCGGCGTTACTACCGGCATCTCTGCCCACGATCGGGCGCGCACCATTGAGGTGGCTATCGACGACCACAGCGGGCCGGGAGATCTGGCACGCCCTGGTCATGTGTTTCCGCTGGTGGCGTGTGATGGCGGCGTGTTGGTTCGGGCCGGACACACCGAAGCTTCGGTGGATATGGCGCGCATGTCCGGCTGCAAACCGGCGGCGGTGATCTGCGAGATTCTCAAGGATGACGGCTCCATGGCGCGGGTGCCGGACCTGCTTAAGTTCTCGAAGACGCACGACATCAAGATTGGCACCATTGCCGACCTGATCGCCTATCGCACTGAGAATGAGCGGTTGGTGCATCGGGCGGTGGATGCCGACCTGCCCAGCGCCTACGGCGGCGATTGGCGGCTCTACGTCTACACCACCGATGTGGATGATTTTCAGCATGTAGCGCTGGTGAAGGGGGAGATTCGCTCCGATGAGCCGGTGTTGGTACGGGTTCACTCCGAGTGTCTAACCGGCGATCTGTTCGGTTCCACCCGTTGCGATTGCGGCAATCAGTTGCACGCTGCCATGGAGCAGATCGGCAAAGAGGGGCAGGGAATCATTGTCTATCTGCGCCAGGAGGGGCGTGGCATTGGTCTGATCAACAAGATGCATGCTTATAATCTTCAAGATCAGGGGTTGGATACCGTCCAGGCCAACGAAAAACTCGGTTTTGAGGCCGATCTTCGGGATTACGGCATCGGCGCGCAGATTCTTCAGGATCTCGGCGCACGTCGCTTGCGGATTCTCACCAACAACCCGAAGAAGATTATCGGGTTGGAGGGGTACGGTATTGAGGTGGAGTCCCGCGTGCCTATTGAGATGCCCGCCGGGGATCACAACAGCCACTATCTGAAGACCAAAAAACATAAACTGGGGCATATGCTTCGGCAGTTCGCCTCGGATGTGAGTAAAGGCGACGCGTAGCCCATGGGCGGCTGCGTTATGATCGGAAATTAAGAGATAAGGAGTCGGCGTAATGAGTGAGGCATCCGCGACCCTGGAGGGCCATTTGGACGCCTCCGGGAAACGCTTCTGTCTGATTGTGGCCCGTTTCAACAGCTTTGTTACCGAACCGCTGCTGGAGGGTGCGTTGGATTTTTTGGTCCGTCATGGCGCGGCGCGTGATGCGTTGACCGTGGCGCGGGTTCCCGGTGCGTTTGAGATTCCTCTGGCCGCCAAGCGGGCGGTGGAGAGCGGTAAGTTCGATGGCGTCATCTGTTTGGGTGCGGTGATTCGCGGCGCCACGCCCCACTTTGACTATGTGTGCGCTGAAGTGAGTAAAGGTGTGGCGCAGATGTCATGGGAGAGCGGTATGCCGGTAGGGTTCGGCGTGCTGACCTGCGACACTGTGGAGCAGGCCATTGACCGGGCTGGGGCTAAATCCGGCAACAAGGGTTGGGAGACTGCCGCCGCTGTGGTGGAGATGCTCGACCTCCTACCAAAATTTTAGGGCGGTATAGCGATCCATGGGCGACGAGGACGAATTTGACCAGGAAGATGGGCCTGTGGATCCCGCGTTGATTCGGGTGCCGGAGGATCTGCCTTTTCTGCCGGAAGGGGCGGTGCGTGTCTCCACCCCTTCTGGGCGTGAGGGGGGGGCGAAGCGTTCGTCCCGGCCCGCCCAAAAAGGGTCTTGGGGCAAGCGGCGCAAAACGGCGGTTAATCGCGGGACTCGACGCCGGGCGCGGGAGTTGGCGGTGCAGGCGCTCTACCAGTGTGCTGCCGTCAAGGGCAGTATGAGTCAGGCGGTATTGCAGATTGGCAAGAGCAAGGATCCCGGACGAATCGATCTGGACTATTTTGAGAAGATCGCCTTGGGAACCTGGGATGCGGCCAAAGCCCTGGATGAGAAGATTGATGCGGCGGCCCAGCGTTGGGCATCGGAGCGGATTGCACTGATTGATCGTTCCATCTTGCGCTTGGCGCTCTATGAGTTGATGGCCGAAGGGGCACCGCCTGCCAGAATCATTATCAATGAGGCGGTGGAGTTGTCGAAGCGTTTTGGTGGCTCTGGTTCCAGCCGTTTTGTTAACGGCGTGCTGGATGGCATGGTTGCGCAGCAGGGGCGGCGTCACCAAGAGGTTTCCGAAGCCGATGAGGGGCAGAACAGGGAGTAGTGTGATGGAAGGTGCAAAAACATTGGCTTCGTTGGGAGAGTTTGGCTTGATCCGCGAACTGTTTACCCCCTTGGGGCGTAAAGATGAGCTGGTTGATCAGGGGATCGGTGATGATGCGGCGGTCTTTTCCATTCCCCGTACCCAACAACTGCTCACCACCACCGATACGCTGTTGGAGGGGATCCATTTCAACTCCGATATGGATCCGTTTCTGCTGGCGCGGAAGGCCCTCCGGGTTAATTTGGCTGATATTGCCGCCATGGGGGGGCTGCCCAAGTGGTATCTGCTCTCCATTGCGGTTCCGCCCAACAAGCCGCTGGAGTGGCTGGAGGAGTTCGGGCGCGGTCTCAAAGAGGCTGGCGAGCAGTATGATGTATTTCCCATCGGTGGCGATACCGTAGGCAGCAAGGGTCCGGTGGTGATCACCATCACACTGTTCGGCATTGTGGGAGAAGATCGGGCCATGAAGCGTAGTGGTGCCCAGGTGGGGGATAAGATTTTTGTCTCCGGCACCATTGGCGATTCGGCGTTGGGGCTCTCTCAGCGGTTGGGGAGCTTGCAGGTTCGCAGCCGTGAGGATCTGGTCTATCTGAAACATCGTCACCAACTGCCGGAGCCGCGATTGGCGCTGGGTGCCTTGCTTCAAGAGAGCTCTCTGCCTCACGCCTGCATTGATGTATCCGATGGGTTGGTGGCCGATCTGGGGCATATCTGTGCGGCCTCTGGGGTGGGGGCTGAGATCGATGTGGCGAAGATTCCCTTCTCCGAGGCGGCCAAGCGGCAGGTGGCGGACCACGGTGAGGCGTTGTTGGGGATCATGCTTACCGGTGGTGAGGATTACGAGCTGCTGTTTACGGTGGCTCCCGGCATGGCAGAGCAGTTGGTGGCGGACGCGGCGGAGAAGACCGGAGTTATGGTCACCGAGATCGGCCAGGTCGTGAAGAGCGATGATCACAAGCCGGTGGTACTTAAAGATGGAGAGGCGATGTCGCTTTCAGGACAGGGGTGGACTCACTTCTAGCGCGTGGAAATAGGTGAGGGCGCATGCGGAGCAA
This sequence comes from Magnetococcales bacterium, assembly GCA_015233785.1. Taxonomy (GTDB): domain Bacteria; phylum Pseudomonadota; class Magnetococcia; order Magnetococcales; family JADFWT01; genus JADFWT01. The sequence continues at coordinate 16,723 of JADFWT010000051.1, forward strand.
TCTGAATTGGATCGCGATGGTGATGGTGCTGGCGGCGGTTTTGGGTGCGGCTGGTTGTTCTTCGTCGCTGCTCTCTGCGGTCTCTCAGGAGACCCTGGAAGATCGCGCCCTTCAGGACAAGGTGACCGACGCCGAGATCTCTGCGGCCATT
>JADFWT010000052.1 GCA_015233785.1 Magnetococcales bacterium
CCATTGGTGGCCAACCAGACCGCCTTTTCCAGATGATAACGGATCTTCTCCGCCTCCATCACCGTGACGGCATATTTGGTCACCGGTTGGACAAGCGCCGGGATATCCACCTCTTGGACCCCATTTTGTCTGAGGCCGGTGTCGCCGATCAGGTCGGCCCGTTTGGCCTGTCCAGAAAGGATCAACATAGGGGTGGATTCGATCCAGGCCCCGGTGACGCCGGTGATGGCGTTGGTGCTGCCGGGGCCGGAGGTGACCAGCGCTGCACCCAGACCGCCGGTGATGCGTGCATACCCTTCCGCTGCCATACCTGCGGCCTGTTCATGATGGGTGGCAATGTATTGGATGCCGGGTCGGCTGCCGAAGGAGTCCACCAGATGCATGGCGCCGCCGCCGCTGACGCCAAAGATATGGCCTACGCCTTGAGCGGCCAACTGGTCGGCAAGATAGTGGGTGAGCTTCACGCGTCGGCTCTCTTTCTCAATAGTCAGCAAGGTGGCACCTTCCAGTGTGTGATCCCCGATGCGTGCCAGTAGCGTATCCCAGTGTAGCACTTCACCCATGGCTGGGGCGTTGGGGGGTAGGGCGGCACCGGCATCCAGACCGATGATGGAGGCCAGTGTCTCAGGGCTTGGTGGGCGTTGAGTACGCTGGATGGGGCCGCGTCGCATGGTATAGGTGAGGTCGTGATGTTTCCAGCGCTTCAGTCCGCCTGCGGTGGGGCTGTCCAGCTTTAGGGTCTCTTTGGGCTCAAACACCATGTTGCTGGTGCCTTCGTACGAGGCTCCAGCGCGCCCATAGGCGTCCTTAAGACGGCACAGATCCTTCTTAAGGGGTGGAGATTCAATCTCCAGTACCCAGATGCCGTTTTCGGAGACAGGTGGAATTGGCAGTGCGCTGGCGGCTTCGGTGCAGTGAAAGGCTCCGGCTTCGATATTAACGGCATCGTGGGCGGTGAGTTCCACATCGCCTTTTAGATGGTGAAACGCTGCCCGTCCGCTAAGCAAGATCAACCCGGTACGTTTGCGCGGATGGCAATGCATGGAGGTTTTTCGGGTGCGGATGATATGTAGCATCCAGATGGCGACGTGCCGGTTTTCGAAGACCAGATATTCGTAGCCCCACGGCTTTTTGACAATCACCCCGCTGTAGTCAAAGGGATCCTCATCCGGCGCGGCATCGTCCTGAATGTGCGGATCGTCTACAGATGTGCGTGGAACCGTGTAGATCATGGGGGCGTTTACGTGCAGTGGATTTCGTTGTTGGTGCGTTTCAATCGGGGTATCCATGAGCTGGGCTCAATTCAGTCGAAATCGTATCATCCGTAATGGAGATTGTATAGTCGTCCACAACCCGGTATGGGTGTTCTCTCCATATTCCCTTGTCGCCAGCCACTGCTTTTCATTAAGCTAATCTTGCCCTGTAGAGAAGTCGGGCATCGCCAAAGGATCGGGGTGCCGGCGTGAAGACCATCAAGATCTCTATTGGGACAGTGTGGTGATATAAGCCGATTTAGGCGGCTTGGTTAACCTGTAATAGAAATGGCGTAACAATAACATGGCGAGCCGGATTCATAACCGTTTGGTGGCTGCAGGCGGCACCGATGTTGGGTGCGTGCGCACGCTGAACGAAGATAATTACAGGATCGACAGAGAGATTGGCCTACTGATCGTGGCGGACGGCATGGGCGGTCACGATGCAGGCGAGGTGGCCAGTGCGCATGTCATCAAGGCGATTCGAGCCGGGTTGGGGGGGGAACCCGCAACGGCAGAAGAGGAGGAGATTACCGTTTTAACCCGCCGTATGGATAGCCAGGATGTGGAGGACGATCCCCCCACCCAGGACAATCCCGAAGACCCCTTTATCGATGTGGTGCGCGGTACGGTGCAGGAGGCCAACAGCCAGGTTAACCAGTTGAACCAGGACAAAGGTTTCAACGAAGGGGCAGGTATGGGTTCGACCTTGGTGGGCATGTGGCTGCCAGAGATGAATCCTCCTCCCAATGAGCCTATCAGCGGCATTGTTTTTCATGTGGGAGATAGCCGTCTATATCTGCGGCGCGGCGACCAGTTTCGGGCGGTGACCCGTGATCACTCCATGTATCAGCAGTGGATTGATTTTGGCGGACGAGGTAAACCGCCGGCTCAGAACATCATTCTGCAAGCCATGGGTCCCACTCCCTATGTGGCTCCGGATGTGACCCGTTTGCCTTTGGAGGCGGGGGATACGTTGCTGCTCTGTTCCGATGGTCTCTCCGGCATGATTCCAGATGATCAGATCAACGCCATGCTGGCCGACGCTACAGCAGATAATCTGGATGCGCTGTGCGATAAGTTGTTGGAGCAGGCGCGGGAGAACGGCGGCAAGGATAATATCACGGTGATTCTGGGTTACGTATTGTAGCCGGGGAGCACAAGCAAGCGGCCATGGATCGAAGCGGGGGGCACGCTTATCGATTTAACGGCAGCGTCAGGCCGGAGACGGCATTGCAAAAAAGTAAAAGCGGTACGGAAAGATCGTGGGGATACGATGAGTGATCGAGAACAGAGAAACCTAGCTATCATGTTTGCTGACATCGCTGGCAGCACACGTCTTTATGAGACGCTGGGGGATGCCAAGGCGCGGGAGTTGACCTCCCGCTGCCTGGAACTTTTGACCCGCATTACCGGCGAGTATCTGGGGCGGGTGGTGAAGACCATTGGCGATGAGGTGATGTGTACATTTCCCTCGGCAGATCAGGCGGCGGATGCTGCGGTGCGCATGCAGGAGGAGGTGGATAATCAGTCCATGGCCTGGGGTCATGTGCTGAAGATTCGGGTTGGGTTTCATTACGGTGATGTGATTCAAGAGGGCGGCGACGTATTTGGCGATGCGGTCAATCTGGCGGCGCGCATGGCGGCTCAGGCCAAGGCGGATCAGATTATCACCACCGGCGAGACCCGTGATCTGATGAATCGCATGTTGCAGATGGATACCCGCTTGCTGATTACCACCACCGTGAAGGGTAAGGCCAAGCCGGTGGAGATCTACGAGCTGACCTGGGGAGAGGAGGAGGAGCTGACGGTAATGGGCGGCATGCCGTTTCAGCAGCCGGAGGTGCAGCAGACCTCCATGACCCTTACGTTTCAGGGTCGTGAAATCGAAGTGGGGGCCGAGCTCCCCTCGGCCACGCTGGGACGTGGCAAGCAGAACCACTTTATGGTGCCTGACACCATGTCATCGCGCATACACGCCCGCATTGAGTTTCGTCGGGACCGTTTTGTGCTGATCGATCAGAGTACCAACGGCACCTTTATCGTTACCACCGGTCAGGCGGATACTTTTGTCCACCGGGATGAACGTCGCATTGAGGGCGATGGCGTGATTGGTCTTGGACGCAAGGTTCTGCCTAACGATCCTCTGGCGGTGTACTTCCGCAAAAACTGCTAGCTATTATCATGGCTTGTGTAGAGAAGGGGACCGCAGTGGTCCCTTTTTTTATGGGCGCTTGTCTTGGGGGTGCCAATGGTGGATGAGGGCACTTAACAGGGCCTCTTCGGTGGGGGTTTGGGCGATCACCTGAGGAGGGTGCCCTAGCCGTTGCAGGGTTCTGGCAGTGAGGGGGCTGATGGCCGCCAGCGTAACCTGTTGCAGCCGTGCAGCCGGGTCCGGCAGCCGGGTGATGAAGCTCTCAGCCGAGCGGCTGCTGAAGAAGAGCACCGCATCCAGATGCCCCTTCTCAAGCGCCTGCATCACCAGGGGTGTGATGGTCTCCAGCGGCTTGGCTCGATACGCCACCACGCGCGTCACGGTGCGCCCAGCCTTGGTAAGGTGCTGTATGAGATTATCGCGCCCGATCTCCGCCTGTAGAATCAATAATCTACGTGGAGAATTTGGGACGTTTATCAGAGCTTTGGCCAGCACTTCGGCATCGGCGGCGTGGGGGGGAAGCATGACCTTATATCCAGCCTGCTCAAGTGGCGCGGCGCTCTTTTTTCCTACTGCATAGAGGGTCGGGGCGTCCATGGGGCAGGGGGGATGGGCTAACAACGCTCGCGCACCGTTGGCACTGGTGATAACGACGCCGTCAAAGCGGTCCAAATTATTCATCGCCCGCTGTAGTGGTTCAGGATTCTTAGGGGGATGAATGGTCAGCACCGGCATTTGCAGCGCCTCACCGCCCAACTGGCGTACCCGGTGGGCGGTGGCGTCGTTGCCCGGCTGCGGGCGGGTAATCAGAATCACCCGCCCTGTCAGCGGTCTATGGTGAGGCGTCGGATTCACTGGGCTTCGGCATCCCGCAGGGCTTCGGCCAGAATAGCGGCGGCTCCGGCATCCAACAGCTGACTGGCCAACAGATCCCCAAGTTCAGCTGGATTATTCCGCGCCCCTTTGGTCTCCATGGTGAGGGCGTGGCTGCCGTCCAGACTGGAGACCCGCCCGATGAGATGAATGGTTTCGTCATCTTTAAGCCGAGCATGGGCGGCGATGGGCACCTGACACCCCCCCTCCAGCCGGGTGAGAAAGGCCCGTTCTGCCAGTACGCAATCTCGTGTATCCGGATGTTCCAGAGGTTTGAGCAGCTTGAGAATGCGTCGATCCGCCACCCGTGTCTCCACCCCCACTGCACCCTGACCCACCGCCGGAATCATCTGTTCCGGGTCGATCCAGGAGACCACATGTTGGGTCATCTCCAGCCGTTTAACCCCGGCAGCGGCCAGAATAATGGCATCAAAGCGTCCCTCTTCCAGCCGTTGAATGCGGGTGTTGACATTGCCTCGTAGCGACACCATCTGTAGATCAGGCCGTTTGCGCAGCAGTTGGCTCTGGCGGCGCAGGGAGGAGGAGCCGATTTTTGCCCCTTGGGGCAGCGCCTCCAGTGAGTCGTAGGAGAGAGAGAGCAGTGCGTCGCGTGGATCTTCCCGCTCTAAGATGGCCGTGATGCCCAGTCCTTCGGGAAATACGGCGGGCACATCCTTCATGGAGTGGACGGCCAGATCTACCCGACCATCCAGCAGTGCCTCTTCCAGCTCTTTGACAAACAACCCCTTGCCGCCCACTTTAGCTAGAGGTGCATCTAAAATCCGATCCCCTTTGGTCACGATGGTGACCAGCTCCACGGTAAGACCGATATCGCGATGGGCTTCTTGAAGCAGGTTTTGCACCCAGTGGGCCTGCCAGAGTGCCAGTGCGCTGCCTCGGGTGCCGATGCGGAGTATGGGAACGGTGTTCATAAGAGGGGTGTCCTTGTTGGGGTTGTAATTCGGGGCGATGGGCAGACCATAAGCGCGGCGGCGCGTTCCGGCAACATCAAAAAAGGGGTATGCTGTTCAAAGATCCGTCATGAACGGTTCACCACCGCTGCCAATGGAGTCTGCATGAATGTTTTGGGCCTTGAGACCAGTTGTGACGAGACCGCCGCCGGCGTGGTGTCAGAAGGGCGCATGTTGTCCAATGTGATCCGTACACAGGTAGCCATTCATGCAGAGTTTGGTGGTGTGGTGCCGGAGCTGGCCAGCCGAGCGCACATACGCAATGTCCAGCCGGTAGTAGAAGCTGCGTTGGCCCAGGCCCAGATGGCCTCGTCTGATCTGGATGGTATAGCCGTTACCGCAGGTCCGGGGTTGGCAGGGGGGCTTTTGGTGGGTCTCTCCACGGCTAAGGGATTGGCTATGGCATTGGGGATACCGCTGATCGGCGTCAACCACATGGAGGGCCATCTGATGAGTCCATTCCTGATGCCGGAGGGGGGTGAAGGGATGCAGTTTCCTTTTATCGCTCTGTTGGTATCCGGTGGGCATACCATGCTGGTGCAGGCCCACGCCTTTGGCCGCTATGAAATCATGGGTCAGACGCGTGACGATGCGGTAGGCGAAGCGTTTGACAAAGGGGCCAGAATGATGGCGCTTCCCTATCCCGGCGGGCCCTCCATTGCAGCATTGGCTGAGGGGGGTGATCGGGGTGCGTATGTTTTTCCCAGGGCGTTGATGACCAGGCGGGATGGTTTGGATTTTTCGTATTCCGGGGTTAAGACCTCGTTGCGGCAATTTCTGCGCCGCCATGAGGTAGGCACGGAAGATGCTCGGCGACCGGACATTGCCGCCTCTTATCAAGAGGCCCTGGTAGAGGCATTGGTCAACAAATCCCTGAAGGCGTGTCATGAGAGTGGTCATCGTCGTTTGATGGTAGCTGGTGGTGTGGGTGCCAACCGACGGTTACGAGAGATGTTGAGTGAGCGAGCGGGGAAGGTGGGAATTCAGGTCTATTTTCCACCGTTGGATTTATGCACCGACAATGGTGCTATGATTGCCTATGCTGGAGCGAGGCGTTTAGAGCGTGGGGAGCGGTCGGGTTGGGATTTGAATGCCGATCCGAGGTGGGGGTTGACGGCTTTGTCATATAAAGAGCGAGCACGCGAAGCGAAAAATAGTTAAAAAAAAGAGAGGTGGATCTGGGGGAGGTTCCTTTCCCCCAGCAGGGGGCAAGGGGGCGGAGCCCCCAAAAAAAAGCGAAGCGCCAGCGAGCAGCAGAAGAGGCGAAGCGCCAGCGATCAGCAGAAAACAAGAGGGCGATCAGGATGGATCCAACCAACGTAGCCGTAATAGGCGGCGGTTCATGGGGCACAGCACTGGCGGCACTCCTAGCCCGCAAGCTCCCCGAGGTAACGCTCTGGGCGCGGGAGCCGGAAGTGGCCGAGGGCATTAACAGCCATCATCACAACCCGCTATTCATTCCGGACCTGTCGTTGCCGGAGAACCTGCATGCCAGCAGTGATCTGGCCAGTGTCGTGCAGGTGCACCGGACGCTGGTGGTGGTGATTCCCACCCAATTCACCCGTAGCATTCTAAAAGAGATTCGCAATCTGGCCGACCCGGAGACCCACTTTATTTCGGCCAGCAAGGGGATCGAGGTGGAGCGTCTGACGTTGATCTCCGAAATGTACGACGAGGTGTTCGGACCTGAAGTGGCCCACCGGGTTTGCTTCCTCTCCGGTCCTTCCTTTGCACGGGATGTGATCGCCGGACAGCCCGCCGCCGTGGCGGTGGCTGGGCGTGATGCCGATACCACCGAAGCGGTGCAGAACCTCTTCTCTTCGCCGCAGTTTCGCGCCTATCGCACCGACGATGTGGTAGGGGTCGAGCTGGGCGGTGCGCTGAAGAACGTTATCGCTCTGGCCGCCGGTATCAGCGATGGTCTGGGGTTCGGCCACAGCGCCCGAGCCGCCCTGATCACCCGAGGCTTGGCGGAGATCATCCGTCTGGGAGCCCGTCTGGGTGGTCGTCCCGAGACCTTTGCCGGGCTCTCTGGTCTTGGTGATCTGCTCTTGACCGCCACGTCGGATCTCTCCCGTAATCGGGTGGTAGGGGTGCGTCTGGGCAGCGGAGAGACGTTGGCTGAGATTCAGCAGGGCACAAGAGAGGTGGCCGAAGGGGTAAAGACCGCTCTGAGTGTGCATCATCTCAGCCAAAAATTGGGGGTGGATATGCCCATTTCGGCGGCGGTCTACGAGATTCTCTACGAAGAGCGTGAGCCCCGTTCGGTGGTTTCCGAGTTGATGCGGCGCGGCCTGCGGGCCGAGTCCGACTGGAAGGGTCGGCCCAGAGGCTAGCGGTGGGAATTTTTCCTTATGGGGGATGTCTGAGAGGGTAAGGTATCGCCGACATAACGTGGGCTACGGAAAGGAGACCATCGTGGATAAAATGCTATTTCGTGACAAAGGGGACAAGAGTGTGGAAGAGATGGCCGGATTTCTAAGGGCCATCGCCGACCGTCTGGAGGCGGGCAGTCTGACGTTGAACAAGGGCGATCAGGCACTCTCTATGGAAGTTCCAGGACGTGTCGGATTCCGTTTTAGTGTCAAAGATGACATCGGCAGCCGTAGCGTCCAACGGAAAATACAGATCGGCATCCGCTGGAGAGAGGGAGATGTGGACCATGGTGGTTCCACGGAGACGACCATCTCATAAGGTGCCGGCGGGGGGTTAGGGATGCTGTAAGGCCCATGAGATCAACCCCAGCGTCTCAAAGAGCGGCAGCCCGATGGTGCTGGAGCAAGAGCCTTCGTGGTGGGCGATCATAAAGGCTCCCAGGCCCTGAATAGCGTAGGACCCCGCTTTGTCCATGGGTTCGCCGCTGGCCACATAGCGCTGAATCTCAGCCGTCGACAGATCCCGAAAGGTGACCCGGCTGGTGACAGTGGTCTGCTGCCGTACGCCATCGCGCCCGCGAATGACGGCAATGCCGGTAATGACTTCATGGCGGCGTCCGGCCAGGCGGGCGAGGGTGCGTCTGGCGTCGTTTTCATCTACGGGCTTGCCGATGGCCTCGCCATCCAGGGCGATGGCGGTATCGGAGCCGAGGCAGAGATCCAGCCCCGGTTGCATCACTGCTTGGGCCTTATCCGCTGCCAGACGCAGCGTGTAAGCTGCTACCGACTCTCCCGGTTGCCATCGTTCATCCACCTGGGCGGGCACCACCTCCGGGGTGATCCCCACCTGCTGTAAGAGCGCCAACCGACGCGGTGAGGCCGAGGCGAGTCGGAGTCTAAGTCCCGGCTTCAACCATGGCAAAACTTCCTCATCTGATGGGGTGTGTAATTGGTCCATTCCAAAACGCGCCTTTCCGTGGAATAATACGGCGTTGGTTTCAAAGCTCATCTTACTGTTTCCGCCACTGCCTGGATTATCCATGTCCCTACAGACCGCTGATATATTGGCTCATCTGCATGACTTGGTCGGCCAAGATTTGACCCTGGCCAACGAGATGATCATCTCGCAGCTTGAGAGCGACGTGGAGATGATTCCGTTACTGGGGCAGCATATCATTGATGGGGGTGGAAAGCGTCTGCGTCCCATTTTGACCTTGGTAACAGCCCGCATGTTTGGCTATCAGGGCAACTCTCACGCGTTGATGGCGGCGGTGGTTGAGTTTATCCACACGGCCACCTTGCTGCACGATGATGTGGTGGATGGTTCCCTGACCCGGCGAGGTCGCTCCACGGCTAACTCAGTGTGGGGGCCAAAGGCGCCGGTTTTGGTGGGGGACTATCTCTTCTCCCGCTCGTTCCAGATTTTGGTTGCAGAAGGGGATCTGGCCATCTTGAAAATCATGGCGGATGCCTGCGCGCTGATCTCCGAAGGAGAGGTGCTGCAACTGGCGGTAAGTCACGATCTGCAAATGAAAGAAGAGACCTACCTGGAAGTGGTGGCCCGCAAGACGGCCACGCTCTTCTCAGCCGCCTGTGAGATCGGTGCCGTGCTGGGTCAGCGTCCGGCCTCTGAAGTGCGCGCCATGGCGGAGTACGGCCTGCACTTTGGCACGGCCTATCAGGTGGTGGACGATACCCTGGACTACGCCGCCAAGGCAGAGACGCTGGGCAAATCCATCGGCGATGATTTTCAAGAGGGCAAGGTTACCCTGCCGATGATTCACGCCTATGCCAACGGACGCCCCGAAGAGCGTGCCTTCTGGGAGCAGTGTATCGAACAGAAACAGCGCCCGGACGGGAGTCTCGAACGGGCTATTGAGATTATCCAAAATCGAGGCTCGCTGGAGTATGCCATGCAGCAGGCCAAATCGCATGCCCGTAAGGCGGGAGAAGCGCTGGCCAGGCTGGCCGATTCGCCAGAGAAGACCGCCTTGGTACAACTGGCCGAATTCAGCGTGGATCGCGAGTACTAAAAACGGTTGACCCAGTCCATCAACCGGTCTATTTTCCTGGTTCGTCCCTTGCGGGCGACCTTTGTCGGGGTGTAGCTCAGCCTGGTAGAGCACTGCGTTCGGGACGCAGGGGTCGTAGGTTCAAATCCTGTCACCCCGACCAACATTATCAAGATCTTATGGCCATCCTTCGGGGTGGCCGTTTTGCTATAATACCCACATAGTACCCAGCGTGATCCGTTTCAAACCCCAGCAACCCTCCAAGGCTGGAGATACTTTATAGGACCCAGCACCTGAAGGCGGCTACGGTTCGGCAAATCATTACCTCGTCGATGGAGGCAGGGAGGCTTTAAGGGTGTGAAGTAGCCTGATGTGATGCCTATGGCCATCTTGGACCGGACTGGCGACAGAGTCGTGCCAGTGTTTCCTAATCCGCAGGTCGTGCGTTCGAATCGCGCCGGGGACACCATTAAAAACAACCTCATATGCCAGTTCAACGGATACTTTATCCGTTGCGCCGGTCTATTGTCGGTCTATTGGAAACGGCGGCGTGCATTGGTTTTTCAACAATGTACGCCGCCCTCTGGTGTAAACCGGTACACGGATCTTTTAATCCGTTGCCTTCCATTGGTTGAAGATCACCCCGCCTTAGATGCCAACTAATTGGTTGATATTTCGTGTAATAGTCTCCCTAACGCCTTCCTGTCTATAGAATAATCTGAACTTTATCTCCCTTTTGGCACTCGAAGATTTAACTGAGAAAGGGTATTATTCGCATCTAGATCCCTGTGTCGTCAGTTTAAGTCGAAGCCCCTTGGAGGCTTTGACCCAAACCCATACAAGGTGCCGCCCCATGGCGGATAGATTCTATAGGAAGGAGATAACACGTGCGTTCCACCAAGAGCAGTTCCACCAGCACCGGCTCTCTTTCAGTGTTGGTTTCACTCTGCGTCTCTCCCGTGGTTGGGGTTCTCTCCCTGTTAGGGAGCGTTGTACTGTTGGGCGGCTAAGGCCGAAGGCATCCTAGAGAAGGTGCCGTGATATCGATGGGTTGATCCAGGCGTTCTCCCCGTCATGGGTGAGGTCCCATCCTCACCCTAACGGAACAAGAGCATTTCCGAGGTTAGCCCATCCACCCCCATCTGTCTTGCCCCCCAGATCAACTGGAAACGGAATAATCGATTTTGTTTCTCACTCTAACTGATCAAGCAGCAACCCCAATGGCATCATCTTCCATCATCTGATCCAGCTTTTTCTTAGCGACCTTTGCCCAGTGTTGCCACTTGGGAATCGTGGTCTTCATACCTCTTGCGTAAACATCTTCTGGAGTGAGCGGATCACCACCGTTTTCTGGAGTCAACGCCCAGTGAGGCCGAACCGTATTGTAAACCTCCTGATACTCAGCCAGTGATTGTCGGCAGTGGCCTGGATTCTCATACATGTGCCAGTAAACCTCCTCATGTTTAAGTGTCTTATGGAATCGCTCCAGTAACCCGAGTTGAGTCGGCGTTCGATACCGGATGCGAACATGTTGAAAGCTATCAGCGATGAACGCCCGGAATTTCTTGGCCAAGAATGACGTGCCGTTGTCCGTGACCAGAAAAGGCCGCCTATCCAGTTTTCCATGGATGCACCTCCTGTTCTCTCGGTTGTTGGGGCTCAGAATCCCACACTTCCCGTTTCCAGAGAACTAGGAGCTATTATACACGCCAAGCAGAAGCCGGGGAGAACCTTACCGAGTGGGATAGCGTTGATGATCTCCTGGCCAGTGCCGAATGACCCTTAAGCTCGCACCACCCGCACGTTTGATCGGGATCTCAAGCGGGCCAGGGAGCGCGGTAAGTGCCTTGAAAAGCTGCGCCCGGTAACGGATGCCCTATTGAACGGCCAACCGCTTGAGCGTCGGTATAGGGCGCATAAGCTCTCTGGAAACTGGGCAGGCCATTGGGAGTGCCACATAGAACCTGATTGGCTGCTCACCTGGACCGACACAGAGCCCGAATTTATCACGTTAACGGGGCTTGGTTCCCACGCTGACCTTTTCCGCTGATATTATCCCCCTCTATCATCCGCTCTTTCTGAACGGCACTACTTCACCCGTCTTGCCGGTCATCGCCGCCGCGATGGTCTCCGAAATCCGATCCGCCGCCAGCTTGAGCGGATCGGCGCTGAGATGCGCATAGCGTTGTGTGGTTGCCGTGTCGCTATGCCCAAGAAGCGCCCCGACGATGGGAAGCCCCATCCCACCTTGAACGACGATGGATGCAAAGGCGTGGCGTAGGTCATGAATGCGCACGTCGGTCAGATCGGCCCAGTCGCGGATCTTGCGCCATATGCGGGGGAGTCCTACCAACGGCTTGCCGTGAATGCTACCCGGAATCACAAAGGGCTGATCCTCTATGCGGGGGAGGGCGGCCAGAATTTCTAGGGCTGCGGCCCCAAGCTGCACGATCTTTGCCCCGGTCTTGGAGTCGGGAAGGCGAAGGCACCCAATATCAAAATCAACATGGGTCCATTCAAGGTTGAGGATTTCACCACGTCGGCAACCGGACAGCACCAACAATCTTATGGCGGCGATAGCGAAGAGGTTCACGCCTTCGGCCTCGGCCTTTTGCAGTGCATCACCAAGCCGCCCCAATTCCTCCGCCGTTAAAAAGCGTTCCCGCTTGCCTCTGGGAAATTTCTTTACCCCATGTACGGGATTGGTTGTCATAATCTCCCGGTCAATGGCAAAGGCGAAGATGCCGCCCAGTAGCTCCAATGTCCGATTGGCTGTGCCCTTACCACCTTTGACGATGGCCCGCCCCCGCGCCTTGGTCTTGATATCCGCTGCCGTCTTACCGTCGGCGACCGCTTTCATGAAGCGTTGAACATCGACTCTCTTAACCAAGTGCGCCCGTTTCTTTCCAAGTAGGGGGAGAATGTGACGGGTAATCCGCCCCCGATCCGTGGCCAGGGTGGACTCTTTTTTGATGGTCACGCCTTCCTGTAGATAGAGCTCGCATAGCTCGGCTATCGTGGGGCGCGTTTTTTCTTTTCGTTTAATGTCGGCGGGGTCATTGCCCTCCGCCACCACGCCAAGAAGGCGGGATGCTTCCAGTCTGGCTGTTGTTGGTGTCCAGGGGGAGCCGTGTGGCCCGATGACCATCCGCCGCTTTCGCCCATGGATTCGATATTGAACAATATAGACCTTGCGTCCATGGGGCGTGCATTTTAAACCAAAGCCATGCAGATCGGAGTCAAAATGGTAGGCGTCTTTCTCGCTTGGAGTGATGGCGTCAACGGCGCGTTTGGTTAGCTTGATCCCCATGGTTTCTCCAGGTTTGGTAATTGGGTGCTGAAATGTCTAGCACCCATAATAATACCCACATAGTACCCACTTGGAATCATACTGGAGGAGGCTTGAGGAAACAAGACTGGAACAAACTTATTGTTTTATAAGGCACCATGGTACTTGAGGAAACACCAGGAAACTAAAACCCCTGCGTTCTTTACGCAGGGGTCATGGGTTCAAATCCTGTCACCCCGACCAAATAATTCAAGATCTTACGGCCAACCTTCGGGGTGGCCGTTTTGGTTTAGTGCCCACATAGTGCCTAGCGTGCTTCATTTCGGGGGTCAGTCTCCAAAAAGGGGTGGAGGGGCGCAAAAAGGTAGGGGGTAGATCTACTTCCAATACCCAGCCCATCAGCAGACAATGACCATCCACCTCCATCTGACCGGGGATCCCCCCAATCCGATTCAACAGCCCGCCAAGCGCGACATAATCAGAGGCGAGGGTAGGGTGTTAGAGATCTCGCAAATGCGGCTGAAATGTCAACGCAAACCATCAGCCGATTTGAACGTGGAGAAGAGCTGAAGCCGCGCACAATCAAAACCATCCAAGGTGTTCTAGAAGTCGCCGGTATCCCATTCATCCCAGAGAACGGCGGTGGTGTTGGTGTGCGGCTTAAGGAGAGGGCGGAGGGGTAAGGGGGTATTCCTTGACTGGACGACCGCCTTGGGCGTCATTCACATCTATCCAGATCATCGTTTTTCCGGGGTCTTACTTCGGGCTCTTCTTTGAGCTGACGGAGTTTGAACGGGCCGTAGCGCCAAGCACTACTGCATATTGTAAACGTTGGATAAGTTCTTTCCCAGTGCGTTTTGTGACACCTTTTAGTTTCACCTTTTTAGTTCCTATTGCTTTTCTTGTGTTCTTATCTTTGATTTTAATTTTTGTTGCCACACTATTTCTCCCTTGTAGTAAGGCTGAACATGACGCCCCTGCGGGGCAAGTTGGCGTTTTCCACAAGCTGTTCGGGTATGACCCTCTTTCATGGAAATCCTTAACAAGGATATCTTTACCTTCTAACAAATAACAGGAACTATATGCGGTCAGGTACGCGGCCTCTATGCCATCAGACCTCATGAGGTTTGATGGTCCTGAATAGATCTTGGGAGGTTGCCCGGTTTTTGTCCTGTACATAGGGTGAAGGTGAAAGTGGACCAGCAGTTAAACAGAAACCCTTGCTGCAACACCTGTCGTACATGGATCATTCCTAGTAGGGGGAATCATCTGTACTGAAGTGAATTATGAAGGAGTACCTATGAAAGGTGCCACTACGGAAATCTCTCATGCACTTCATAACGCCCTGATCAACATGGACCGCCTTCAGGCCCAAGCCATTCTTGATGGATTCAACAATACCCACGGCCCTGCTCGATTGGTGGAGCAGGTGATCGCCCCCGCCATGGAGATGATCGGTCATGGTTGGGAGCAGGGTGAACTGGCCCTTTCCCAGATCTATATGAGTAGCCGTATCTGTTCTGAGCTGGCCGAATCCATTGTCTGGACACCGGAGAAGAAACCCTACCCCCAACCGAAAATGGCCATTGTGGTGCTGGAGGATTACCACATGCTGGGCAAGCAGATGATGTACAGCGCCATGCGCGCTTCCGGCTACGATCTGCTCGACTACCGACGCATGGATGTCGATACGTTGGTGCAGCGGGTGGCCGAAGATCGGATTGAGCTGCTGCTGATTTCAACCCTGATGTTGCGCGCTGCACTTCGAATCAAGTCGCTTCGGGAAGCGCTTCAGGCTCAGGATCTTAAAGTTGCCCTTCTGGTGGGCGGTGCGCCGTTTCGATTTGACAAGGAGCTGTATCGCACCATCGGAGCCGATGCTGTTGCCCACACCATTTCAGAGGCCATCCGTACCGTCAGGAGTCTGTCATGAGTATCTCCGAGATGACCTCATTACAGCGGGTGCTCACCACCCTGGGCCACCAGGAGCCGGATCGAGTGCCGCTGATTCTTCTGCTCACCATGCATGGGGCCAAGGAGCTGGGTCTCTCCATCCAGGCATATTTCAGCAAACCGGAATATGTGGTGGAGGGGCAGTTGCGACTGCGCGAGAAGTATCGCCACGACTGCCTCTATGGTTTCTTTTACGCCGCTGTGGAGACCGAGGCGTGGGGTGGCGAGGTGGTCTATTTCGATGACGGCCCACCCAAC
Source organism: Magnetococcales bacterium (assembly GCA_015233785.1). Lineage (GTDB taxonomy): Bacteria > Pseudomonadota > Magnetococcia > Magnetococcales > JADFWT01 > JADFWT01. The sequence goes on from JADFWT010000052.1 coordinate 15,140, forward strand.
GCGGGTGCGCCTATCTTCTCCCGGGCGGCGCAGATCGATACCGTCGAACCTCCCGACGTTACCCGCGCACCGCCGACACGGAGGGTGCTCACCGCGCTGTCCGCCCTTAAAGCGCGGGTGGGTGACGACGTCCCGATCATCGGTGTGGTGATGTCTCCCTTTTCTTTGCCGGTGATGCAGCTGGGTTTTTCCGGCTATCTGGACCTGATGCACGATGACCCCAAACGCTTTGAGCGGCTCATGGCTATCAATCAGGCATTTACCGTGCAGTGGGCCAATGCCCAATTGGCTGCTGGAGCCACCGCTATCTGCTATTTCGATCCGGTTTCCTCCAGCTCCATCATTCCCCCGGAGCGATACCGTCAGACCGGTCTCAAGGTGGCGAAGAGGACCATCGGTGCCATTAATGGCCCCACCGCCACCCATTTTGCGTCCGGCCTCTCGCGCCCGATCCTGGAGGATGTGGCCACCAGCGGCACGGTCATGGTGGGTGTCAGTACCGATGAATCGCTGGCGGAGATTAAAGCTATCACCGCCGGTAAGATGTCGATTCTGGGTAACTTGAACGCCTTGGAGATGTGTCGCTGGAGCATTGAGGAGACTGAACAGAAAGTTAAGCAGGCGATCCATGAAGCTGCGCCCGGTGGTGGGTTTATGCTTTCCGACAACCATGGCGAGATCCCCTGGCAGGTTCCCGAAGAGACGCTGATGGCTGTTAGTGAGGCCAACCGTCGCTGGGGACGCTATCCGATTCGCATCAATGACACGTAATACTGGACCTGGAAGAGCCAACTCCATGCAAGCTTCTCCTCTCACACTGATGGTCTGTGACACGTTTCGCGCTGAGATGGAGGCGGTGTGTCGGTTATCGGAATGGGGGAGTAGGGTGCGCCTGACCTATTTTGAAGGGGATTGCGACCACCCGCTGGCAAGCTTGGAGTGCGCGGCAGAAGGGGCGATGCATCATCTGATCGGTGGGGGATGTCTCTCCCAAGTAGCCCCACAGGTCGAAGACGAAGGGGGGCTGGTGACGCTGCTTGAGCCCTGTTTTGCACTTCTATGCGGTCAGACACAGTTGGATCATTGGCTCCGCAAGGGGGCTCATCTGGTCACCCCCGGTCTGCTGCGCCAATGGCCCCAAGCCGCTGCGAGATGGGGGATGTCCGACCCCGTCCAACGCCATGCCTATTTTGCCGAGTCGGGTCGCTGTGTGGTGCTACTTGATACCGGTGTAGATGAGGATGTTGAGCGTCATCTGACCGACTTCGCCACCTATGTCGGCCTCCCCGCTGAGAGGGTGCCGGTGGGCTTGGAGATCCTCAAGCTGCACCTGGAAGGGATGCTTCATCGCCACCAGCAACAGCAATCCGACCAACAGCAGCGCCAGATCAAGAAGCAGCTCCAACAGCAGCAGATGGAGCTCACCAACCGTGCCATGACCGTGGATCTTCTGGCCCAGCTCACAGGCTTTCAGCGCGAAATCGAGGTGATCGAAGGTGTATTTCAGCTACTGGAGATGCTGTGTGCCCCCAGCGCCCTCCACTATGTCCCTCTGGGGCGTCATTTGGATGCGCTGCAACCGGCCTACCATCG
>JADFWT010000053.1 GCA_015233785.1 Magnetococcales bacterium
ATCAATGGTATGTTGAATGATCTCAGTCTGGCCCAGCAGGAGTTGCGCAAGGCGCATGACGAGATGGAGCAGCGGGTACGTCACCGTACGCAGGAATTAACCACGGTCAATCGGGAGCTACAGCAGGAGATTGGAGAGCGCCGTCGGGTGGAGGCGACGTTGAACCGCCGGGAGAAGCTCTTGGAGGCGGTGGCTTTGACGGCGCGGCTTTTTTTGCGGACGTTTCATTGGCGAGATCGGATGGAAGCGGTACTGGCCTCTCTGGGGCGGACGCTGGCCCCGAGTCGTATTTTGGTTTATTGCAATCAGGAAATGTTCGATGAACAGGCTGCCCCCAGCCACGCCGATTTGGCTTTTGAATGGAGGGCGGATAGCGTGATCGCTTTGATGGATCGCCCGGAAGAGCGCGATATTCCGTTGGCGCGTCGCGGTCTGGCTCCCATGGCTAAGGCACTTGCTGGCGGCGGCGTGGTGGAGGGGTGGCCGGAGGGGCTGGACGAAAAAGGGCGTCGTTTTTTGGAGAATCAGGGGGTGGTGTCAATCTTTGCCGCGCCGATTTTTTCTGAAGCGCGCTGGTGGGGGGTGTTGGTGCTGCATCAGTGCGATGGGGCGCGGGTGTGGTCGGAGATTGAGAAGGAGGGGCTATTGGCGGTAGCGGACGTATTGGGGGCAGCTATTGAGCGCAGTAGTGTGAATGACAAGATTGTTGCGTCTCGTGAGAAGCTGCGAGAGCTGTCGTTCCATGTTCAGCAGGCCCGAGAGCAGGAGAAGAAGCGCATCGCCGGGGAGATTCATGACGAGTTGGGCAGCATTTTGACCAAACTCAAGATGGATTTGGTCTTTCTGGCCGGGCATGTGGCGAATCAGGAGGCGGTGGCCAAACGGGTGCCGATGATGACCTCTCTTACGGAGCGGGCCATTCGCACGGTTCGGCAGATCTCCACCTCCTTACGGCCCAAGGTGCTGGACCAGCTGGGGCTTTTGGCGGCCATTGAGTGGCAGATTGAGGATTTTACCGATCACTCCGGCATCCCATGTTTCCTGGAGGAGTCCTCCCAGGATATAGTGATGGACGAAGATCGACGCACGGCGCTGTTTCGCATCTGCCAGGAGGCGCTGACCAATGTTGCGCGTCACTCTGGGGCCGATCATGTGATGATTGCGCTGCATTTGGAGTCTGATGAGGTGGTGATGGCGGTTACCGATGATGGGTGTGGTGTGGATGAAAAGCTTCCCACCCGAGATGGTTCCAATGGGATTCGTTGGATGTGGGAGCGGGTGGCTCAGTTTGAGGGTAAATTGGAAATACAGAGCGTGCCGGGGGAGGGGATGACCCTCACGGCGCGACTTCCCAGAGTGGGGGGAGACCGGGTGGAGATATCATGATTCGCATTCTGTTGGCCGATGATCACACCATTGTTCGTGAGGGGCTGAAACAGATTCTGGCTGATATTCCCGATCTGGAGGTGGCCGGGGAGGCGGAGGATGGCCGCGAGGCGTTGCGTCGTATGCGCAAAGAGGAGTGGGACGTGGTGATTCTGGACATCACCATGCCCGAGCGGGATGGCTTTAGTGTGCTCAAGGAGATCAAGCGTGAAAAGCCCAAGCTGCCGGTCATCATTCTCACCATGCATGGTGAGCATCAGTTGGGGGCACGCTGTCTCAAGGCCGGAGCCAACGGTTTCCTTACCAAAGAGAGTGCCTCCCGAGAGTTGGTAAAAGCCATTCGGCTAGCGCTGGTGGGCAAAAAGTATGTCAGCCCCAGCGTGGCGGAGAACATTATCGGTGCCCTAGGCCCGGATGTGGATCCTGACCGCCCGCTCCACGAGTTGTTATCGGATCGAGAGTTTACCATTCTCTGTAAAATCGCCTCTGGCAAGAATGTCACTGGGATTGCTGATGAGCTGGCACTCTCCAGTCGAACTGTGAGCACCTACCGGCGGCGTATTCTGGATAAGATGGGCATGAAGCATAATGCAGAGTTGACCCACTATGCGCTTAAGAATGGGCTGGTGTTTTAGTCTGTTTCTTTGCTTTTTGTAAGAGATCGGAGGTGGAAATCCTCCGATTTCCTATGGAAAACATACATAAGTTTCGGTGGAGTGCATAACATTAGCACAATGATTACAGGTGGTTCCTTTGGTGGTGCTGCTTGATTCCCCATGGGTTTCTGCGTTCTTCAGTTTCCATTTAATGTCTGTTGTGGGATAAAACGTGAATATATTTTCACATGACAATGACCTCAGTGTTGTGGCTATTGTTGGGCATGGCGAAACATAAAGCGCCTTTTATGCGAATGGATTGTCCGTTCAATCCACGACACATGAGGGCTGTCTCTTGGCCTCTCTTATAGCTATTTGGGTAGGGGAGGGGTGGATCACGCATTGTGGGGGATATATCTGGTGTTGGGACGCATGGTTCTGTTGCTGTTGGGCGTGCTTGCGTCTCTGGTCTTGGGGGGCTGCGCGGGTGATGGCTATGAAGGTCGAGCGTTTACCTATCGCGGGGATTTGCGCATCGGTCAGAGTACGCGGGAGGATGTTATCCGTTCCTATGGCCAACCCACCCGCACGGAGGTTCGTGGCCGTTTGGAGGTGATGACCTATCTCTATCAGTACACCAACGACATGGGGCCGGAGGACACGCTGGATGCACTCAGTATTCTACCCATGGTGGGAATTGCGGTGTTTGTGTTGCAGAGCGGTCGCGAACGTTCTGATGAGGTCGTCCAGAGCGAGCGAGAGTATCGTCATCTCAGTGTGATTCTGGATCGGGGAGGCAACCGGGTTCGGGATTTTTTCTATAACGCTTTGGTGGATGGTCAAATGCAGGGCCATAATCAGGCTGAGACTTTGCTGCTCAATGGTATCAGCCTGGCGCAGATGCATAAGCCTGAAAAGGCCATCCCGATCCTGGAGCAGTCGGTGGCTGCGGATCCTCGCAACCATCGTGCGCTGAATGCTCTGGGCAAGGTCATGATTGATCAGGGGGTCAACGTGCCCCGAGGTGTGGAGATGGCCAAGCGGGCCGTGGAGTTGTTCCCGGAGTCCCCCTACAACAATGGTACCTTGGGGTTGGGCTATTGGAAGATGGGGCATAGGGAGAGCGCCCGCACCTACTTGCGGCGGGCGATTTCACTGTTTCCGGTATACGCACCGGAAGATGGAGCAACCCTGGCCCATGATCGGACCATCCTGAGTTGGCTGGGTGGGTGATTGCGTTCCTTACCAGCGTTTGCACTGGGCCTCTAATGCCTTATAGCTCTCTGGCGTGTCTAAGGATTTTTGTTGAGGTCCAGCCTCCTTTTCCATCGCGATTCGCCTCTCTCTGAGAACGGATGTCAGGCGATTGGAAATCCGTTTGTAGACCATTTTTACATTGCTTTTTTCCGGGATCATGACCGGACGCACTGAGCGTGCAGCCTGATGCGCTGCACGTCGGATACCTGGCAGATGCTTGTTGACCGTTTCTTGCCAAATGGTCACATGTTCGGTTTCATGCTCGCGAAGTTTCTTGTAGGCACAGCTTCCAGGTTGGAACTCCCGGCCAATATAGACGTGGAGGCTGTTTTTAGCACGCACCCTAAAACCGGACAGATAGACACAACGCATACCGGGACGACGCGCTTTCAGGGAGCGAAAGTCAGTTTTAATTTTGGTATTGATGGCGTATTTGGTTTGGGCTCTGGTCTTGGGATTTCCACCGGCTTGGCGTGTGATCCAACTTCGTGGTTTGGTGTTGTTGAAAATCGGGTCAACTTCGGTATATGTGAACGCAAAGGTGAGCGGTCCAGGCGCCGGTGGGCAGTTGGCGTTGGGAAGAGATTGGGCTACGGCTTCGGGTGGAGCTATAGGCGATAGAAGAGTGATCAGTGTAAGTAGAATCAGGCCAAAGGTCGTTGATGATTTCATGATGAGCACCCCCCAGATACGATAGTGTCGATAGATGGCGCGCAGCATAACCGTGACAAGTCGGGGATCTGAGCGCGTGTGACTGAATGGTTCAGTTTCAGGTGGAGATGACCGAAAGGGAATTAAGGGCTGTTTGAATTCTCCCCTTTTCCTCTAACCCGAATCGTGCCTGATATCGCTATGATGCGCCATAAAAAAAAGCTATTGAATTCAAAACTTGTTGCGGCATTTGGGGTGGTTTTTCTGCTCTTGGCGGGGCGTGCCGAGGCGGGTCGGTTGGGCAATAATCTAGCCCGGACACTCTGCGCCAATAGTGTGGAGAGTGCCGTTTTTGTCCACTATACCGGCCTTGCCAAGTACAAACGCATTGCCAACATGAAGGGGACTTTCAAATACACCCTGTGGGGCAGCCCGTCGGTGGCGACATTCAGCAAGCGGGGTAAGCGTGCCCGCTGTAAGGTGGAGACCCGCCACGCCAATGGGGGAGCACCTCAAAGGCGCTGCTTCTATGTCGGTGTCCAGTATGACCGGCTCTTTAAGTACGAAGCCCCCCTGGATCAGTGCGGCTATCAGGTGGCTCAGAAATATCGTAAGCACTATCGATAACGGACAGAGGGGTGAATTTAGGGGCGGTGTCCGCGCCAGGTGAGGGTGTCCGGCTCTTTTTCGCAGTGGCTCCAGTGGCCAAGCAGCGCTCCGGATGGGGTGGGCAGAAAACGAAAGCGGCCCCAGTAGCGTTTTGTATCCCGACGTTCCAGACAGGCACGCTTGCCGAATGTGCGACTCCAGAAGCCATAGAGCTGCCCTCCTTGGGCAATTCCCTCCAGCCGAATGCCGGTGGGCTCAATTCGTCCCATAACCAGCAGCTCTCCCAAAGTCAAATCCATACGTCCCAGAGGTGTCACCCAGGCTCCTGTCAGAGTGCTGATATCCCCTATGGTCGGCAGCAGAGAGGCCTCTTCTACCATGTTGTTTTCTTCAAGAGATCCTGCTCTCTCCTGAAGTGTTGCTGACATCTCCACAGACTCTCCTGTCAATGTTGAGCTTTGCAGGTTTCCGTCGCTCATGCCAAGTTCTCTGGCGGTCTCTTCAGGGGGAAGTGGTGCCGGGGGCGGAATGGGCGTCCGACTGTTACGAAAAGGCGAAGAGGCCGCATTTGGGCTGTACGCACTGATCGTGTGCTGGGACTTTATTGACGCGATGTCTTGGGTGGAGAGGGGTGGGACAAACTTCTTAGGTGGGGGGGCATCAATCCGAAGCGGCGGTGGAGAAGCGCTGCGGGTTAGGGTGAGCTTTACCGTTACCACAATACCCACTGTGACGAGCAGGATGATTGTCAGCACCTGCAAGCGTCGTTGAGACGAGATGGTGTGCTCGTGCTGGTTGGCGTTGCTTGGCCCATCATGATCGGAATGGGGTGCAGAAGAGCTGGAGTCTTGAGAAGACATGGGGCGAAAATGTATCCAAATTATCCAAAAAAAAGGCCGAATCCCCACCAGTGTAGGGGATCCGACCGATCTAAGGCCAGGGACTGGAAGATGGGGTCTGGAGAACCAAAAATGGCCTCCAGACCCACAGTCGAGCCGGACGCACCAGCAGCAAAAATTTCTACCGATGCGTCCTCAACGAGGGGGGTCCAGTCCCCGCGCCGCCGATTTCACACCCTCCCGTGTGAAACCGGCGTCCTGATCGAACGACCTCCTTACGTTGCGAATAAGCGCAGCTTAATGGGACGTTCGATATGAATGTTTCGGACTAGCCGATTGATTGAATGGTGAAAACCAGTCCGACCAGAAGGACCGCTGGACCGATGGCGATACCGGTAAGTTGTAAAAAGGGGTTGACGTCCCAATCCTGTTTTGTCTCTCTCATGGTTTAGATACTCCCCAAATATTAGTGGACCCAGTTTACGCTCTCCGTCCCGTTCAAGAGATGTGAGGATTACGCCGTTAACCGTTTTCTGACAGTAGCAGCAAGCAATTCCGTCTCACCACGAGTACGGAAAGGAGAAAACGAAAACGGTTAACGGCGTCGTCCCGAACCCGTCAAACGGTGGAGATCGTCTGGCGGGCTCCAGTCACTTCCCTGCAAAGGGTTGGAGCCGAAGACTCGCAGAGCAGATCCGAAAGCTTGACCTAAAAAGTGAGCCAGCATGCATCTGGTTCGACAGTCTAAGAGGCGTTGGACGCTGCCTTGCGAGTTCTCCCACCTTATTGCATCTGCAGGGCCAACTTTATGATCATTGGAAATATATAAATCAACCTATTGTTATTTATATTTAAATGATTTTGCTAGTGCGGCTTGTTTCCTTCAAGAGTGTGCCATGTCGATGGATTTATCGGTTGGTTGGCGGCCGGATGACGGTATTTCGACGCCGATGCAACGTTCTGTTGACGCAGGATGGCAGATCCGTTCTTCAGGGCGTCGTTTGAGATGGAAAAAGCTGGCTTTTGCGAGCGGGATCCCCTAGAAATGAGTAAAGACGAGAGCCAATCTGGACGAAGGCCCGATGGATGCAATCCTAGTCACGAAGAGGAGGTTATCAGGCGATGGGATCTAAAAAGAAGCAGAGCGGCAGCAAGAAGGAGTCACTACGACTGGCCGCCAAAGAGAAGGCCGCCAAAAAGGCATTGAAGGTCGCCCAGAAGAAGTTGGCCAAAAAGAAGGCCGCCAAGCTGAAGCTGGCCGAAAAGCGTGCTGCCAGGAAAGAGGCTGCCAAACTGAAAAAAGCCGCCAAAAAACTCGCTGCCAAACAGAAGCTTGAGAAGAGGAAAGAGGAGCTGGGGCTTCCCGAAGAGATTGAGATTGAACTGCCGGCCGCTTACGAGGCTTCCATCACCTATGAAGAGGCCGCCATGGAGAAGACGGACGCCTAGTGTCTCCCCTTGGCGTGCCGAGCTTTGGTGGAGTTGGTGGTCTGTTATTGAGAGCGGCTTATACGGGCGATTCGCCCCGCAGCCAGCGTTGCCACATCTCCCGGTAGCATTTCTCAAGTGCGACCATATAGCGCCGATGGTTCCCCAGGACCGAATCATCAAATCGTGACCGAAGTGCTGCCCTGAGTGCGATAAGGGCAGCACGATCACGGCTTTTCTCTACAGCGATGGCGATATATCCCTCCTCGGAATCGGCCCACCAATCTTCCATATCCATCACCCTGCAGAAAGAGCGTCCCAGTCGTCCGGGGATGGTCTCGCCCATCAGACTGATCACCGGAACCCCCATGCGCAGCAATTCCAGCGAGGTGATGCCGCCGCAGTGGGGTAGGGGGTCAAGGCCGATATCCACCTGATTGAATTGAGAAAGGTGGTGCATCTGGTCGCTACGTCCCTGAAACATAAGACGCTCTGGCGTAACGCCAAAGCGGGCCATATGGGTGCGGTAGTAATCGGCAAACCAATCGGTGTGGTGTTTGGGTAGTTTGATCAACAGGCGTGAATTTTCCACGGCCATCAATGTTTTGGCCCAAAGATCCAGGGTCGTATGGTTGATTTTTTCGGTACGGTGGAAGCTGCCGAAGGTGATGTGACCATGTGCGCCTGCTGGGAGAGGTCCTACATCGGGGAAGGTGTTCAGGGGCAGATAGCTGACGGCGCAGGGCAGGTCGGCGATGCCCTCGGCAAAGAGTGGGCGTTCCGAGACCGGTAGGATATCCGGGTCGATAAAAAGAGCATCCATAGCCGATAGTCCGGTGCCCAGGATATAGCCCCACCCCGTGGCCTGTATTGGAGCGCATTTGCGCGCCATTAGCGCCATGCGATGTCCCGGCGAGTGACCGGAGAGATCCACCAATAGATCGATGCGATCTTGACGAATGAGCTGAGCGGCCGCCTCATCGGAGAGATGTCGTATCGGGCGCCACGCGTGGACCGCCTGCTGAAAACGCTCGGTCACCTCATCCTGACGGGGATCGTTGGCGTAGGCATAAACCTCGAAAGATTCTCGATTGTGGTAGATCAATGCCGCCCCGAAGGCCGCCGCCGCCGAGTGACTTCGGAAATCGGCAGAGACGTAGCCGATGCGCAGCTTGCGATCCGGGTTGCGATCATTGGGGTGATCCATGTTGGCCAGGGTCTGTGGTGCAAAATGTTCGGCCCAGAGGCGACGCTCCTGTTGATGGATGGCTGTGGGAACGCCGGGTGTAAGATCCAGGGTAAAGAGCAGGCTGGCGTGAATGTCGGCATCATCCGGTTGCAGGGCCAGCGCACGGCGCAGCGTCTCCACCGCCAGCTTTGGGTGGCCTTGCTCCCGCTGGGTAAGTCCAAGATGGTGCAGAATAGAGGCGTGATCAGGAGAGAGGGTATGCGCCTTATGGAGTAGACGTTCGGCCTCTGCCATCGCCCCAAGATTACGCTGGGCATTGCCGAGATTCTGTAGAGCCAGGATGTGATCCGGCTTAAGGGACAACGCGTTCTGATAGCTGATAATTGCGCCATCAATATCTTCGTTCAAGGCCAGGGCATTGCCAAGATTGTTATGAGCATTGGCAAGATCCGGTGCAATGGTCAGAGCCCGTTTGAGTTGCTCGATGGCTGCATGGGGGTGGCCCTGTTCTGTGAGAATAGCGCCGAGATTGGTCAAGGCATTGGCATCATTCGGGGCCAGATTCAGGGCTCGATTAAGGGCCTCAATGGCTTCATCCAGATGCCCCTTTTTACGCAGGGCGCTCCCCAGATTGATATGGGCCTCAAGAAGTTGCGGCTGGAGATTCAGCGCCGTATGAAGGGCCTGAATGGCACCATCGGTATCTCCCTGATCCAGGAGGGCGTTGCCCAGGTTGTTGTGAGCAGGGGGATAGTTGGGGTCCAGGGCGATGGCGCGTCGGAAGCGGGCAATGGCTTCCTCCTGGTGGCCGTGTTGTCTCAGAAGATTGCCGAGATTGTTATGGGCGGCAGCGTAGTCAGGGCGGAGGGTCAGCGCCTTTTCGTAATGCTTTTCAGCATCCGCATGACGACCAGCGCGGGCCAGGGCGTTGCCAAGATTGTTGTGGCTTTCGGCAACATCGGGTTGGAGGGTAATGCCCTTTTCCAGTGCCGTAATGGCTTGTTGTAACTGCCCAAGATCCAGCAGCGTACTGCCTAGATTGATGTAGGCCGGTGCCATATTGGGGTTGGCTTCCAAACCTTTTTGGATCAGACGTGCCGCCTCATGGAGATCTCCCGTCTGTCGGGCCAACAGGCCGGATAGGTGCAGGGCGTCGGCATGACGAGGGGATGCTGCAAGAACCTGTTGGTAGAGCGTGTTGGCCTCTTGGAGTCTTCCAGCTTGATGGAGCTGGAAGGCGGTGGCCATCATCTGTTGGAGGGTGATGTGTTTAGTGGCCATGACGGCTACAGAATTTTCAGGAATTCTTGCCCCCCTAACAACCATTGGTCCAGTCCCAGTGTCTCATGCATCTGTTTTCTGGCACCGGATGAGAATACCTCTTCCAGATAGTCAATAACCTTATTGTTTATCAGGTCGGTTGCATCGGTAATGTTGTGATAGTAGAAAAAGTGGACGGCTGCGCTGACGAGCTGGTCCTGTGAAACCTTTTCGCAGGAAAAAGTGAACTGGCCTCCTTCCTGATTGGATCCGGGTATCATTTTCAGCCAGTGCAGATCTTCTCCCTGTTCGGGAATGCCGAAGACGTTGAGGGATAGCTTACCCTCCTGGATGAGACCGGTGACCACACCATAGACCATTCGTGTGATGGGGTGATAGAGGTGATCCTCGGTATGTTGGTAGAGATGTGCCTTATCAAGGGCAAACTTGATGATGTCTCCGATACGATGTTTTTGCAGGGCAAGTCCGCCCGGGGTAAAGATGCGGGCCACGGCGATATGGGTTAGAAGGATCTCCCGGAACAGTATCAGCACTTCTTCAGGGTGCTCTAGCAGAAAATGGGGCGCATCGTTATTGGTGAGCCAGTAGTGGTCATCAATATATCCTGCCTTTTGGGCAATGCGGTATATTTCGGTGCCAGGATAGATGTAGGTGGTCTGAATTTTGTGCGAGTAGTCATGAAATTTGATGGCTTGAAGTTTCTGCACCAGCTCGGCGGTTTCAGTGATGGTCGCCAGTGATTCGCCAGGGAGTCCGATCATCAGCAGAACATTGAGCTCAATTCGGGCGTCCTTGAACATCTCCAGGGCATGGAGGGCATCTTTCTGGGTGATTTTCTTTTTGCACTTCTCCAGCACCGATGGGGAGCCGGTCTCCAGTCCCAGCGTAACCGCCTCCACTCCGGCCTTTTCCAGGGCTTCTACCAGCTCACGGGTGACAGGACGCATACGACCTTGGCAGATGATGGAGAGTTTGATCTCCCGCTTGACAATCTCATCGCAGATGGCGATGGCGCGTTTGTTGGAGATGAAGAATTGATCGTCATAGATCTGTAGGCTGGTGACTTGGGGAAATCTACGTTGAATCTCCTCAATCTCATCCACCACATTATCCACCGAGCGGAAGCGCACTTCGCGCCGGGATAGAGCGTCCAGTGCACAGAAGGTGCAGTGGAAAGGGCAACCTCGGCTGGTCATGACCTGGGCCTCGGTGCGCTGTCCCCCTTCGAAGAAAATCTCATGGTGTGGGAAGGGGAGGATATCGAGATCCTCGACCAGCGCCCGAGAGGGGGTGACCACCACACGTTCATTTTCGTGATCATAAAAGGCGATGCCGTCCACCTCGTAGAGGTCGCCTCCATTATTAAGGAACTCCAGCAGTTCACGTGTGGTCAGTTCCCCTTCGCCAAGAACGGCTATGACGTGGGGAAAGACCTGTATGATCTGCTCGTACATTGCGGTGACATGGACGCCGCCAATGACGATTTTGGTCGTGGGGTAGCGGTTCTGGGTCTCCTGCATCAATTGAAATGCGCTGAGGCGACTATCGGTAATGATATTGAAACCGACCACATCCGGCTGAAAGCTCTCCATGGTTTGATGATACTTCATCTGGCATTGGGGAAAGGTCATACTGGACATGAACAGAGAGTGCATCTCATGGCCTGCTTCAACCAAGAAGCTATGCAGATAGCCTAGCCCAACCGGGTAGTGACCGTTGACTTTATCCAGAGAGGGCAGCCAATACTCGGCAAGGGAGGTGGTGGCCAGAAGCATTTTCATCGGTATGAAGCCTCATCGACATTTTGGGACAAGAGAGAATCCACAGCTCCAAATACTACTCCAGATCAGTGGCAGGACGCACGCACTGTTGATGGGGCTATGCCACAAGGCGTATTGAAGCGATCATTACGCCATGACGTGTGGTGCAAATACGGACAAGGGGTCAGGGGTTATGGGATAGCAAAATCCCAATTGCCACGATTTTATTTCCCTGTTTGTCGAGATACTCTTGCAGCATGGCATCTCCAGACCAATGGCGGTCGAATGCCAAAGAGGAATGACATAAGACGGGAGGAAATGATGGGTGGATCGTCCTTAACACGTCATCAGGTAGTTGATGCGGATCGGGCGGTACTGTTGGTGGGTGTATCACCGAGTGAGCACCAATTGATGGCGTTTGCCCTGGAAGAGGCGGGCTATCTGGTCGAACGGGCGCTTCATGAGGCAGATGCGCTGGCGCGATTGCGTGAGATGTCAGTGGAGTTGATTTTTTATGCGCCACGAACCCCCCGTGATAAAGGCGGGCGCTTTTTGCGTATTCTGCAATCGATTCCTGCGTTAAAGAGCATACCGATCGTGTTGGTGGGTGATGAGATGGAGCGAAGTGATTGGTCTGCATCGGGTGTAGCCGGTTGGGTCCAGCGCCCCATATCACCGATAAAATTGCTTGAGATGACCCAGCTTCTGGGGATGTTTTCCGGCTTTTCCCCGGCCATCGCTTCCCGGCCCAACGATGGCAGCCAGACCGTTGTCCAGCCGTGGCATCTACAAGGGGATTGCAGATTTCGAAATTAAGCCCCGATAGAGAGGTTGGTGATAAAAAGGCGGAGCCATTGAGCCCCGCCTTTTTTTATGGGCAGGTTACGGCTTTTCGACACGCCAGGGCATGATGGGCACTGTGGAGATGGAGTTCTTTGGTGAGCCTTCGATGAGTTTATCCGAGTAAACCAGATAGATGATGGTTTGACGTTTTTTGTCCAGAAAGCGAACCACGTGGAGCTTTTTGAAGAGAATGGAGGTGCTTTTGCTGAACACCTCTTCGCCGGCTTTGAGCGGCTCGTGGATCTCAACCGGGCCGATCTGACGACAGGCAATAGAGGCGTTGGAGAGATCAGTGGCCAGCCCCAACCCGCCGGTAACGCCACCTTTTTTTGCCCGACTCATGTGGCAGGCGACGCCTGATATTTTTGGGTCGTCGAACGCCTCAATGACAATCTTGTCATCAGGCCCGAGAAGCTTGAAGGCGGTATCTACGCTTCCAATCAGCTCAGCCGTGGCGCTGATTGGAATCAACAAGGCACAGAGTGGCAGTAACCAATAGATAAGTAGTTGAGTCCAGTGCGATTTCATGGATGGTCATCCCCCTATTTCGAGATGGGTGAACAGAACAATCAACAGTTGAGAGTATAGCACCAAAGTCGCCAGTGGCATCCCGCATCATAAAGACTTCAGCCAAATGAACGGCTTCCATATCTGCGAGTGAATAGATTGTCTCTGCGCTATAAAAAATTTATTGCCTATAGATTTCACTTGTTTGGCGTCTCATTTTTCGCTAGATTCAGATGCATAACAATTGATATTGAAGTCTCTTCTGCGATACGGAAGGGGCCACTCCAACGATCCTGTGCCCAATAACCAACTAATAACAGGGCCGAGAATGGGCGTTTGGAGACCATCTGACAAAACCGTTTCAGGTTTTCGTGCGGACCATGTCCTATGGATGTTGCGGTCTCTTTGTGAGGTTTAGCGGTCGGCACGCTGGTGACCATTAATATATCGATCGATTTGGAGGGTGTTAAGATGGCAGAAGCTCGAAATGTAGCCAAGTCAGAGGCGCAGCGTAACAAGGCCAAACTGCAGCAACAGCAGACCCAAGCTCGGCTTCAGGCGCAGAAGATCCGTCACATGATGAAGCGCCCAAAGCCGCGCGTTAAAAAATAGTCCCACGCGCAGGCAGCGAGATTATGGATCCGATGTTATGGCGAAAAACAGAGGCCTGTCGGGCACGGATGTCTCAGTTAGGGTGTGAATTGGGCGGATATGGCTGAGGAAACCAGCACAAAAGAGGGGGAAGGTAGTCCGCAGGCGTCGCCGAATGGCGAGCGTCCGGTGGCTGCTGCACGTCGAGGAGGCGCAGCCGGTGAGGCGCGTCGTAAAGCTGCATTGGCAGCCCTTCGGCGTCGTACTCAGGGGGCAGCGCCAGCTGTAGCCAAACCGGTGGTTCCTGCCAAGCCGGCAACGGCTCAGCCGCCTTCTGTGGCGGGAAAGCCGTCTCCAGTTAAGAAAGTGCCTCCCAATAAGGGAGCGGCCGCCGAAGCGCGTCGTAAGGCGACTTTGGCGGCTCTGAGAAAACGTACCCAACCAGCCGGCGCTCAGGCCCAGTCCCCCGCAGCCCAGGCCAAGCCGCAACCGGCGGTCCAGTCCCCCGCAGCCCAGGCCAATCCGCCTCCGCCCGTCGGGGAACCATCTCACCCTGGCGTTTCACAGCTGGCCCTTCTCCAGCACGAGGTGAAATATCTACGCTTTTCCCGGGATCTAACCCGTGAATTTGTCGAGAGCAGCGGTAGCATGAAGAAGGTGATGAAGGTCATCTTCACCCGTGTGCTTGAGGTTCTGGATGCCGAAGCGGGTTCTCTTTGGCTCAAGGACGAAAACAGCGAGCAGAACATCTGCCATCTTGCGGAGGGAGACGCAAAAAGCCGCATCATTGGCCTTCGGCTGCCGTTGGGGCAGGGGATTGTCGGTCAGGTGATCGAGAAGAACGACTCGGATGTGGTTCTGGATTGCACCGAGGATCAGCGTTTTGCTGCCGATATCGATAAAAAATCGGGTTTTCAGACCCAATCGATGATCTGTGTCCCTCTAAAAGATGGGGATCACGCCTTTGGTGCCATTCAGATCATCAATAAAAAGAGTGGCTTCCAGAAGCAGTTTACCGAAGGGGACCAACGTCTGGTGGAGGATATGGCCCTTTCGGCTGCCATCGCCGTGCGCAATGCCCGCCTGTTGGAGAGTGAAAGCCGCGTCAACGAGATGAACACCCTCAATGAGCTATCTCGCCAGATCTCTTCATCGTTGGATCTGGATACGGTGCTCGACATGGTGGTGAACAAGGTCGATGAACTGGCGGATGTCTCGGATGCCGCCATTGCCCTGATCAACGAAAACAAAAAAGACAAGCTCTTTATGGCGACCTTGGCGGGTGGCCAGCAAGTGGATCCTGAAGATGAGGATGTGAAGGATCTGCTGGAGATGATGGAGCAGGTACGCAAGGCGGGGCGGACCACCTATGTGGCCAATGCGGAAAAGTTCATCAAGGAGAACACCGAAGAGGATAATATTTGGGTTAAATACCTGGAGCGTCACGAGATTAAGTCGGTCTGGTCTACGCCTCTGGCAGATGACGAGGACACCTTGGGCGTGTTGTGGTTGGAGAGCGAAAGCATTAATTTCGCCCCTAAAATCACCTCGGACGTGCTGAATATTCTTGCTACTCAGACTACCGTTACATTACGTAATGCCAGCCTCTACAAAAAAATCCCCTTTGCCGATGTGCTGGGCAAGGTAGGTGAGAAGAGTACCGCCTTTGTGAGTGGTTGGCGGCGTTGGGCCATGATCGGCGGGGCTGTGGTCGGCATTATTGCCTGTCTGCACTACTTTCCCATTTTCCGTTCGGTGGATGGTCCCTGCACGGTAGAGACCCGCTTTGGCAAGGGTGTCTATCTGCGTGTGGCGGGCCGGGTTAAAGAGGTACTGGTCAAAGAGGGTGATCGGGTTAAGGCGGGACAGGTTATGGCTCGCCTGGATGATGAGCCTGTCCGGCTGTCGTTGATTGAGGCGGAATCAAAGCTGGCGCTGCTGGAGCGGCAGATCATTGAGGCCAAGGCGGCTTCGGATGCTTCGGCCATGAGTCGGGCCGTCATTGAGCGTATTGCCGCCCGAGCTGAAGCCCGTAAAGCGCGGGATGATCTGGCCAAGGTGGAGGTGCGTGCCGAGATGGATGGCATCATGCTTACGGCCCGCACTGAGGAGTTGCTGGGGCGTGATTTTGGTATCGGTTCCGAAGTACTGCGTATTGCCGATCCCACCAAGTTCAGCATTGTGGTGGAGCTGCCGGAAGAGGATCTTCTGGATGTAAAAAATGGCCAGGAGGTGCGTGGTGTCTTGCGCTCCCGGCCCGGCAAAGGGTTTCGGGGAACGGTACGTCATGTGGGGCGCGCCTATTCGATTCCTGCGGAAGCCTTGGAGGAGGGTGTAACCGATACATCAGCTCCTGAAGGGTTTGTCGCCGAGGTGACCATTACCGAGAGCGATGTGGCACTGCTGCCCGGCATGACCGGACAGGCGATGATCTCGACGCCCCAGACCTCATATGTCACGCGGAAATGGCGACGTTTTGTGAATATTTTCGCTTTCTGGTTTGGAGGCTGATCTCCGCGCCGGGGATCGTGAGCCATGGCCGCCAAAGATACCAGCACCAGTAATATTCCACCGCCGATCCGCGCAGAGGTGAAAATGCGCCAGATCACTCAGGGCGGTGAGAAGGTGTTTATTCTCAAGGAGCCGGACAAGGGCTCCTACTACCAGTTTGATGAGGCTCAGTATCTGATGCTGTCGCTGTTTGACGGCAAGATGGATGTGCCTGAGCTGGTGGAAGCATTTGACGAGGCCAGCGATGTTTACGCCTATGATGAAGATGCCCTCAAGGATCTGATCGATTCAGCGCGTGAGTTCAAGCTGTTGACGCTCACCAAGGAGGAGCAGAACACCGCACTGGTAGAGAAGTTGCGCGATTTGCGGGAGGGGGCTCGGCTTCAGGCCCAGGGTTCGCTTCTTATGATGCGCATGTCATTGGTGGATCCCGACGAGATGTTTGATCGCATCATCAACAGGATGCGTTTTGTCTGGAGCCCTGCGGGCGTCAAGGTCAGTTTTCTGATCATCTTTATCGCCTTTTTTATGGTGGGGCTCAATATTGACCGCTTCATGGTGGATCTTGAGCGGGTGATGCATCTGGCTACGGATGGCGTATGGGGGCTGTTTGGTATCTGGACGGTGGCCATGTGCGCCATTGCCTTTCATGAGGTGGCCCATGGTCTCACCTGCAAGCACTTTGGCGGCGAAGTGCATGAGATTGGCTTTCTGTTGTTGGCTTTTCAGCCCTGCATGTACTGCAACGTCAACGATGCCTGGATGTTCGAGAGCACCCGGCACAAGATTTACGTGGCCCTGGCCGGCGTCTGGGTCGAGATGTTTCTGGGGGCCATTGCAGCCTTCATATGGCTGATTGTGGATGCCACCCATCCGCTGGGCATGATCTGCTTCATCTTGATGTTGATCGCCACGGCGGCATCGCTCTTTATGAATCTCAACCCGTTGATGAAGTTCGACGGGTATTACATTCTCAGCGATTTGGTACAGGTGCCGAACCTGCGTGAGAACGCCATCAGCTGGTTTTCCTATCTGCTGAAGGTGAAGGTTTTCCGCATGGATGAGGAAGCTCCGCTGCGCCCCACCCGTCGCGAGGCGCGGGTCTACTTTATCTATGGCGGCATGACGGTGATCTATCTCACCGTCATGTTGGGGGGCATGGCGATCATGATGCATGGTCTGGTGGCGGAAGCGCTGGGCACATGGGGTGTGATCGCCTATCTGGCCGTGGTGGCCAAGTTTACCCACATGATGACCGGAACGTGGG
>JADFWT010000054.1 GCA_015233785.1 Magnetococcales bacterium
GCCTCTGATGTTTGAGGAGTGGGAAGAGATGCGCCCTCAAACTGTCTTTGTCTCTGCCACCCCTGCCCAATTTGAGATGGACAAGAGCCATGGACGGCTGGTGGAACAGATTATTCGGCCTACCGGACTCATTGAACCAATCTGTGAAATTCGTCCGGTGGCCCAACAGGTAGATGACCTGCTGGAGGAGATTCGACGGGTCAAGGGAGAGGGGGACCGCATTCTGGTAACCACACTCACCAAGCGCATGGCCGAGGATCTTACCGACTACCTCACCGATATGGGGGTGGCGGTTCGCTATATGCACTCTGATGTGGAGACCCTGGAGCGTATCGAGATCGTCCGGGGACTTCGATTGGGCGAGTTCGACGTGCTGGTGGGCATCAACCTGCTTCGGGAGGGATTGGATATTCCCGAGGTGGGGTTGGTGGCAATTCTAGATGCCGACAAGGAGGGCTTTTTACGCTCTGAGACCTCTATGATTCAGACCATTGGGCGGGCCGCCCGGAATGCCGATGGCAAGGTGATTCTCTATGCCGACCGGATGACAGGCTCCATGCAACGTGCTCTGGATGAGACCGACCGGCGACGTAAGATTCAGATAGCCTATAATGAGAAACACAACATCACCCCGCGGTCGGTACGGCGTGAAGTAACCGATGTGGTGCGTGCGCTTACCGGCGGCCAGGGCATCGGCGATGACAGCGCCAGCCGCAAAGGACGCAAACCCAACAAGGTGGGCGCTCCCATGAAACAGAGGGATGTGGAGAAAGAGATTCAACGCCTGGAGAAAAAGATGCAGGATGCGGCTCAGGCGATGCAGTTCGAGAGTGCAGCCATCTTCCGGGATCGCATCCTGGCCCTACAGAAAAAAAGCCTGATGCCGGAGCTGGCCTAGAGCGTGGTTTTCATCATCTGCTAACGTATTGATGCGCCATCCTAGGAGAGAGGCCATGTGGGCCAATAAACTGAAAGATATTCAACCGTTTCATGTTATGGAAGTACTGAAGCGGGCCAAAGAGCTGGAGGCCGAAGGAGGGGATCTGATCCACCTGGAGGTGGGCGAACCGGATTTTCCAACCCCTGAGCCGATTCTGAAAGCAGCCAAGGATGCCCTGAATCAGGATTTGACCCGCTACACCCCGGCTCTGGGCATCCCCCAGCTTCGAGAGGCGATTGCACAGTGGTATAAGAGGCGTTACAACGTAACGGTAAACCCAGCCCATGTGGTGGTGACGCCGGGCACATCAGGAGGATTTATTCTGGCCTTGGGCAGCCTGCTGAACCCCGGCGACAAAGTGGCGTTGGCCGATCCGGGATATCCCTGTTATCCCAACATGATCCACTTTCTCGGTGGCGATCCGCTGGCCATCAACGTCGGGCCGGAGAGTCGCTACCAGCTCCACCCGGAAGTTCTCAAAAAGCCTATGACCCAAGGGGTGCGGGGCGTCCTGATCACCAGCCCTTCCAATCCCACGGGCACCTTGATCCGCCCCGATGATTTTGCGGCGAACATTGAGCTGGTGGAGTCCCACGGCGGTGTGGTGATCTCCGATGAAATCTACCACTGGATCACCTACGAGGAGCCGCCGCGAACCGCCCTTGAGTGGTCCAATAAGGCGGTGGTGATTAACGGCTTCTCCAAATATTTTGCCATGACCGGCTGGCGGCTGGGATGGATGATTGTACCGCCGGACCTACTCCCCAAGGTGGAAGCGCTGGCGCAAAATCTCTTTATCTCAGCCACCACCATATCGCAATATGCCGCTTTGGCTGCCTTTGATTGCGAAGATTTTTTTCAACAGCGGGTGCAGGGGTTCGACCAGAACCGGCGCTTTTTGATGGGCGCGTTGCGAGATATGGGCTTCTCCATCCCGGTGGATCCCAGCGGAGCTTTTTACATCTACGCCGATGCCAGTCCAGTTCTACGGCGTCTGGGACTCAACGACAGCGCCACCCTTTGCCGGACTTGGCTGGAGGAGATTCACGTAGCCATCACCCCAGGACTCGACTTCGGCCACAACCGCCCTGGTGTACATATGCGCTTCTCCTATGCCGGATCACTGGATCGTATTCAGGAAGCGGTGCGACGCATGACGCGTGATCTCAAACAGCGCGCAACATAAGGCCTGTTTATATTGGCCTCTTTCGGCCCCTGACAACGCGCCATGTCAACACGCCTTTACCGGACATCACCTACGACGCTTTTTCTTGGCTCTCTTCGCAGCCGCTTTGGCCTGTTTTGCAGCGGCTTTAGCGGCGGCCTTGGCCGCTTTAACCTCTGCCTTGGAGAGCTTGCGCGGCGCTTTTGACCTTGCGCCTGATGGGGTTGCGACGCTCTTGGAAACCGTCTTGAGGGCTTTGACCTCCACCTTTGGCTCAGGTTTGGGCGTGGCCGTGGTGATATTGAGCGGATCATCAAGCGCCACGCCGGATTGCAGCACCGTGGCCAGATCTTTCTCCCTGGTCAGTGCCTTGTCTAGCTGAATGCGCAACATGGCCAGTTGCGACTCCCTCTGCCCCAGTAATGAGTACCCCACCCGTAACATATTCTGTAGCGAGATGGTTCGCCGACCCAACGGCCCCTTCACCACATCCATACCGCTGGCGCGAATAATGCGCTCAAAGGCATCTTGAGAGACACCGCATATCCAGGCGGCCTCCTGAAGGCTCATGGGGGGAACCTGATCCCAACGGGGTTGATCAGAGCGCTCTTCCCGAACGGGAGCGGCCACAGGTTGACGCACAGCGGCAGGCGATGCGGGTGTCTCAGGTGCGGCTACAGGAGTCGAGACCGACTCTGTCTGCTGCGGGGACGCCCCGGAGGTGAATTGATCTTCCGCGCTGTTCTGTTCAACGACTTCTGCGGGGGTTGGTGTCGATTCCATCATGTTGCGTCTACCGTTTTATGAAAGTGGCGTTTTTATATTAATGGAGAGATGAGGACATCTTCAGCTCATCCGTCCAGCTTCCCATTAATCATGGTTATGGCTTCCATTGCAAGCCCCGCCGAGATGAGGTTCTCCTCCTTTTGAACCAGCCACCGTACACATGCTCAACATATGAAGAGAAAGATACCCGCCATGAGCAATTTCATCTATTCTATGAGGAGTTGAAAGGAATGAAGTTGCGATCTCGCCCATACCGAGGGGAAGAACAACCTGTGAAAGACCAAACGGCGACAGAACGAATGACGCCCCAGGGCACCCGACTGCAAATTCGTGAGATTCAGAACCCCATGGCGGTGAGCCTGCATGAAGCCAGTGACCAACTCTTCGGCTGGATGCAGGCCGAAAACAAGGTACAGGAGGGAGATGTCTATATGATTACCGGACGCCGTTTAACCCGTCGCAACCTTAAAGAGATCCGTGCTCGGGTCAAATTCTGGAACAATATGTTGATGCGCCTCGCTTCCCAGGAACCGGGTTGGGTGCGGGGGCCTATAGGCCGGGCATGAGTAGAAAGCTTTATGGTTTGATGGCGGTGCTGTTTGCACTGGCACTCTTTCTGCTCGGCGGGACCGGTCTCCATACCGCCATGGCCGAGGAGGGCGAAACCGCGCTGCCCACCGCGGAGGATCCTCTGCCTGATCTGCTGGAAGAGGCAAGTCTGAACCCCGACACACTCCGCTCGGTAATGGGCTATGTCCGCAAGCAGTTGGATGGCAACAACAAAGAGAGCAAACAGCGCCCCCTGTTACAGGCCCGCCTTGATACGCTGTCGGAGATTCTGGCTGCACTGGAGCATATTAAAACTCTACGGGCCACCCAGGCGGTATGGAAGAAAGATGAGGAAGCCCTGGCACGCCGCCTTCATGAGCAGGAGAACCACCCACCACCGGAGCCCCCTACCAACCCCACCACTGAAGCTTTTGTAACGGTTAAGACCACGCTGGAAGGCCACACCCGCTCTTTTGAGACCCTGCGCGCCGAGATCAACCAGCGCCAGAAACTCATGCGACAGATTCAGGACTTGATCCTACAGGCGAAAAAACGTGGCAAAGAGCAGATTGATAACGTCCAGAAACTAAAGGAACGGATCAATCAAGCCAGCGGTGAGGATCGGCAACTCTTAACCATGCGTGCGCAGAATGCCCGTCTGGTCAGTCGGGCCGCCGAGGTCAACATTCAGCGCTGGGTGGAAGAGGAAAATTTTGAGCGGGAGTCGGTCTCTTACCGGGATAAACAGCTCCTGCTGGCCCGATTGCAGAGAGCGCATAGCCAGCGCCTGTTCCAGGTCTATCAGGAGGCGCTGAACCGCGCCCAAAAAGATGCCCTGCTGGCCCAAATGACGGAGCTGTCACATAAAGAGCGGCAGGCGGAAGCGGCCCGCAAACCGGAGACGCGCTTTTTGGCCCAACAAGAGGCCGAAAGCGCCCGTATTAAGAAAAATCTTGCCGATCTCACCTATCTAAAAACCGACATCATCAGCGCCATCAACGGCCAAAAACGCTCTCTGCACCTGGAGCGAGAGGAGCTGGAGCACCTGGAACTTCTTATCAAGCGTCACGGAGCCCGTGATCATGCCGCTGCGCTGCTTAAAGAGATGTTTATTAAGGTCACCGAGCGACGGCGCACCCTGCTGCACGGCATTGGCCCCCTGCTTAAAAGCCGGTTGGATGGGATCCAGGAGCGCCGCTTTCAGATCGATCAACAACTTTTTGCCTTGATGGATACATGGCGTGGTCGTTTTGAGGAGGCCGCCAATTCTCTGACCTCAGAGAGAAAACGTCGCGCCTTTGAGAAACAGGCCCGATCCCATCTGCAAACCCACCGTAGACTGTTGCTGGAGGAGAAGCAGCTACTGGTAGATGTAGCCACCGAAGGGAGACGGTTGGAGCTGTTTCCCATCGAGCGCCTGGTGATTCTGGATGATCTTGAGACGTTGGTGCTCTCCAAGGTGTTCTGGATTCAAGATGGCCAACCGTTGGGGTTTGCCACCATCCGCGAGTTGGTTGACGAAAGCTTCTCCTGGTCCCGGCCATACTCTCTGCGCAACTGGTCGCGGATGGTTCTATCAGAAGAGACGCTGGAGAACCTTCTGGAGAGATTCAGAAGTCCATCTTCCGCTTTGAAAGCACTCTTTTTGTTAGCGCTGCTACCCAACATGCTGTTTCAGATACGCAGGCGGCTACGTCAGTTTGTTCACGAGGAGAATCAACGACGAACAGAACAAAACAGTAAACCAACAACCGGCACAACGGCTCTACCGGCCCTGGCGGGCATTCTCTCTACCAGTCTCTTTCCGGCCTATCTGATTATCGCCTCTTTTGTAGCGGGCGGGTTGGGACTGCCGGCCGGTTTGGATCCCATGCTGCAAATGATTTTGCATCATGCCGCCATCCTTTGGTTTCTCTGGTTTTTAAGCCGCATGTTTCTCAGTCGGGTGGGCATTGGACGGCAACTATTTCCGATGCAGGTGGAGATCTCCCATGTGCTCTACCGCTCAATTCGTATCATTTTACTCTTCTACCTCATCTGTCTGCTGCCCTATCTGATTCTCAAAGGGGATCCGTTCCACTTTTTGGCGCTGCCGAGGATCGGCTATACCCTGTTTGAGCTGGGGGCTGCCCTGGCTATCTTTCTACTGATCCGTCGTCAATCACCATTGATTAAACAACAGAAGAAGATAATGGGCGGACAATGGAGCCTGATTAGCCGCTTTATCTTTCTGTTTATTATCGTAGCGGTGGGATTGGACATTCTCGGTTACCGATTTGGGGCTTCACGGATGGCTATCAACGGCCTCTGGACCCTTGGGGCGCTGTTTGCGCTCACCGGAATCTACTATCTGATTGATGCCAAATTGATGGGCTATATCAAGCGCCATCATCGGCTGCCCATGTCCCGCACCGATCATCGCTATGGAAAAGAGGCACGTCGTCAGGTGATGGCCCAGCTTCAGGGCTCGCTGCGCATGCTCTTCATGATTACCGGGCTGTTGCTGCTCTCCTCTTTTTGGGGGCTTAACGAGCAGGCGCTGGAGGTATTGGATCAGTACATCCTCTACACCACCACCGGTCCCGGCGGTCAACTCAATGAGGTGACCATAGCTGGATTGATGTGGTTTCTTCTAGCGCTCTCGACGATGATCTGGTTGATGCGGCTTCTTCCTCGCATCTTTGAGCTGCTGATTTTTCCCAGTCTGGATTGGGATGCCGGCCTTCGCTATGCCGTGCTGGCCATGACCCGTTACACCATCTTAATCATCGGCGCGTTGATGGCACTGTCGTTTCTGGAGCTGGATCTCTCCAAGATCGGCTGGTTGGCGGCAGCTATCAGCGTCGGGATCGGCTTCGGTCTTCAGGAGATCGTCGCCAACTTTATCAGCGGCATTATTCTGCTCATTGAGCGACCGATTCGAGTGGGTGATCTGATTACGGTGGGAGAGCTTCTGGGCAGAGTGACGCGGATCAACACCCGAGCCACCACCGTTCTAAATCTGGATATGCAGGAGCTTCTGGTACCCAACCGGGATCTGATCACCAAAGAGGTGACCAACTGGACCCTATCCAGCTCGGTGATCCGCATCGTCATTGAGGTTGGGGTGGCCTATGGCAGCGATGTCCATAAAGTGAGGGATATTCTAAAAAACATAGCAGAGAGCCACTCTGATGTTCTGCACGCTCCTGAACCGGAGGTGTTTTTCATGGCCCACGGTGATAGCTCACTGGATTTTGAGTTGCGAGTCTATCTGCCCCATCCCATGATTCGCATGGAGGTGCGCCACCAACTCAATACCACCATCAATACCCAGTTTATTGAGCAGGGCATTGAGATCCCATTCCCCCAACGAGACCTCCACTTGCGCAGCGGTCATTTACAGGAACAGGCCCCCAATACACAAAGATCCGGCACAGCAACCGAGCTGGCCGGATCTTCTTAAAACAGCTAGGAGAGGCGCGCCCCTTTTAGGTATGGCGCGGCCCACCAAAGTCGCGCACCGCCTCGGTCACCCGATCCGCATACTTCTTGAAGTTCTCCCGAAAGCGCTGGGCCAGAACACCGGCCTTTTGGTCGTAAGCGTCGGGACTCTCCCATGTAGAGCGAGGATTGAGCCGATTATCCGGGATTCCTTCAATCGCCACCGGCACTTTGAAGCGGAAGAAGTGACTGGTACGCGTCTCAATATCGTTCAACGCATCGGAGAGTATGGCGTTAATAATGGTTCGGGTCTCCTGAATCGGCATCCGATAGCCGGTTCCGTAGGGGCCCGCCGTCCATCCGGTATTAACCAACCAGCACTTGGCATTGTGCTGTAAAAGACGCTTACCCAGCATCTCGGCATACATCACCGGATCCTGCACCATGAAGGGCTCGCCAAAGCAGGAAGAGAAAGAGGCAACCGGATCCTTAATGCCGCGCTCGGTACCGGCCAACTTGGCGGTATAGCCGGAAAGGAAATGGTACATGGCCTGCTCGGTGGTCAGCCTTGCCACTGGCGGCATCACCCCAAAGGCATCGGCGGTCAACATGATCACATGATTGGGATGGCCCGCCATACTGCCGGGTTGGATATTCTGGAGAGCCTCCAGAGAGTATGCGGCACGGGTATTCTCAGTAATGGAGTCGTCGTCCAGATCAATGTGACGCGTGACCGGATCAGCCACCACATTTTCGATCACCGTTCCGAACTTGCGGGTGCAGTTCCAGATCTCCGGCTCCGCTTTGGGCGACAGACGAATCACCTTGGCGTAACAGCCACCCTCAAAGTTAAACACCCCCTGATCCGACCAGCCGTGCTCATCATCGCCAATCATGCGCCGGGAAGGGTCGGTAGAGAGGGTGGTCTTGCCAGTACCGGAGAGGCCGAAGAAAACCGCCACATCGCCCTTTTCGCCGACATTGGCGCTACAGTGCATCGGCATTACATCTTCCATGGGCATGTAGTAGTTCATGGCAGAGAAGATGGCTTTTTTATTCTCACCACCATAGGCGGTGCTGGCGATAAGCACTTCGCCCTTCTTCAGATTGAGCAGGACGCAGGCTTCCGAGTTGGTACCGTCAATTTTTGGATCGGCACGAAAACCGCTGGCGTTGAAGATGGTGCAATCGGGAGGCTGGGGATAGTCGGTAACAATATCCGGGGAGATAAACATATTGCGACCAAACAGCGCATGCCAAGCATTTTCGGTGACCATGCGAATGCGGCGCTGATGGCTGGGATCCGCCCCCACCAACAGATCCTGCACATAGACCTCACGGCATTGAAAATAGGCCATGAAACGGGTACGGATCCGCTCGAACTGCTCCGTTTCGAAAGGACGGTTGATCTCACCCCAAGCGACGTTATCCGCTGTTTTGCTATCCTTGACGATAAATCGATCATTGGGGGAGCGTCCGGTATAGGGTGCGGTATCCACCAGAATGGGACCGCCATGGACAATCCGCCCTTCGCCACGACGCACCACTTCATCGTAGAGGGCAGCGGAAGAGAGGTTGTAATGAATCTTGCCAACATTCACCAAACCATGTGCGGCAAGTTGTTTTTTCACGATGGTTGTCGATTCTTCATTCATGATCGCGGGTCGTCCGGTCTTCCTCATTGAGTTGTGGTCCGCCACGGTAACAGCATGGCGTTATGGCCCCATAAAGAGTAAAGGGCTTGGGAGCAGTTCTCAACTGAAATAAGGAAGGGGAGTACGCTTCACCTACGAAGCGTACTCTTACGAGTTGATCACGAATAGAAGAAGAACTGATTCCTACCACCCTCTTTGGCCCGATACATCGCCTCATCGGCCCGTTTAATCAAAACCGACTCTTCGTTGCCATCATTCGGGAAGATACCGATGCCAATGCTCGTGCCTACTTGGCAGCTGTTGCCATCGATTTCAAAAGGGGCCACCAGTGCCTGAATCACCTTAGAGGCCACCAACTCAGAATCTTCACGCGCCTGCGTCACTCTCTTCAGGATGATGGCAAACTCATCACCGCCAAGACGGGCGACGGTATCTTCCTTGCGCAAAAGGTTTTGCAGACGTCTGGCCGTCTCCTGAAGCAACTTATCGCCCACTTCATGGCCATAGGTGTCGTTGACCTTTTTGAAATAGTCCAGATCCAAAAAGAAGACCGCCAACTGCTGCTTGTTTCGTTTGACTTGATTGAGATCGTGCTTCAACCGCTCATGAAACAGCATCCGATTGGGAATGCCGGTAAGGGCATCATAGAAGGCCAACTGCTCCAGACGCTCTTCATTGCGTTTGCGCTGGGTGATGTCGGAGATGACTCCGACAAAGTTGGTGATCTCACCATTGTCCGCCTTGATGGCACTGATACTGAGCCACTCCAGATAGAGCGAGCCATTCTTCTGGCGATTCCACACTTCGCCCTGCCAATAGCCATTGCCCAGAAGTGACTTCCACATTTCGGCATAAAAAGTGCGATCATGCCGCCCGGAGCGGAGAAGATTCGGCTTGACGCCAATAGCCTCTTCACGCTGAAAACCCGTCAAGTCCGTGAAGGCAGGATTAACTTTCTCAATCAAACCTTTACAGTCGGTGATGATCACACCTTCCAACACCTGATCAATCACGTTGGTTCCCAGCTTCAGCTTCTGCTCCGCCTCTTTGCGCAGGGTGATATCGCGAACGGTGCCCAGTGCATGCCACTCACCATCCATCTCCACCGCCGAGGTGGAAAGCTCCAATGGAAACTCGCTGCCATCCTTCTTCATGCCTACCAGCTCAACAGTGCACCCAATATGTGCGCCGCCACCACTCTCGTGGAATCTCTCCAAAGCTTGGCGGGCAGATAGGCGAAACCGCTCCGGCATGATCCGTTTCTCAATGGACTCACCGACCACCTCGTCCGCTGAAAAACCGAACATTCTCTGAGCAGATCGGTTCCAAAGAAGAATCTCTCCACGTGAGTCCACCTCGACCAGTGCATCCTGCACGGAATTGGCAATGGTACGAAAGCGGTTCTCACTCTGCTCCTGATGAAATTGTGCCAAGGTTCGCTTGGCAATCTCACCACCAGCTCGGGTCAGAATCAACAGGACAATAGCCAGCATAAACGCCGTCAAAAGCACCGTATGGATCAACGAGACCCTTTGGGTTTCTCTCAACATGGCCAGCTTACGGGTCACATCGTAGTAGAGCTCAAAGGCACCGACAAAGCGCCCTTCACGCATGACGGGGGCGTAGATTTCCACCACATCTTTTAAAATCTTGCTCCCCTCCATGGATCTCCCCTCTTTCACCACCAGTTTGGTGAAGCGTTGACCCTTGGCGACCTGCTCATGAAAATAGCTATGTGAATTGATGGTTCCCACATCGGAAGCATCGGTTGAAAAAACCACCTCCCCATCATTGGAAAACACCTTGACCTTAACCAGCTTCAGATCAGGCGCCAACAGGGCGATCTCTTCAACAAATTCTCGGGTGATGGAAGCCTTATTGATACGATCCTGAATGGGAAAATCATAGGATCCAATGTGCGTGGCTGTTCTGACCGCCTCATCTTCCAGAAAGTGAATCATCAAATCCTGATAACGCGGCAGCACAGAAAAGTGATTGAAAGCAGGAAACAGAATGGCCAGCGCTATGGCGGCCAGCAAAGCCGACCGCAAGACAGTTGAATGCCATAATGCAGCCAGCGGCCCAATTAGTAGTCTATTCATGACCGATTATCCTTTTGAAGCCTACCATCCGCTCCTATCGAAAATAGTGACGATCAATAGCGGCCCCCCCGCTTCTATGACCTTCAACAGATCACACTCAAGCATGATACTGATAAATAAGTTACATCAACTTCAACGATTCATCGTGTAATAGATTGTATTCAATTGTCGCAAAATGTAATTCTTTAAAGGTATTGTTCAAAAAGGTCGATAGAGATGTCATGGAACAGATACGCGCTACACCGTGAAAGCCGGAAGAGCTGGGGTGTCTTGTATTACGCACGCACGCTTTGATTGGAAATGGATTATGAGCAAAATCCAACGGCATGGATTGTGGATTCTTCCCAGCGTCCTATTGCTGATATGGGGTGTGGTGATGGTTGGCCCATTCAGCCAGGATGATAGCTCCTCCAGTGGGATAGCTCCACCGTTGGAACTTGACCCAACTTCCGCGCAACTGGAACCGACGCCTGCCAACCGGGCCATGACATCGGGCGAACAACTGACTGCCAGTCAGGGCGCATCTCCCCGGCATGGCGGCGGGATTAAATCGGTCCATACCTCCCTAAAACGAACGGTACCTACGCCCACCTCGACGACAACATCCCTTATCCAACCGAACAATGCGCACTCTCCAATCCCCGCCCCAGACCGGCTCTGCGACCAACTGGCCGCCTCTCCAGATGCTCCTGGCATCTATGGAAAAGGGCTGCGCTTTGACCAGCTTAAATATCCAGCCAGAGCGGTGATCGCCTGCCAAGAAGCCGTTCAACACGCCTCGCATGAGAGCCGCTTTTCATTTCAATTGGGACGGGCCTATTACAGGCTAAATAACTATGCTCAAGCAGTGGTCGCCTATGATCGGGCGGCACGACAAGACCACCCTCTTGCACAGCATAATCTGGCCATCATGATGTTGAACGGGCAGGGGGTTCGGGCCAACCCCCAACAAGCACTCCATTGGTTTGCCAAGGCCGCTCAAGGAGGGTATGCAGAAGCCCGCTTCACCCTGGGATCCTTCTATGCCCACGGACAGCATGGCGTAACCAAAAGCGGCAGCAAGGCGTTTCATTGGTATCAGCTTGCGGCCAAGCAGGGGCATGCTCAGGCACAGTTCGGACTTGGCAGGCTCTACTACTACGGAAACGGCGTGACCATGGATCGGAAAAAGGGGGCCAAGTGGATCGGCAAAGCAGCCCAACAGGGAGTGGCGCGGGCGCAATATAGCTATGGACTGCTCTTTGAGAGCGGAACCGGCGTGCAGAAAAACCCCCAAGAGGCCCGCAAATGGTTTTCCAAGGCGTGGCAGGAAGGGGGCTTGGCCATCGCACGGCAGAAACTGAACCCGTAAACGGACCAGGCCCTTATGCTCAAGCGAGTTTTTTATAACGCACCCGGTGGGGTTGATCGGCATCTTTCCCGAGACGCTTTTTGCGATCTTCTTCGTAATCCTGAAAATTCCCCTCCATGAAGATCGCCTGAGACTCACCTTCGAAGGCGAGAATATGGGTGGCGATGCGATCCAAAAACCAGCGATCATGGGAGACCACGATAGCCGAACCGGGGAAATCCAGCAGCGCATCTTCCAGAGCGCGCAGGGTCTCCACATCCAGATCATTGGTAGGCTCGTCCAGCAGAATTAAATTGCCGCCGCTCTTGACCAGCTTGGCCAGATGAACCCGATTGCGCTCACCACCAGAGAGCTGGCCCACCCGCTTTTGCTGATCACCCCCTTTAAAATTAAACCAGGAGACATAGGCGCGTGAGCTGATCTCTCGATCCCCCAGCATGACCATCTCATTCTCATCCGAGATCGCCTCCCAAACCGTCTTGTCGCTCTCCAACGAGCCGCGACTCTGATCCACATAGGTGAGCTTAACCGTCTCGCCCAATCCAAGCTCTCCGTCATCCGGCTTCTCTTCACCGGTCAGCATACGCAAAAAGGTGGATTTACCAGCCCCGTTGCCGCCGATCACCCCCAGAATCCCCCCCCTGGGCAAGAGGAAAGAGAGACCATCCAGAAGCAATCGTTCGCCAAACCCCTTCACCACCGACTTGGCTTCCACCACCACTTCGCCCAATCTCGGACCCGGCGGAATAAATAGGCTGTGGGTCTCCTGACGCTGCTCCCGATGCTGAGATACCAACTCCTCGTATGAGGCCAAGCGGGCTTTGCTCTTGGCCTGTCGGGCCTTGGGAGAGGAGCGGACCCATTTTAATTCGGTCTGAATGCGTTTGCGCACCGCCTGATCATCCCGCTTCTCTTGCAGAAGACGCTTCTCCTTCTGGTCCAGCCAGGAGGTGTAGTTGCCTTTCCAGGGAATACCGCGACCCCGATCCAGCTCCAGAATCCAACCCGCCACATTATCCAGAAAATAGCGATCATGGGTCACCGCCACCACCGTACCGGGATAGTCATGAAGAAAACGTTCCAGCCACCCTACCGATTCGGCATCCAGATGGTTAGTGGGTTCATCCAGCAGCAGCATGTCCGGCTCCGAAAGCAGCAGACGACAGAGCGCCACACGGCGTTTTTCACCTCCCGAGAGGTGCTCCACGGCAGAGTCCCACGGCGGCAGTCGCAAAGCGTCGGCCGCAATCTCCAACTTGCGATCCAGATCCCACCCCTCCAGTTGATCAATGCGCTCCTGAAGTTCGGCCTGCTCTTCGATGAGGGCATTCATCTCATCATCGTCACTTACCTCGCCAAAGCGCATGGAGACCTCGTTATAACGATCCAGCACCTCTTTGACTTCCGCCACGCCCTCTTCGACGTTGCCCCGCACATCCTTTTCAAGGTTCAGCTCCGGCTCCTGCGCCAGATACCCCACTTTGATTCCAGAGGCCGGTTTCGCCTCACCGTTAAACTCTTTGTCGATTCCCGCCATGATGCGTAGCAGCGATGACTTACCCGATCCATTCAGACCCAATACGCCAATCTTGGCCCCAGGTAAAAAGGCCAGGGTGATATCCTCCAGGATAACCCGTTTGGGATGGACCACTTTGGTGACATTCTGCATGGTGAAGATAAATTGCGGATTCGACATGGCAACACTCAACTTTACGGTCTGGAGAAAGGGCCTTTGGAGAACGGTGAGACCAGTAACATCACTTTGGTCCACCAATCCTCTTGCATTTGTTCCTTACGGACGTTCACTATATTAACATCAACGAGGAGAGAGGCCAACGCGCATCTGAACCACCACGATCCTAGGACCACATTGATCTATCCACAGAGCGAGACACCACGGGGGTTGATAACATCATGGCCAGAACTGATCCACAATTCAAATTGAGGCTATCCGCCGAGTTAAAAGGGGATATTGAGGCTGCGGCAAAGGGAAACAATCGCTCCATGAATGCCGAAATCATCTTCCGTCTGGAGAAGAGCTTCGAAGAGGGATTCATGGATGGGGGGGAGGTGCTGGAAGAGACGGTCATTGCAGCTCCGCAAACTCCAGAACCGACGCCCGCAGAGTGCGCGCTGGACAAAGAGGATTTGGACCAGATCAAACAGGCCATTCTGGAGGGGGTTACCCAGGAGATGAAACAGCAGGGTATTGCCGCCC
The DNA here is from genome assembly GCA_015233785.1 of Magnetococcales bacterium. GTDB lineage: Bacteria > Pseudomonadota > Magnetococcia > Magnetococcales > JADFWT01 > JADFWT01. The sequence continues at coordinate 14,190 of JADFWT010000054.1, forward strand.
AGCAGGCCATTACAGCGCTCAAACAGGATCAGCAGGCGGCACTTCACGCGCTGAATGAAAAACTCCAATCACCCCCGCCATCACCTGAACCCGTACAGTCGGCCTCCACAGTACTGGACGCGTCGGATCTGGCCACCATTACCCAGTTGCTGCGGGAGCGCTTCTCCGAAGAGTTGAAGAGCCACCGAAAAGAGGCCATGGCCATTCTCAAGAAGTTGCAGCCACCGCCGCCGCCCCCCAGCGATCTATTGGAAAAGTCGGATCTGAAGAAAATACGCAAGGTGATCCAATCCACCTTTGACCAGGAGATCGGCCTGCGTCGCAGTGAGGAGCTGGACGTCCTGAGGGATCTCAGGCAGTTCTCGTTCTACACCCGCGTACTGGTAGACCACATGGATCCCCAGGTGACGGAAAGTATCCGTAAAAAGCTTGGCGCTGATTGATTCGCAGGACGCACACATCCACAAAAAAACGGCGTGGACCACTGTGGGGTCTACGCCGTTTTTTTGTGCGGTGAAACATGTGCAGCGTTTAACCCACCAGCGTCAACCAGTTACGGTGCGCTTCATCCCGTCCGTTAACCACATCGAAGAAGCGACTCTGGATCTCCTTGGTGATGGGACCGGCCTTGCCAGCGCCAATATTGCGTCCATCCAGCTCCCGAATTGGCGTCACTTCAGCCGCAGTGCCGGTAAAGAACGCCTCATCGGCAATCAGCACCTCATCCCGAGGAAAGCGCTGCTCCACCATCTCCAACCCCATATCCTGGGCGATGGCACGCACCGTATTACGCGTGATGCCATCCAGCGCCGAATCAAGAGGCGGGGTCTTCAACCGACCGCCGGAAACCAGAAAGATATTCTCTCCTGAGCCCTCGGAGACATACCCCTCAGGATCCAACAAAAGAGCTTCATCATAGCCGCATGCCAACGCTTCGCTCTTGGCCAGAATGGAGTTGGGATAGTTCCCAACCGCCTTGGCTCGGGTCATGACAATGTTGGGATGATGGCGCGTGTAGGAGGAGGTCTTGATACGGATGCCGTTGGCCATACCGTCCTCACCCAGATAGGCACCCCATTCCCAAGCGGCCACGGAGAGATGCACTTTGTTGGCCGCAGGATTGATCCCTAGATTCTCCGCGCCGTAAAAGACCAACGGGCGGATATAGCAGGATTGAAGATTATTCTCCCGCACCACCTGACGGCACGCCTCATTCACCTCATCCCGGCTAAAGGGAATATCCATGTGCAGAATATGGGCGGAGTTAAAGAGCCGGTCGGTGTGCTCATTGAGTCTAAAAATCGCCGGACCCAATGCACCGTCGTAACAGCGAATACCTTCAAACACCCCCATCCCGTAATGAAGGGTATGAGTCAACACATGGACTTTGGCATCCCGCCACTCAACAAGCTGTCCATCCATCCAAATTTTGCCGTCACGATCCCACATGATAACCCTCACGCGCCTTGCGCCCTAAACAGGGAGGTTGATCCATTCGCCATAGTCCATAACGGACCTGACCATCAAATACTAAGCATCGGTGTGGTCCACCACAGCCAATTCACGCCGATAGATACCATAAACGGCTTTGGCATGTCGGCTCAAGACTTCAACAATCTGCTCCCCCTCCGGCAGATGACACAATTTAGCCAAACGGTGTCGCAAAACCGGGTCCGGGCCAATACGATTCTCCGAGCGGTCATGCATTAGTCGCAGACGATTCTCCACCAGTCGCAAGAGTGCATAAGCCTGATCAAGCGTCTTATACGATTCTGAGTCCAACAGCCCGGCCTGCCGGAGCGCCATCAATGTTTTGGGAATGGCACTGTGCAAAATTTGGGGATGGTGGTGTGCATTCGCCAGCATCAGAAACTGGGCCAAAAACTCCACATCAATAATGCCGCCACGACTCTGTTTGATGTCGAACGTCCCCTGAGGGGGCGCTTTCTCCTTGAACATACGCGTCCGCATCTCCAACACCTCACGGGCCAGCGCATCCCGATCCCGTGGACGACTCAACGCCTCGCGAACCTCCGCATTCAACGCCCGGGTAATCTCTGAATCCCCCACCACCACTCGGGCACGGGTCAACGCCTGATGCTCCCAGGTCCAGGCTTTCTCCCGCTGGTACTCCTGAAAGGCGGTCAGAGAGGTGACCAGCGGCCCGGAGTTGCCGGACGGACGCAGACGCATATCCAGCTCATACAACTTCCCAGCTTGGGTCATGACCGTCATATTGGTAATGATCTTCTGGCCAAGTCTGGTAAAAAATTGGTGGTTGGCAATCGGTGTCGCACCGT
>JADFWT010000055.1 GCA_015233785.1 Magnetococcales bacterium
AGAAGATGCGGGGGACTTTTTGCTTCTATTCTAGCACGATAAGGAATCCCGAAGGGTAATTGATGTTTTCTTGGAGTGAAAAAACAATCTGATGATGTCCGGTGTGGTGTCCGTGGTGTGGATGGTGGCGAAGGTGGTGCTGGGGGTGGCGCTGCTGTTTATCTCGCTGCTCTATTTTCAGCAGGAGCGGCTTTTATTCTACCGGCGGGATGAGGATGTTCATCAGGCGGCGTTGTTGCGCAGCCGGTTTCCAGGAGCGGAGGTGGCTATCCTTACGGCGGATGGTGTTGCGTTGCAGGGCTGGTTGGTGCGAGGGGAATCACGTCGGGAGTCGCTGGAGCATGTGTTGATCTATTTTGGCGGCAATGCCGAGGAGGCGTCTGGCTTTCTGCACAACATGGCGCGTTTTCAGCGGCTCGGCGTGTCGGTGCTGACGGTCAACTATCGGGGCTATGGCCGCAGTGGCGGTGAACCCGGCGAGCAGGTGATTCTCTCTGATGCGCTGTCTCTATACGACTGGTTGGTGGATCAGTCGGGCATGGATTCGGCGAAGATTGTGGCCATGGGGCGCAGTCTGGGGTCTGGGGTGGCCGTCCATCTGGCGGCCCATCGCCCTTTGGATGGGGTGATTCTCGTCACGCCTTACGACAGCATGGTTTCGGTGGCTCAGAGGCTCTACCCCTTTGTTCCGGTCTCTCTTCTTTTGAGGCACCGGTTTGACGCGCTCTCGCTGGCGCCGACTATTCAGGTGCCCATGTTGGCGCTTATGGCTGTAGAGGATACTTTGGTTCCGGCGGATCTTGGTCAGCGTCTGGCGGCGGCGTGGGGGGGTGAGGTTCTTGCGGCAACGCTTCCCGGCGTTGGCCACAATGATATTTCAGGGGGTGAGGGGTACTGGTCGCGGATTGAGGCGTTTCTTCGAGAGGTGGGGGCGCACACAAAAAACGGCGATGCCCATTAATAAAGGACATCACCGTCTATGCTGTTATCGAATCCAGGGAGTCAGGGGGCGAGAACAGGGTTCAGCTATGATTTATGATCGGTGACCACGGCATAGCCGTTGGTGATAACGGGGCTTTCGGATTCACGCATCTGAACACCGGTGATCCACTCCAGAATTTCAAGCTTATTGACCATAACCAACGTCTGCTTTCCTTTGCCGGAGATCTTCGACGGACGTGCTTTCTGTTGATGAGTCATGCGCAAAACTCCTTCTGATGTTTCATAATAAAATAATCAATAATACCCTATTCCAGTATATTGCAATCCTTGCGCCATGTTTTAGGTTCGAAATAACGGTATATCGTACAAGATGTCGTGGTTTTATTGACGTATTGATCGAACAATGGTGTCAAAAGGTTGGCGAAGTCGGGCTGTTTTGATCGAACAAATGGAGCGATTGCTTCGAAGAAGGGGCGTGGACGCAGGGCGCGGGTGCGGGCTCCAATTGCATCCAGAGCGATTCGGTGATAGAAAATAAGGGTGTCTATGGATTAAGTGGATTCCAGATAGGGGGAGTTTCCCATGAGTGGTCCGGTTATGAATGCCATGACCATTCTCGCTAAAAGCGGGGATGAGTTGACCAACCGTAGAGCCGATCAGGCTTCACGGAAGGTGATGGACTCGAATATTCAGGCGTCGCGTGTGTCGCATCTGAATTTTGTTCAGGCCAAGTCCGCCGAGAGCAGTGCCAAGGTTTCCGAGGAGTCGCGTTTTAATGCCCACTCCTATCGGGTGACGCTCTCTGAAGAGGCGCGCAATGTGGACACGGTCTACACCAATCCCAAGGTGGGGTCGGTTTACGCTGCGCCCCAGTAGGGTGTGACCGGGAAGGGGTGTGCAGGCCGCCGCAGCCGCCGCACACTCCGGAAGATGGTTTTACCTTGTGAGCATCATGGGAGCCCCGCCGGTTTTACTGCGACTGGTGGCAGAGCTCCATAATTTTGGCGCCGTCCCGAAAGGTGACGGCGCTTTTGCGTGTCTCTCCCGGCGGCAGTTCCAGTCCCCAGCCGATCACTTCGGCCACGTAGAAGAAGGCCCCGCCATCCACCGACATCAGAGCAAAGAAGCCGTCCGGTAGTGCTGCGTCGATAATGTCGAAGGTTCCGTAGGCTTCAATGGGCGTGCTCATATCGTAGAGCGTCACATGGCCCTCTTCGGTGCGCTCCAGTTGCACATGGCCATAGCCGACGGCGGGTGTGTGGCGGATCTCTTCCGGTCCGCAAACGCCCTTGATCTGCTCTTCATACATCAACATGCCGGTGCTGATGTCGGCCTTTTTCGACGCCTGAAGGTTGGCGCCGCCCAACATCATGGCCGTCGCCATCAGCGTGCTATAAAACCATCTCCCCATCATGATCCCCATCCGCTCCGTTAAGGGTTGAGACCGTCTCTCAATTGTATCGGCGCAAATCGCCTCTGGTGTTAACGATGATTTTCGATAGCCCTAAAATAAAGTCCTAAGGTGCTTTTGGATCCAGGCGCTGCATCAACACTTCGGGGGGGAAGCGCTCCATGGCATTCTCTCCTGGTTCCAAGGTGTTCCATGATTTGTTTCGGTACACTTCCAGGGGGCGAAACCGTTCCTTGTAGGCCATTTTTTGGCAGTGAGGAATCCAGTAGCCCAGGTAGAGCCACTCTTTCTCCAGCGATCGGCAAGCTCCGATCTGCCAGAGAATTCCCATGATGCCGGGGCTCCACTTGGCCTCGTCCGGGTCGAAGAAGGTGTAGACCGCCGAGAGGGATTTGGGTTGATGGTCCACCACCGCCACCATCACCAGTCGCTCCTCCCGGCGAAATTCGTAGAAGCGGGTTTCGCTCCAGGCGCAGGCCAGAAAATCGAGAAAGTCGTTGTAGTCGGGGTTGTCCATTGGGCCGCCGGCGTGGCGGGAGCCGATATATTTTTTGTAGAGATTGAAGTGATCCATGCGGAAGATCGGCAGCCGCTCGATCACCTTCAGATCTCTGTTGCGTCGCCACACCCGTTTAAGGCTGCGGGTCTCCTGAAAGCGGTTCACCGGCAATCGGGCTGAGAGGCAGGCATCGCAGCCGACGCAGAATGGCCGGTAGACGTGGTGTCCGCTACGTCGAAAGCCCCGCTCCAGAAGCTCCTCATAGGTGGTGGGATTGATTTTGTGGTAGGGATCGACAAACAGTGTTGAGCTCTTCTGCTCAGACAGATAGCCGCAGGCGTGCTCAGGGCTGAGAAACAGGCCCAGGCTCAGGGTGTCGTTGTGCAGGCTCGGGTCGTCTGGATGGCTCATGCCATCTCCCGTTTGGGGTGGTTGATCGGTGGGCTTAAGAGTTTCAGATGGCGGGCTTTATTGTCAAGCGTGTGGTCCTGAAGCATGCGTTACGGGTTCTTGCTGGATAGATGTGTGCCTTGAACTGTGTCAGTCTGGATTCTGAGGATGCGGGCTATGTTTTTGCCTTGGGGTGGGGACCCTGTTTGTGTTCGTTGAATGCCAGCCTTGAGAAGGTGGTGTCACCCTATCCCTATTTCTGGAGAGTCTATGTCCACCAAACGTGTATCTTCAACTGATGATTTGGCTTATTTTAACGAATTGCTTAAGCGGATTCGAGCGATTCGCGCCAGCGAAAAGAGAACGTATGAAGAGGTGAAGAAGCTTTTTGCACTGTCTGAAGATTACAAAAAGACAAGTACAGAGAGTCAGCATTTTTTTAAGTTTGTGCAGAGTAATTTTCATTGCGCGATAACTGGATATACAGGTGCCGAATTAATATGTGAGCGTGCGGATCACAGAAAAACTGACATGGGGTTAACCAGTATAAAGGGCGCGCGTGTTGCAAAGGGTGACGTTACTATTGCAAAAAACTACTATAATCTAGAAGAAATTAGTGCGTTGGGCCAGCTTGTAACAATGTGGCTCGATTATGCTGAGGGGCAGGCTGAACGGCATCAATATGTGTGTTTGGAAGATTGGGAGGATAAGCTCAGGAAATTTCTGGAAATGAATGATCGCCCCATTTTGGAGGGTGGGGGTGACGTCAGTAAGAGAGATGCGGATGAATATGCCAAAGGAGAGTATGGTAAATATAAGGCCGCTCAAAAAAAAGCTGGGATGCGTAAGTTGAAGTGACGAGTGTTATGACGATTAATGAAGGTGTAATCCCTGCCGGGGAGATCCTTGTCTATGAAACTGAAGATGGCAGTGCCCGTGTGGAGTGCCGTTTTGAGGGGGAAACCTTGTGGCTGTCCCAGGCGCTTATGGCCGACCTGTTTCAGAAAAATGTGCGCACGATCAATGAGCATCTGATAAATATCTACCAGGAAGGGGAATTGGCGTCAGAGACAACTATCCGGAAATTCCGGATCGTTCGTCAGGAGGGCTCACGTGAGGTGACGCGTGAGATTGATCACTACAATCTGGCGGCGATCCTGGCGGTCGGTTATCGGGTGCGTTCAACGCGTGGTGTCCAATTTCGACGCTGGGCCACCGAGCGTCTGCATGAGTATCTGGTCAAGGGTTTCACCATGGACGATGAGCGGCTCAAGAATCCCCCGGTGGATGGTTCTGGTGTGCCTGACTATTTTGATGAACTTCTGGCGCGGATTCGTGAGATTCGGGCCAGTGAGAGGCGGATGTACCTTCGTGTGCAGGAAATCTTTACTCTAGCCTCCGATTGTTCGCCATCGAGAAGAGAGTCGGTCCAATATTTCAAATTAATACAAAACAAGCTTCACTTTGCCGCGACAGGCTGCACGGCTGCCGAGTTGATCATGCAGCGGGCTGATCATGCCAAAGCCAACATGGGGCTTGTCACCTGGAAAGGTGAGCGTGTAGGAAAAATTGATGTGACGGTCGCAAAGAACTATCTGGCACAGGATGAGATCGATAGATTGAACCGCATTGTTTCCATGTGGTTGGATTTTGGCGAGGATCAAGCCAAGAGGCGGAAACAGATTTTTCTCAAGGATTGGCAAGAAAAACTGGATCAGTTTCTAAAGTTTAATGAATGCGATATTGCGGATAGTGCTGGATCCGTTACCAGAAGGGCCGCGAATGAGCATGCCCATAAGGAGTATGAGGAGTTTACCATTCGACAACGGGCTGTTCTGGAATCTGAAGGGGAGGCGAACTATATGGCCATGTTGGAAAAAGCTGCCGAAAAACTCCCCGTAATAAAGTAAGTAACGCCTGCCATCACAACTCCGCTTACGTAGTGTCTGACATCCCATATAAAGGCCATAATGCGCCGTTTGGGAACTTGCATTCCACACCCCCGCCCGTCACCATGTGCCACAGCCCATCCAGGGTCATCGGTATCAGCAAAACGAGGTCAACCATGTTTAAAGGCACAACCATACTCTCGGTAAGGCGTGAGGGACGGGTGGTGATGGCGGGAGACGGTCAGGTCTCTCTCGGCAATACGGTGATGAAAGCCAACGCCCGCAAAGTGCGTACCCTCAACGATGGTGAAGTGATCATTGGCTTTGCCGGTGCCACGGCGGACGCTTTTACCCTTATGGAACGCTTTGAGGGGAAGCTCTCCAAGCACGGCGGCAATCTGACCCGAGCGGCGGTGGAGTTGGCCAAGGATTGGCGTATGGATCGCATGCTGCGCCGTCTGGAGGCGATGATGGCGGTGGCGGATAAAAATGAGAGCCTGTTGATCTCCGGTACCGGCGATGTGCTGGAGCCGGAGGAGGGGTTGATCGCCATTGGCTCCGGTGGTCCTTATGCCCTGTCAGCGGCTCGGGCCTTGTTGCACAATACCGATATGGACGCCCGCCAGATTACCGAAAAGGCCATGGCGGTTGCGGCGGATATATGTGTGTTTACCAACAGCAATTTGATTATAGAAGAGCTGTCATCCTAGAGGTTGAGTGGATCATGTCGGAGTTTACGCCCCGTGAGATTGTTTCGGAGTTGGACCGCTACATTATCGGCCAGGATCGGGCCAAGCGTGCGGTGGCTATCGCCCTGCGCAACCGTTGGCGCCGTCGTCAGTTGGAGCCGTCCCTGCGCGATGAGGTCTACCCGAAGAATATTCTGATGATCGGCCCTACCGGGGTCGGCAAGACTGAGATTGCCCGGCGGCTGGCCAAGTTGGCTCAAGCCCCGTTCATCAAGGTGGAGGCCACCAAGTTTACCGAGGTGGGCTATGTGGGGCGGGATGTGGAGTCGGTGATTCGCGATCTGGCCGATATGGCGGTGAAGATGTCCATGGATGCCAGCAAACGGGAGGTGATGCGGCGGGCCGAAGATCGGGCCGAAGATCGTCTGTTGGATATTCTTTTGCCTCCTCCCGGCGGCAATCAGGATGCGCCGGAGAATGCTTTTGCATCACTCTTTAAAGGGGCGGAGTCGCCCCCGGAGCCGCCCCCCCGTCAGGAGGAATCCGGTACCCGACAGAAGCTGCGCAAACTGCTTCGGGAAGGGAAGCTGGATAGCCGTGAGGTGGAGGTGGAGCTGTCGGAGTCCCGCAGCACGCCTACCCTGGAGGTGTTTACCCCCCAGGGGATGGAGGGGATCAATCTTCAGGATATGATCGGCGGTATGTTGGGGGGTGGGCGCACCACCAAGCGGCGTATGCCGGTCTCTGAGGCGTTGAAGGCTCTGGTGGATGAGGAGGCCGGGAAACTGGTGGATCACGATCAGGCCAAGGCCAACGCTGTGGAGCGGGTGGAGCAGTCGGGCATCGTCTTTTTGGACGAGCTGGACAAGGTGTGTGCGCGTGGCAGCGAAACGAGAGGCGGCGATGTCTCTCGGGAGGGTGTGCAGCGGGATCTTTTGCCGTTGATTGAGGGCACCACGGTCTCCACCAAGTACGGCATGGTTCGCACCGATCACATTCTCTTCATTGCTTCTGGTGCGTTTCAGATGGCCAAGCCGTCGGATCTGCTGCCGGAGCTCCAGGGGCGACTTCCCATTCGGGTGGAGCTGGACAGCCTGGGGGTGGAGGAGTTCGAGCGCATTCTTACCGAGCCGGAGAACGCTCTGACGCGCCAATACGCGGCCCTTCTGGATACTGAGCGGGTGACGCTGTCGTACACCAAGGATGGAGTGCGGTCCATTGCCGAGATCGCAGCGCGGGTCAATGAGACGGCGGAGAATATTGGGGCCAGAAGGTTGCATACGGTGATGGAGAAGCTACTGGATGAGCTGTCGTTTGTGGCCCCGGATCGAGGAGGCGACAAGGTGAGTGTGGATGCCGCCTATGTGGAGAAACAGCTTAGCGATCTGGCCGAGGATGAGGATCTCTCTCGCTATATTCTGTAGCGGGTGGTGGTCAGGCAGGGGATTTCTGAAACATCCCGTAGAGCACATGGTAGGTCACCTCAAATCCTTCGGGATGTGTGTGGCGCAGGGCGGCGCGCAGCTTGCCGCTTTCGGCGGGTTGGTGATTCGGTCCCGAGGGGTGCGCTCCGATCTGCTTTAAATGGCGCAGAAAATCCAGTGCCGAGGGTTGCGTGATGCGTAGATGTTCCTCTTCGGTAACCCCTTTGCCATCCTGAGGCCAGAGCGCCTTCAGTTCGGTTCGGGTGGGGTAGTCCGGGCGGCCAAAGGGGAGACTGTGGTCTGTGCAGAACCTGCGCCATTCGGCAAAGGCACCATCTCCCAGAGTGGAGAAGAGCAGTCGGCCTCCCGGCTCCAGATGTTCCGCAAGGCGTTGCAGAGCGCCGGGTAGATTCTCAAACCACTGAAAGGCCATGCTGGAGATGATGAGGTGATAGCGGCGGGGGAGTACCGGGCGTTCGCCGTTCATGACCGCGTAGCGGATCCGTCCGGGGAGGTGGTCCAGATTATTTCGGCAGCGGCTCAGCATGGCTGGGGCGATGTCGGTCAGCAGGTGATCCCCCTCGGGGTAACGCTCTACCATTTTGCGGCTTAGAAAACCGGTGCCGCAGCCGATCTCCAAGGTGTTTGGCGCATCGACGGTCAGAGGGAGTCCGGCCAGGCGTTGATCCAGACGGCGTGCGATCTCCTTCTGGGTCTCCGCCGCCTGATGGTAGGCGTCGGCCCGGTCAAAGGCGGCCGCGATGGTGGCGCTGCGAGGGCTCTTCTTGATTTTAGGCTGGCGCATGGTACGGGTCTGCTTTGGTTGGGCGTCCCGCCAATAGGGTTATCCCTGGATGGGTGGAGAGGGTAGCCGATTCTTGCGGAGTGTTGAAGGCGCGATGATAAAAAAGCGTCTGGTCGGGGTTGGGGCGGTCTGTGGCGCGTTGGGGTGCGGATGGGGTAGCCTTTTGGCGCAGAGGGTGTTTCTTATGCGTGGGGATGAGGGGTGAGTGAATGAGCTGGAGTGTGGTTGTCGGCATCTATGCGGCGGTGGTGGGGAGCTTCCTCAACGTCTGTATCCATCGCATTCCCCGAGGTGAAGGGATCGCACTGGAGCCCTCCCACTGCCCCAAGTGCGACGCCCCCATCAAGTGGCGGGATAATATTCCCATTCTGGGTTGGCTGCTGTTGTTGGGGCGTTGTCGTAGCTGTAAGGCGCCCATCTCCTGGCGTTATCCGCTGGTGGAGTTGCTCTCGGTGGGGCTGGCGCTGATGGCGCTGTTTCGCTTTGGTCTGACCTGGGAGTTTGCGGCGCTGTCGATCTTCGGCGCGGCGCTGCTGACCCTCACCATGATCGACTTTGAACACTACATTCTGCCGGATGTTATCACCTACCCCGGCATGGTGGTGGGGGTGGCGCTGGCCTGGCTTCTGCCTCTTGGCGAGCCACTACCGTCGGGAGAGTCCTCCCTGATTGGGCTGGTGGTGGGGGGTGGCGGTTTGTGGCTGTTTGCCTGGCTGTTCGAGAAGATTGCCAAAAAGCCGGGTATGGGCTATGGCGATGTCAAACTGTTTGCCATGATCGGCGCATGGTTGGGTTGGCAGGCGTTGCCGTTTACTATTTTTGTCTCGGCGCTGATCGGTAGCGTGGTGGGTATTACCTGGATTGTGATCGCCGGGCGTGATCGTACCTTGCCGATTCCGTTTGGCCCCTACCTGGCAATGGCGGCTTGGCTCTATCTCTTTTGGGGGCCGCCGGTCTACGCCTGGTATCTGAAAGCCTGGTTGGGTGGTTGAGCGGATTATGTATCTATTGGGACTTACCGGCTCCATGGGGTGCGGCAAGAGTACCGTGGCGGCGCACTTTAAGCTGTTGGGGGCGCATCTGCTGGACTCCGACCGGCTGGCTCGGGATGTGGTGGCGCCGGGTAGTGAAGGGTTGGCGGCGCTGGTGGGGAGATTTGGGGCTTCGGTGCTGAATGTGGACGGGGCGTTGGATCGCAAGCGGCTCGGCAAAGTGGTGTTTGGCGATGACGCCAAGCGTCGGGATCTGGAGGCGTTGATTCATCCACGTATCCGGCGGATGCAGATGGAGGCGTTGGCTCGCTGGTGTCGGGAGGATTCCCGATCTCTGGTGGTGCTGGATATTCCGCTGCTGTTCGAGACCGGGGCGGAGACGCGTTGCGACGGTGTGGTGGTGACCTCTTGCGGAGCAGTCCAGGAGGCGCGCTTGGATGCTCGGGGCGGAATGGCTCCCGAGGTGCGTCGCGCGGTGGTCGCCAGGCAGATGTCGGAGGCGGAGAAGTGTCGTCGGGCGGACTGGGTGATTGACAACAGCGGCGAGCGGGCCGCCACACTGCATCGGGTGGAGCGGCTTTGGACCCATTTGGTGGTGCTGGCCAAGTCGGGCGGCGGTAAAGCGTGGCCTGGACGTTGGCAGGAAGCGTGACGCTGGCGAGGGTTTGTCGGCACCCTTTATGGGGGTGGCGATCATTTTCTGTTGACATCATAAGGGCGGCCTATTAGGTTTTTATAAAATCCGTCCGATTTTCTGTCTTTGCGTTGGAATATATCCAGGCTGTTTTTTAATCCCTGCGAGAGTTTATAGATCCCCTGCGAGCGTGTTGGCTCGCCACCCCTATTTCTACGATTGGCCCCCTCTTAACGATGCATCTTAACCTATAATTACTGTTCGCCTTTTGTTGGCCTTTTGGGTTGCTTGGGCGTCTTTCGGGTTGAATTTCTCCAGTTTGGAGAGCGTGATGTAGAGGGTGACCGATGGTGTGGTCGGTGAAGATGTGCGCCCGTTTACCTCAATGGAGGTGTGTGGGCTTTCCCTCTGTTTTAAGTGCGACTGGAATGCGATGAATCTGAAAGAGCTGAAATCGAAAAGCGTAGCCGATCTGTCCGAAATGGCCGCCGAGCGGAAAGTGGACGGTGCCAATGGCATGCGGCGACAGGAGTTGATCTACGCCATTCTTCGCTCGGAGAGCGAGAAGAACGGCCCCATTTATGGTGAGGGGGTGCTGGAGGTTCTTCAGGATGGTTTTGGCTTTCTGCGTGCGCCGGACACCAACTATCTGCCAGGGCCGGACGATATCTACGTCTCCCCTTCGCAGATTCGGCGCTTTGCGCTGCGTACCGGTGACACCGTAGAGGGTCAGATTCGTTCTCCCAAAGAGGGGGAGCGCTACTTTGCCCTGTTGCGGGTGGAGAAGATCAACTACGAGCCGCCGGCCAAGGCGCGTCATAAGATTCTGTTTGACAATCTGACGCCCCTCTATCCCACCGAACGGCTCAACATGGAGCGGTTGGATGCCACGGACAAGGATATTGGCCATCGGGTCATTGATCTGGTCTGTCCCATCGGCAAGGGGCAGCGTGGCCTGATCGTCGCCCAGCCCCGCACCGGTAAGACCATGCTCATGCAGGGCATTGCCCAATCCATCGCCGAAAACCATCCCGAGGTGCTGCTCCTGGTGTTGCTTATCGACGAGCGGCCTGAGGAGGTGACCGACATGAAGCGCTCGGTGAAGGGCGAGGTGGTCTCCTCCACCTTTGACGAACCGGCTACCCGCCACGTGCAGGTGGCTGAAATGGTGCTGGAGAAGGCCAAGCGTCTGGTGGAGCATCAGCGGGACGTGGTGATTCTTCTGGACTCCATCACCCGTCTGGCCCGCGCATACAACACTGTAGCTCCATCGTCGGGCAAGGTGCTCTCCGGCGGTATCGACGCCAACGCCCTGCAACGCCCGAAGCGGTTTTTCGGCGCAGCCCGCAACATCGAAGAGGGGGGCTCTCTGACCATCATCGCCACCGCGCTGGTGGATACCGGCTCCCGGATGGACGAGGTGATTTTTGAGGAGTTCAAGGGTACCGGCAATATGGAGTTGGCCCTGGATCGTCGCCTGGTGGAGAAGCGGGTCTTCCCGGCCATCGACATCGCCAAGTCCGGCACGCGCAAAGAGGAGTTGCTCACCGAGCGTGACGAATTGAGCAAGCTTTGGGTGCTGCGGCGTATCCTTCTTCCGATGGGGCCTCAAGACTCCATGGGATTTTTGCTGGACAAGATACGGGCGACCAAGAATAATCAAGAATTTTTCGAGAGCATGAATACGTAAGCCATCGCTGACCCCTGAGGACGAACCATCATGAAACCAGATATTCATCCCGAATATACGGAGCACGCTTTTAAATGCATCGGTTGCGGAACGGAGATCATGACCCGCTCCACTGGTGCCGACACCTCGTTGCAGGTCTGCTCCGGCTGTCATCCGTTCTATACCGGCAAGCATAAGCTGGTGGATACCGCCGGACGGGTGGAGCGCTTCCGTCAGAAGTATGGCCTGAAGGCCACCAAGCAGTAGATTCCGTTGAGAGAGAGGGTCCGTGGGCGCTTTTGGCCTTGCGAGACCCTCTCTTTTGATCGCCCTTGCGCGGACGTGGGTTTTGCGCGCTATGGAGTAGATTGTTTTGAAAAAGCGCCGTTGGGCGTTTTTTTTTGGCTCACGGGTGGAAGGTTGTCATGGAACAAGGTGTCGGCAGTGGGTTTTATCAGCGTCTCTGGCAGGGGGCGCTGGCGGGTGAGGCGCTGAGTGAGGCGACGGCACTGGGGCTGTTGACCGACCCGGATGTGTCGCTGTTGCCGCTGTTGGATGCCGCCTATCAGGTTCGAGCCCACTATTTTGGACGTAAGGTGCGGGTGCATATCCTCAACAACGTTCAAAACGGCCTCTGCGCCGAGGACTGCAACTACTGCGCCCAGGCGGCGGGCAGCGAAGCCGAGATCCCTAAGTTTCGCATCAAGCCGGATGAAGAGATTCTTGAGGGCGCCGAGAGGGCGTATCAATCTGGGGCGTTTCGTTACTGCGTGGTGATGTCCGGGCGTGGGCCGAGCCAGGAGCGTGTGGCCCACATGGCCTCTCTGGTACAGCGCATCAAGGAGAAGTGGCCTCTGGAGGTGTGTCTCTCGGCGGGGTTTATCGACCCGGAGATGGCCGGTGTTCTGAAAGAGGCTGGGCTGGATCGCTACAACCACAATCTCAACACCTCCGAGGGGCGTTACGGCTCCATCTGTACCACCCATGGCTATGCCGACCGCGTCGCCACCCTGAATGCTGCCAAAGGGGCAGGTATGGAGGTGTGCAGCGGGTTGATCATCGGCATGGGTGAGCCGCCGGAAGAGGTGCTGGAGGTGGCCAGAGAGCTGAAGCGTCTGAATGCCCGCTCCATTCCGGTCAATTTCTATGTTCATGTTTCCGGCTCCAAGCTGGGAGAGCAGAACCGGTTGACCCCGGAGTACTGTTTGCGGGTGTTGGCGCTGTTTCGTCTGATCTGTCCCGATGCGGAGATTCGCGCCGCCGGGGGGCGGGAAGTGAATCTGGGGGCGTTGGAGGCATTGGCGCTCTACCCGGCCAATTCGCTGTTCAGTGAGGGGTATCTGAATACAGGCGGTCACAGTTCCGACCGGACGTTGAAGATGATCCGGGAGGCTGGATTCGAGCTGGAGAAAATCGAAGAGGTAGATTGAAACGTGTCTATAATAAAAGAGCAGGGGTCTGGGGGAGATTCCTTACCCCCAGCGGAGCGCGAGTCAGCGCCTCGCAAAAGGGTGTTCGTGGCAGGTACCGACACGGATGTGGGCAAAACAGTGGCCGCAGCATGGCTGATGCGCCGTTACAAGATGGCCTACTGGAAACCCGTCCAGTCAGGGCTGGAGGGGGAGACCGACGAGCAGGTGATTCGTCGCTTAAGTAAGCGCCCTGCCAAAGCCTTCCACCCTTCCACCTACACCTTGCAGCGCCCCATGTCTCCTCACGCATCGGCGGCTCTGGAGGGCGTGACCATCGATATGGAGCGCTTCAAGCTTCCTGAGAGTAAAGTCCCCCTGTTGGTGGAGGGGGCTGGCGGTCTGATGGTTCCCATGAACGACGACGCCCTGATGATCGATCTGATGGTGCAACTGGCCTTGCCGGTGATTCTGGTGGCCCGTACGGCTCTGGGAACCATCAACCACACGCTCTTGAGCCTGGAGGCGATGCGGAGTCGGGGGTTGGAGATTGTCGGTGTTATTCTGAGCGGCCCGCCTAACGCGTCCAACTTCAAAGCTATTGAGTGTTATGGTCGCACGCCGATTCTGGCGGAAATTCCGCAGTTGACGCCCCTGACCCCCGAAGCTCTGGATGGCGTCAAGCCTCTGGCCGGAAAGCTGCTCAAGGAGGTGCTTCGATGAGTAACGAGCACGACGAACTCGTCAAACTGGACCGTCGCCATGTCTGGCATCCCTATACCCAGGAGCAGACCGCGCCGCCGCCGATTCCAATTGCTTCCGCCAAGGGGGCGGTTCTACACGGTGTTGATGGTCGTGAATACCTGGATATGATCTCCTCCTGGTGGGTCACCAGTCATGGTCATGCCCACCCGGCGGTAGCCAAGGCCATTGCCGATCAGGCTCAGCGGATGGAGCAGTTGATTTTTGCCGGATTTACCCACCCGCCTGCCGTGCAGCTTGCGACCCGTCTGGCGAAGGTGCTGCCGGACGGTTTGAGCCGGGTCTTCTTCTCCGATAACGGTTCCACCGCCGTAGAGGTGGGCATGAAGATGGCTTGTCAATACGCCCTCAACCGGGGGGAGCAGCGCACGCGCTTTCTCACCTTCGAGGGGGGCTATCACGGCGATACGGTGGGGGCCATGTCGGCAGGGCGCTCTTCGGGGTTTTTCGACGCCTTCGAATCGATGATGTTTCAGGTGGATACGCTGCCGTTTCCCGAAACCTGGGAGGGCGATGAGCAGGTCGAGCAGAAGGAGCGGGCGATCTTTGAGAAGCTGGATCGCTACCTGGAGGCCCACGGACAGCAGTGCGCTGCCGCTCTTATTGAGCCGCTGATCCAGGGGGCCTCCGGCATGCGCATCTGTCGCCCGGCATTTCTTCGAGGGGTGGCGGCGCGTCTTAAGCAGGCCGGGGCACTGTTGATTTTCGATGAGGTAATGACCGGCTTTGGGCGTACCGGCGCGTTGTTTGCCAGTCAGCGGTCGCAGGTAACCCCGGACATCATCTGCCTCTCCAAGGGGCTGACCAGCGGCTTTTTGCCCATGTCGGTGACGGTGTGCGGTGAACCGATCTACGAAGCGTTTTTGGACGACACCTTTGACCGTGCCTTTGCCCACGGCCATTCGTTTACCGCCAACCCATTGGGGTGTGCGGCGGCGCTGGCCTCTCTGGCGTTGTTTGAAACTGAGCGAACTCTGGAGAAAATCGCCGTTATTGAGGCGACCCACCGTGAACGACTGGCCCAACTGGCGGAGCACCCCAACGTGCGCCATCGGCGTCTCTGCGGCTCTATCGCAGCGCTGGATGTGGTGGTGAAGGATGCCGGGTACACCTCCCAGGTGGGGCCGAAGCTGAAGGCCTTTTTTCTGGAGCAAGGGCTCTTGATTCGACCTCTGGGGCATGTGGTCTACTTGATGCCGCCCTACTGTGTGACCCAGGAGCAGTTGGGGCGGGCTTGGGATGCGATATTTCAGGCGGTGGATGAGATTCCTTAGGACCTGTTAAGGAATCTCTTCGATAAACTTGCCGCTCACCCACCCCTTCTTGGCGTTGGGTAGGCGAATCCGCGTCCACTCTTCACGACTCTCCAGCACCTGCACATAGGCGTGGCGTCGTACCAGCGTGATGATCTTTCCCTTCGCGTTGGGGATTTCCCGCATCCGAAGCCGATTGCCGGATGTACGCCGAAAGCTGGCCCGTGTGGGAGAGGTGTCGGGGAGTTTTTTGAGCAGCGTCCGAAACATGACGCGGCCCCAATCCGGGTTGAGGGGGTGGTTGACGATCTCTATCTGGATATCCTTTACCCCATCCGGGTTTTCAATGTGGGCCAGCATGGAGGTGTTGGAGAAGCCGGGTACCTTGAGAAAGCCTCGTCCGTTGGCATTGGGATTCAGAGGAAGATACATAAGCGGCTTGGAGGGGCTCTCGCTGCTCAGGGTAAGAAAGAGGGTTCCTGCCGGTAGTGGCTTGTGCGGCGCGCTCTTTTTGTCGCTATGAGAGAGCGTGTAGGTGAGGCGGTCGCCGGAGTGCAGTCGCAGTGGAACCTGTGCCTTCTTGAGTAGAATGGTTTCATGCTTGGTCCCCGATAGCGATGCCGACGACGTTTGGATGGATGCGGCATCTTTGTTGGGGTGGACAGCAAAGGGAAATAGCTTCTCCAGGGTCGTGAAGATGGCTTTTTTTCTGGGGCTGCTGACGGGAATGCCTACAGCGTCGATGCTCCAGGTCAGGAGAAGCGCAACAATCAGAAATAAGTGGCGTGGAGCTGTCTGATGCATGCTGTTGTCCTGATGAGAGGGGCAGAGATTCTTCCGGTAGTGTAGCGATTTGGGGGCTTGGTGGCAAAGCGTGTGGAAAGGTTGTGCAGTGTGGGGATGTGCGAGATTTGCGCTGGGTGTTGTTGCGAGATCTGGTCTGATTGCTAAAGGGGAGGTGCTGACGCTGGGCGTAGAAAGTTGAGACTTATCATTCCACCAAGCTGCCCGCCCATTGTCTAACCATCATCACCAGTTCTGTTATTGTCTCCCTTTGATTCTGGAACAGAACCGCCTTGATATGTTTTTCCACGGCCTGTTGAGCATGGAAGCATGCAGAAGCAAGAGAGAGCCCCGTGGAGAGTCCCGCAATGTCTCAAAGGCGATCACATCACGATCAGCCAACCGGAGAGTACGTAACGCCTCTTCAATGTGTGGGGGCTTCATACATCACCTTTCCCTCTTTGAGCGCCCAGTAGATGACCGTGCCGGGAACTTGCCCTCGTCGG
>JADFWT010000056.1 GCA_015233785.1 Magnetococcales bacterium
CACTTGCGGATCTACGCCAAGAGGGGTTTTCGGAAACCATCCTGGAGGCGCTGGATGCCCTGACCCATCGTGAAGAGGACGCCTACGACGCCTACGTGGAGCGTATCGCCTCCATCCCGCTGGCAAGGGCAGTGAAGCGGCTGGATCTGGAAGATAATATGGATCTACGCCGCATTGAGAACCCCACGGAGAAGGATTTTCGACGCATGGCTAAGTATCGGCGGGTTTGGGGGGTTCTTGGTAATGGAAAACACCTGTAATAATCGGACGTAAGTGGCTGTATGGCGGATGGACCAACTCGCCAGCAGGCGCTAACCAACGCCGAGCGGGTGATTGAAGCGTGGATTGAGACTGCCAGAACAATGAACCGCCCCATACCAACTCCTAAAGGACGGTTAATGTACGTTTGATAATCCATATTGGCCCCGACTCGGACGCTCCATTTTTATCTCTTTGGCCCACTTTATGATAGAGCGTTCACATTCTTCTACTAAAGGGAGTGCACATGTCCGGCATCAAGATGTTCCGCGATCCGGTCCACGACATGATCGCCTTTCATCGGGGGGGCGACAGCGAAACCAACGACCCCTCCGAGTGGGGCGATGCGCTGCTTCTGGAGCTGATCGACACCGAGGAGATGCAACGGCTGCGGCGCATTCGCCAGCTTGGCCCCGCCTCGCTGGTCTACCCCTGTGCAGAACACTCCCGCTTCTCCCACGCCCTCGGGGTGGCACACCTCACCAAACGCATCCTGCGGGCGCTGCTCAAGCAACAACCGGATCTGATTAACCGCCGGAGTATCCCCCTCATCAAAGCCGCCGCCCTGCTGCACGATGTTGGACATGGCCCCTACTCTCACGTCTTCGAGCAGATACTCCCCAGCAGCAACAACCACGAAACCTGGAGCTGGCGCATCATTACCGGCAATACCCAGGTGGCCAACGTGCTGGAGCGCTATGCCGCACGTACTGGAATCTTGCGCGAAGAGCTGCACCGCCAGCTTGGCGGCGTACTGGGCCATCGGGAACCGGATGCCGATCTTCGTTTGGGGCGGCAGATTATCTCCAGTCAGTTGGATGCCGACCGTATGGATTACCTGCTGCGGGATGCCCACTTCAGCGGCGTCGCCTACGGGCGCTTTGACCTGGAGTGGCTGCTTAGAAGCCTGCGTGCCCGCAAGGTCAACCGCTCCTGGACTCTATGCGTGGATATCGGCAAAGGCCCTACGGCGCTGGAGAGCTATCTATCGGCTCGGGATCACATGTATCGACAGGTGTATGACCATAAAACAGTGCGTGCCTTCGAGGCACTGTTAACCCACATTTTTGGAGCGCTGATCTGGTTTTTCGAGACCGAGCACCGCCTGCCCAACGACACCCCAAGCGCCATCCTCGGCTATCTGCTGCCGGTTCTCAACCGTAGTGAAACCCCAGAGCTGCGCCACTTTCTGGAGCTGGACGACGCGTTGTTGGATTACGCCATTCAGAACTGGTCGGTGATCTTCTCCCACGCCACGCCCGCTCGGCGTGAACTGGCGCGCAAATGCCGCATGTTTCGTCATCGGCAACCGGTCTACCGGCGGGTGCGTTGGCTACCGGATAATGCCCAACCCGGTACGCACTCCCCCGGCCCCGACCTGCTTAGCGATACCGAGACGGTGATGCGTCTGCAACTCTTTCTGGCCAAACACAGCAGCAGCATGATCGAGGTCTCCGAACCCCCTACCCTGCACCCCATCCAAGCTCCGCTGGGACTATTGACCCATCTTGATCGGGTCATCCGCACACCCTACACCAAACCGGATGGCGATAAGAGCAACATCGGTTCAATCCATGTCCTGAACGCCGCCGGCGTGACGCAACTGGCGGAAAACGCTTCGCCACTGGTGCGCTTTTTAGGCCAACAGGAGCGCCACTCGGTACGACTGTTCGTGGACCCCCATGCTGAGAAATCAGTGATTGGTTACTTAAGAAAACATCTTAAATTACCAAGCATCACACCTCAGGAGCCTTAACCACTATGGATCTGATCTCCCTTGGACTGATGGCCGGATTGGCGCTCTTCGGGGGCACCATGACCAGCAACAACGGCCCTTCGATGCCCATGGTCAAGGCGCATATTGCCGACCTCAATGCCCAGCGCTTCATAGCGCCTGGGACGCTGCATGAGGCGCTGGCCAAAAGACGCTTTGTACTGGTGGGGGAAACCCACACCGACCCGGAACATCACCGGGTGCAGCTCATGGTGATTCAGGCGCTACACAAGCGCCGCACGTCCATCGCCGTGGGTATGGAGATGTTTCCCAGAGCCATGCAGCCGGTCCTGGATCGCTGGATCGCCGGAAATCTTACGGAGGAGCAGTTCTTGGATGAGAGCTTCTGGTATCTCACCTGGGGCTTTGATGCGGCGCTCTATCTACCGATTCTTCGTTTTCTCCGAGATGAGAGAATCCCACTGTTTGCCATGAATATAGAGCGCAAGGTGGTGAAGGAGACCCGCAGGCTGGGGCTGGAGAATCTCCCGCCGGATATGCGTCGCATGATTCCCAACCCGGCCCCGCTGCCGGCGCCCTATCGAGCCGAACTGAAAGCGCTCTATGACGCCCACCCCTTTATGGCCAAAGGCGCGCCCTTTGAAACGTTTGCCCAAGCTCAACAGGTGTGGGATGCGGTGATGGCCGACAGCATGCACCAGGCTGCCCAGCGCCACCCAGACACCCTGATTATCGGTCTGGCAGGAAACGGCCACATCATCGATGGTCACGGCATTCCTCATCAACTGCGTGCCCTGCTGGACCATGACATTCAGAGCGATCCATTCAGACCGGAAGAGCCCTCTCCCATAGCCACCGTGATACCCTGGACCGTCGACGAAGATTACGCCCATCAGGGGGCCGCCGATTTCGCCTGGGGAACCATGCCACCACCCAAGCAGAGTTTCCATGGGCCCATCACCCCCAAGCTTGGCGTTGAGCTGCCCGGATGGGGAGAGGATTCCAAGCCGGGGGCTAAAATCATTCAGGTGATGCCGGATTCCACCGCCGTCGCCATCGGCCTCAAGCCCCATGACCGATTAACCCATCTGAATGATCAGCCTCTTATTAATGCCCACACGCTGGTGCGACTACTGAGAAACCATAAATCCGGGGATATCATTACCCTGGCTTTGCGACGGAATGGCCAACGTAAACAGCACACCTTCCGCCTGCCGGATGCCAAGCCCTCCCCTCATCACGGCATGAAGATGAAGCGATGACGCTCTTTCTAATCTTCATGGCGGCCCTGGTTCCGGTGATAGCCATTGTGATCCATACCCTGCTCACCGGCTCACCCCCCACTCCCTCCTCTCCAAAGGTACAAGCCAAGTTGATGGCTATGCTGCCCGACGCCCTTGATGGCTCGGTGATCTATGAGCTTGGTAGCGGCTGGGGAGGGCTGGCCGTTGCGCTCTCCAAGCGCTATCCGAGATGCCGGGTCATCGGGCTGGAACGCTCCCATCTGCCATGGCTGATATCCCGGATGCGTGGGGCGTTGCGTCGTCGGCACGGAGGAGATCTCACCTTTCTGCGGCAGGACATCTTCACCACCCCCTTGCATGAGGCCGGGCTGGTCTGCTGCTACCTGCTCTCTCCCACCATGGAGAAGTTACGCCCCAAATTTCAGCATGAACTCCCCCACGGCAGCCGGGTGGCCTGTTTGAACTTTGCCGTACCGCACTGGAAACCGGTACAGACCCAACAAGCCACGGATCTTTATGCCACCAAGATCTATCTTTACCGGGTTCCAGACTCTATTCCCTATCGCTGACCCAGCATGGAGAGCGCGTTGCGCCACCCCCATAGTTAAGCAGATCGAAGATGAGCATCTGACCCGTCACCTGCTATTATTCAGGTTTGCCGCTCTGTCCGGCCAAGTTGAGGTGAATCGCCGCATCTGAAATATCCAGACGCTTTTTAAGACGCCTGCGCAGGGTGCTCGCCAAGAGCCGAAGCCGTGAGACCGAACGCTTCCGAGGCGTAGCAAGATGAATTTCGAGAATCAATCCTTGGGGCAGATAGTGGTGTGTCATACTCTGCAGATTCCCCAAACCCGACAGCTCCGACAGGGTGTCCTGCACAACGCTTCTCAGGCGATTGTTCCCCAAAGGCACACGATCAAACTCTTCTTTCTCGACCTGGAAATCCACATGCACCAGGACGTCATGCAACCCCTCAACGCGGGCCATGAGACGACTTCTGGCATGACGACCAATCTGATGCCCCTCCGATACCGAAATCATCGGATTCACCACAATATGGCAATCAGCCAGCAAATCCGGCCCCAGTCGGCGTGCGCGTAGCGCATGAATCCCTTGGACACCCGGAGTCTTGATAACAATCGACCGCATTTGATCCACTCTATCCGGATCAAGGGTGGTTTCACTCAACTCGCGAATCGCCTGAAATGCAAACGTCAAGCCCATCTTGCCGATAATGAATGCCACCATGACCGCCATGATAGGATCCAGCAGCGGGAAGCCTGCCATCGCCCCCGCAATCCCAATCAGGGCCGCCACAGAAGAGATGGCATCAGAACGGTGATGCCACGCATTGGCAATCAGCGTGGAAACCGAATGGAGCTGTCCCACGCGCAGGGTATAGTGATAGAGCCACTCCTTGGTAACGATGGAGATGACAGCACCGCTCAATGCCAGCCATGTGGGCATGAGTGGATCCGATGTGTCGGATAAGCGAGGGATGGCATCGTAGACAATGCCGAAACCAACGCCGATCAATCCAATTGCCAAAAAGAGCGTTGCCAACGTTTCAAAGCGGCCATGACCGTAAGGATGTTCTCGATCCGGCGGATCTTTAGACCAGCGCAACGCCACAAGCACCACCGCATCGGACGCCAAGTCCGACAACGAATGAACACCATCTGCCACCAATACCGTGGATCGACCGATAATTCCCGCAAACAGCTTGACGACGGCGAGGAGAATATTAACCCAAACCGACACCATGGTTACCCGACGTGAGGCACGATAACGCTCTGTCTCCGCATGCATGGACATGGCCCTTCTCCTCGCCTGGGGAAAATAGAAGGATCTGCAATATTACTTAGAGTGACAGCAGGAATATTCGTTCAATTTGGATGGGGAATCGGGCTGAATTACGGTGACTCCTGCCGTCTGGCCTGCCACTGCTCATGGCTGGGTAAACGAACGGAAAACAATGCAGCCATCAACACAAAGGCTACGGAAACCCACAGACAGCCCATCAGCCCGTAAAGCTGGTAGATCCAGCCGGACAGCACGGTTCCCGCCAGACGCCCGGCGGCGTTGGCCATGTAGTAAAAACCGACATTCATGGCCACCTTATCCCGATCCGAATAGAGCAGGATCAGATACGAATGAACCGATGAATTGATGGCAAACACCACGCCAAATGCTCCAAGGCCGATCATCATCGACAGGGCCGGATCCCACCCCCGTGATAGAGCCAGAGCAATCCCAGCCGGAAACAGCGCCAGTATAAAGGCCCACAAACGCGCCGTGGGGCCATCCGGGCCGCGCTTCTCCTGTCTATTGCGTAGAAGACCCGGTGCCGCGGCCTGGACAAAGCCGTAACCAATCACCCAGAGCGCCAAAAAGCCCCCGACCTGCATATGCCCCCAGCCCAGCACCGCCGCCAGATAGACCGGCAGGGCCACCACAAACCAGACATCCCGCGAGCCAAACAGAAAAAATCGCGCCCCACTAAGCCAGTTGATCTCCTGGCTTTTTGAAAATATCTGCGTAAATTTCACCTTGCTCTTGGCCTTACCCATATCCTTGGGCAGCAGCGCCATGGTGAGCAGTAACGCCATCAACAGACCAACGGCCAGACTCCAGAGGGCGTTTTGGAAACCGATGAGAGCCAACAGGGCACTGCCAAGAAAGAAACCACCCCCTTTCAGAGAGTTCTTGGAGCCGGTCAGCACCGCGACCCACTTGAATAGCTTGGAATCAGACCCCTCCGGCACCATCAGCTTGACGCTGGATTTGGCACTCATTTTATTGAGATCTTTGGCGATTCCAGAACAGGCCATCCAGAACATTACATAGACCACCGAGAGCCAATCGGGATTGATCGCCAGCATGCCAAGAGCCAACACCTGCATGGCCATGCCCACATACATGGTGGTATTCAGCCCCAGACGAGAACCGATATAACCGCCAACAGCGTTGGTGATGACCCCAAACAGTTCGTAGAAGAGAAACAGGAAAGCAACGGCCAGCGGTGTATAGCCAAGATTATGGAAGTGCAAGACCACCAACATGCGAATGGCGCCGTCGGTAACGGTGAAAGCCCAATAGGCGAAAGTCACAACAAGATAGTTACGCAACATGGCTTGATCCAATGGTTTTGCGAGTCCAGGGGGATCATCCCCCTGGTGGGATTCAAGGACAACGCCCTTGGCAGGGTCTGGGGCAGCGCCCCAGAAATACATTCAACCCTCCCAAGGGTTCCACATTAAGAGCAAAAAGCCCCCTTCTCTACAAAGGCCACCGCTTGCTCTACATGCTCTTTGACATCTTCCGCGCCAGCTCCATCATCCGATTGACATAGCCCCACTCATTATCGTACCAAACCAACAACTTCACCATGGTGCCATCAATCACCTGGGTGCTGGGCGCATCCACAATCCCGGAGCGGGGATCGTTGGTGTAATCGATGGAAACCAGAGGCCGCTCCTCATAGCCGAGAACGCCCTTCAATGGTCCCTCGGCCGCCTCACGAAGCGCCCCATTCACCTCCTCCACCGTCACCGACCGATCCAACTCAAAGACAAAATCGGTCAACGAAGCGTTCAACAGCGGCACCCGCACCGCCAACCCATTGATCTTGCCGATCAGCTCGGGAAAAATCTGGGTAATAGCGGTGGCAGAACCGGATGTTGTGGGAATCAACGACATGCCGCAGGCCCTCGCCCGCCGCAGATCCTTATGACCAAGGTCCACAATGGTCTGCGTGTTGGTGATGTCATGAATGGTGGTCATGCAGCCGTGCTTGATGCCGAAGGTTTCCAAAATCACCTTCACTACCGGGGCCAGACAGTTGGTGGTGCAGGATGAGGCGGTGACAATGTGATGATTGTCGGGCTCATAGAGGTGATCGATGATGCCCATCACCACGTTCAGCGCCGCCTCATCCTTGACCGGAGCCGCCACCAGTACCTTTTTGACTCCCTGATCAAAGTAGGGTTTCAGGGCTTCCAACGTCTTGAACTTGCCGGAGCACTCCAGAACCAGATCCACCCCCATGCCCTTCCAGTCCACCGCACCGGGCTGGGACTCCTGACTGTAACTGATGCGCTGACCCTCAATGATGACGGCATCATTCTCACAGGCGGTTTCATGATTCCAACGGCCGTGTACCGAATCGAAAGCCAACAGATGGGCGGCACACTCGGCATCTCCTTTGATCTCGTTGATGTGGACAAATTCAAACTCCGGCCAGCCCCAGCCAGCCCGCAATCCAAGCCGTCCCATACGTCCAAAACCATTGATACCCACACGAATGGCCATCTCCATCATCCTCCCATATGCATCATGAACAAACATCGTCCCCCTGCCACGGTTCCATGGCCGGTAGACGCGTACCGTTATTACTATAAATTCATCACGTATCAGACGACCCACCACATCGAAGCGTAACATTACAGGCTGGTTCAAGCTGTTCGAGCTTAAACCGGTCCTGCTGTATAATCCGGCTCTTAGAGGTCAACTCGGCGACGGCTTCCAGAAGACGCCCTTCAGGGGCCTCCTTTTCCAGCACCAACCGGTAGTGCATCCATACGCCATCTCGACGACTGGCCACCCAGCCAACACTCTTAAGATTGGCCAGTTGACGGGAAACCGTACTCTGCTGACGCTCCAGTATCGTCACCAAATCGCAAACACAAAGCTCCCCCGCCTGCCGCAATAGAAGCGCCATGCGCAACCGAAGCGGATCAGAGAGCGCTTTTAATCGCTGTGTATGGGTCTCAAGAGAATCCATAGGAATCAATATATGCGGATATACGGATATATTCAAGGAATTTACAGATTAGGCCCACCCCGATTCATTCAGACCCCGTCTGTCTCATGGGCCGGGCGCTGCATCTCTATAACAAACCAATCATCGGCTCGCTGATCCACCGTCATGACCATACCGCGCTCCGCAAGACGCGCCTCCAGAAAACAGGGAAACATCCGGTGGTGTGCCGTTATGACACCGCCTGGAGGCAATGCAGCACTGGCCTGAAGCATGCGCATCAATGGTTCTGGGGCTGGGAGATGTCGCACATCCAGCTCCCCATCAGGAATATCCACCTGACGCACCTCACCGACGACATCACCCCCCGCCCCCTGAGCATCTTTCACACTGCAAGATTCTACCATCCTCTCTCCTCCTTTCGTCACAATCATCACGGTTAATAAACAGGCTTCGCAGTCCCTCATCTTTCCTCGGCACCGCTCTGTTTGATATAGTGGCTGGGCTCACATCCACCCCAACCCACGGATCACGGCCCGAGACGTCATGCCGCCACCTGCTAAGCGACCCGCCCCATTTCCGGCCTTTCTTAAGCTGAACGGCCTGCACTGCCTCATGATAGGCGGTCACGGGGAGGCCCCCCAAAAAGCGGAAGCTCTACTGAAAGCCGGGGCTATCTTAACCATTGTCGCTCCAAAATTATCCCCTGAACTTGCAGCCCTCTGGCCCAAATGGCGCGCCAAGTGGCTCCAGGAACATTTCAAGCCCCACCATCTGGATGGAATCTGGCTGGTGGTAAGCAGCCTCACCGATCAGGAGACCAATGCCCGCATCTATGCCGAAGCTCTAGGCCGCAACACCTTTATTAACGTTGTGGATCAGCCGCGCTTTTGCAATGTGATATGGCCGGCCAGAGTGGAACGCTCTCCCATCTCCATCGCCATCTCAACCGGCGGGGCCAGTCCGGCACTGGCGGCCCATCTTAAACGCCAAATAAGCGATATTCTGCCCGAGCAACTTGGCCCCTTTGCCGATTGGCTGGCGGCCGCTCGAAAACGCACCTCCCCCCTACTCCCCAATCTGGCAGCCCGTGGCCATTTTTGGCGGGCTCTACTGGAAAACGGCCTTGCGGAAAAATATCTGGCCGGTGAGATTCAGCAGGCTGAAACAATGATCCAAGAGGCCCTTCAACAACAGGCATGGAAATGATAGACATCTAAAAATCAATATAAATCCAAATAGATGGAATACCAAATCATCGGCTCCACCCTATGGATAAAATCATTTATAATGGTCATAAATTCACAAAACAATTTCTATCGTTCATTGCCTTTATTAACAGAACATTATAAACCAAAGCGTACGTATTGTTTCACGGTTAACGCTCAGGGGAGCTTGTCATGGTCGAGGAAACGGACCGCATTGTCGTCTATCCCGATGAAGATCTGGAAGATATTGTACCGGGCTATCTGAAAAACCGGCACACTGAGATTCCAGAGCTGCGCAAAGCACTGGCTGATAGGGATTTTGATACACTACGCATGTTAAGCCACCGTATGAAAGGCTCCGGAGCCGGATACGGTTTCGATGGCATCACCGATATCGGTCGTGAGATGGAACTGGCCGCCGCGAATAATGACAGCGCCGGAATCGAAGAGCAGATCGCCGCACTGGAGAACTATCTTTCACGCGTCGATGTGGTGTTTGTCTGACCATGCGTGCCGTTGTACAACGGGTCACAGAAGCTTCGGTACAGGTAGATGGCCAAGTCGCCGGTCAAATTGGATTCGGTTTGCTGGTACTGATCGCTGTAGAGAAAGACGACGGGGATCGAGAGCTGGATCTGATGGTGCGCAAAACCGCCCGGCTGCGCATCTTTGCCGATGAACAAGGACGCATGAACCGCTCTGTCAAAGAGACTGGCGGCGCTATTCTGGCCATCTCCCAGTTCACATTGGCCGCCGACATGAAGAAGGGTTATCGGCCCTCTTTTGGAGATGCCGAACGGCCGGAACGGGCCAAAGCGCTCTATGAGCAATATTGCGATGACCTGGAGAAGCTGGAACAGGTTCCCGTACAACGCGGGGTGTTTGCAGCAGATATGAAAGTGACACTGGTCAATGATGGACCGGTCACCATCTGGCTGGACTTTCCGCCCCAAACCGAGGCGTAATCAAACCACCGATCCCAGGGTATCATGGGCAACGCAGACTCTGTTGCGACCCTCTTTTTTGGCACGATAAACCGCCTCATCGGCCCGTTTACAAAGCGGCTCAAGCAGCTCTCCCTTCTGCCGAATGGCGACACCAAAGCTACAACTAATCTGCCCTACTTCGGGCAGATGGAGCGTTTCGGTCTCCTTGCGCAGCTTTTCCGCCAGAACTTCAGCCCCTTCCAGGTTCTGTTCCGGCAGCAGAATGACAAACTCTTCACCTCCCCAACGAGCCACCGTGTCGTTATCCCGCGTCTGGGCCACCAGCATCTCACTAAAGGCTTTTAGAACATCGTCCCCAATATCGTGACCGTGCGTATCGTTGATACGCTTGAAGAAATCGATATCACAAAAAATCAACCCCACACCCTGCCCATAACGATCATCCCGTTTGAACTCCCGCACAACCAGCTCCTCAAGTCGACGGCGATTGGCTAAATCGGTAAGCGGATCACAGTTGGCCAGAAAATCCTTATCGTCAATAATGCGGTCGGTAAACGTGAGCAAACCGTTGATGGTTCGACCAATACGGCCAAACTCATCCCGGCGCAGTTCCTCCCCTTTGACCCGCAATTTGAAATCCTGGGTATACATAATCAAATCCAGAGTGCCCAGTAAAATCGAAAGCGCCTTGAGCATCCGTGCAAAGGTGAGCGCCGCCAGAGCCACCACCCCAAACGTAATTGACCCAGCCACCAGACCAAAAAACGCTAGATCCGAGCGACGCTTCTCCACCATGGAAGAGATACGGGCCTGGAGCTGCCGAAAGGCGTGATCCTCCACCACCTTGAGTTGATCCACAACCGCCGTGGCATCCCGCCACCACAGCTCTGGAGAAGGTATTACCTTCTCTGTAGGACGCAGTACATTCTCAACTCTACGTATCACAAGCGGGCTTTTAACATCCACCATCAACTCATCCAGCCACGCCACCAACTCCTCCCCGGCATCCCGTCTAAAAAGACGCAGATTCTCCAGATAGGCCCCATAGAGCTTGGCGACGCTCATCACCTCAAACGCATCGGGATAACCGCGACTGTAAATGCGATTGATGGTGGCCCGGATTAAACCAAGACTCTCGCGGGAGACCGCCAGATTACTCAACGTATGAAGCTCGAGGGTGGCGCGCCCCATCGGCAGCAGTCGATCCATGCGCGTGATGGCATCAATCGATTTCTGAATGCGGCTGGAGTAGTAGGGGCGCACACCCTTCCAGGTCGCTTTTCCCTGATCCACCTGACGACGAAAACCGGGCAGAGAGAAGGCCAGCTCCGCAATGATCGAGGCAGCCTCTTCGGATCCGAAGCTTACGCCACGAAGCTGCTGCAACTGCTCATCACTGGCAGCACGCTGTTTCTTTAACACCGCCACTCTGGCCGGTGCCTTATCCACCAACACCCCTGCCGTCAGACCCCGCTCCTTTTGCAGCTCATGGATCAGGTTGGAGAGTGCCAACGCCTGCCGAATCACCATCTGGTGGGATTCCGCCAATCGGGTGGTCTCCCGATAATCCTCATACTTGAATAGAAATGCCGTGGTCACGGCTGCAATCGAGAGCAGCGTAAGAAGAAGAATACGAACACGAATTGGCATGAGGGGCACCTGAGACGGTCCGGGGCAGATGGCGTACCCACAGATCCAAAACACTTCGTAAAAAAACCGCGCACAGCACGCGGCCAACCAGCCCCACTCACCCCGCCACCGAGCAGGTAAAGCCAATTCAAGTTACATCTCGTTCGCATTCACCTTAAACCAGATGATTCGGTTTAAAAAGAACACTCGTTCTTACGGACAATTCTGACCCCCGCCTAGAGCGATACCGGAACCAGCTCTTCGGCCAGTGTCACAGAGCCTTCATATACCGCACGACACGCTTCCAAACGTGCCTCATCTCCTTCAGGAATAGGATAGAGATGGGTCAGAATCAAACGATCGACCCCTGCTTCCGCCGCCACCAGACCACACTCCCTGGCCGACATATGGCCCTTGATGCGCGCATGATCCAGAGAGGAGCAGTCCAGAAGCGCCATATCAGCCCCGCTACAAAACTGAACAATGCCGGGCTCATAGCTGCTATCCCCGCTAAAAACCACCGAACGCCCCCCCTCTTCAAAGCGATAGGCGACGCTGTTCAGCCGTTGGGTATGAACCGTGGGCCGGCTCAGAACAGCCACGTCATCCAACATCAGACGAGACTCTACATCCCGCACATCAAACTTAAAGCGATCCGGTAGCCCGGCCACCGGAACCACATAGCTGTGATAAAAATCCCGAAAACCGGGAGGCCCCCAAAAGGTGAGCGGTTTCTCCCGCTGAACCTGAGGAAAACGCAGCAGGTGGGTCAAAGCCCAAAGTCCGCCAATATGATCCACATGCTGATGGGTGATGAAGAGATGGTCCAACGCCTCCACATGGATCCCCAGGTGGGCCAGTTGGGTCAGTGTACCGGTGCCGCAATCCACCAAAATATTCTGCTGAAAGAGCCCGGAACCGCACTGCAAAAGATAGCCTGCCGGTTGGCGGTTGGTCATGGGAATGCCAGTGCCGCTGCCAAGTACCGTAACCTTCATTATGTACCCTCCTCCACGCTTTCGCCGCGCCCCCATAGCCACGCCGCCCCGCGCACGCCGCTGGAGTCGCCATATTTGGCTTTCACCAAGCGGGTCTCCACCCGGTCGGAAAAAACATGCCTACCCCACATTTCAGGAACCCGCCCGTAGAGCCGCTCAAGATTGGAAAGCCCTCCTCCCAGCACCACCACATGGGGATCCAATAGATTAATCACCCCGGCCAGCGCCCGCGCCAAGCGCGCCTCGTACTGCCGCAGGGTGGCCTCCGCCTGAACCGCACCCGCCTCAGACTGCTGAACCAAACCACGGGGTGTCACCTCTTCACCCCAAACCCGCAGATGGTCGGCTGCCAGCCCCGGGCCAGAGAGAAACGTCTCCACACAGCCGCGCTTGCCGCAGTAGCAGGCCGGACCGGGAAGCTCTTCGGCAGTGGGCCACGGCATGGGATTATGCCCCCACTCCCCGGCAATACCGTTGGGACCGGAAACCAACCGGCCTTGCACCACCAATCCGCCTCCCACGCCGGTGCCGAGAATCACCCCAAACACCGTCTCGGCTCCAGCAGCAGCACCGTCGATAGCCTCAGAGAGCGCAAAACAGTCGGCATCATTGGCCAGCCGCACCGAACGCCCCAGAGCCTTCTCCAGGTCACGATCCAACGGCTGACCGATCAGGCAGACCGAGTTGGCATTGATCACCCGCCCGGTTTTAGGGGAAAGTGCACCGGGGGTACCGATTCCAACGCTGAGGCCGGGGGTATCGTTGATCCGCTCTAGGGTTTCAATAAGGGTCGAAATGGCCTGAACGGTGGCACGGTAATCCCCCTGGGGGGTGGCAACGCGCTGACGATGAATCAACGCACCGGACGGGTTTAGAGCCGCCGCCTCAATTTTGGTTCCACCCAGGTCGATGCCGATTCGAATCTCCATACCGCCAACGCCTCTCTCAAACCGTCCAACACGATCAATCGGTTACTGGCCTCATAACCTCTGGTACCCTACACTGAACCATTCGGAAGGAACCGAACGCCCAGACGCCTCGCGAGTCACACTACCCATGACGACAGATCCATCAATAATCCCGGAGTCTCAACACCCGGAAGCCAGACAAAAAGGGCTGGTTATTCAGGCGGACCTCGGCCCCTATCATGACATACCCGAACAGGTCGAACCAATCCTGGCCCAAGATGGAACCGCCATGTGGGCTCCAGAGACCCTTGAGCGGCTGAGATCCCGCAAGGCGTGGCGCAAACAGGGGCGCTATATTCAATCCGGCACCACGCCCCGCCGCACCCTTCCCATGACGGATGGCGGCCACACCAAGCTCTTCGCCTTTGCCCAGTCTCTCTCAGAAAAGGCCCACCGCAAAATTCAGCAAGAGCAGTTGGATGGACGGGTACAAAAATGGCTGAAACGGTGGCAAAAGCTGGAACTGCGCATGGTCGCCTGGGGGGATGCCCTGCCTGAAAAAGAGCCGGTGGATGCCGAAATGGATCTGCAACCCATCCTTAACAACTTTCGCCAGGAGAAGCAGAGGTTTGTCTCCCTGAAAGACTCCTTACTGCGTTTTGACGCCCATCTGGATCCTCCTTCCATGGCAACCTGG
The DNA here is from genome assembly GCA_015233785.1 of Magnetococcales bacterium. Lineage (GTDB taxonomy): Bacteria > Pseudomonadota > Magnetococcia > Magnetococcales > JADFWT01 > JADFWT01. Next base: position 14,384 of record JADFWT010000056.1, read on the forward strand.
GAGAAGACCCTGGAGCGGTATCGAGCCCGTCGCTTTGAAGTGCTTATCGCTGAAACGCCGGATCAGGACATGGAGCTGGCCCAAGAGGCCAACCACACCTTGGTGCAGGATGAACTGGCCCGTCGTGATCCGCTGTTCCTCATGCCCTACTGGACCTTCTTCGGACGTTTTCACAAGGCGCTGGAGGTGGTGCGCTTTACCCAATCGGTCAACGACGCCACCCGGATTCATGAGTTTCACGCCCTCTTTCCAGCCCGGAAGATGCAGCGCCGCTTTACCCTCTATCTTGGACCAACCAACTCCGGCAAAACCTATCAGTCACTCCAGCGACTGGCCAAAGCCGAAAGCGGTTCCTACCTGGCACCCTTAAGACTGCTGGCCCTGGAGGTATCGGAGACCCTCAATGAGTGGGGCATACTCTGTAATCTGGTCACCGGTGAAGAGCGACGCATGGTGGAGGGCGCCCATCACTCCGCCAGCACCATTGAGATGCTCTCTCTCAGCACACGCTACGATTTATGCGTCATTGATGAGGCGCAGATGCTGGGCGATACCGATCGGGGTTGGGCCTGGACTCAGGCCATTTTGGGGGTGCAGGCCAAAGAGGTGTGTGTCATCGCTGCGCCTCAGGCGTTGCCGATCCTGAAAACCCTCCTGAAGCTCACCGGCGACCCCTACGAGATCGTAGAGTTGGAACGCCTCACACCGCTGGAGATCAAACGGCAGCCGGTGAAGGAGTTTCAACATCTGGAGCCGGGAACCGCCCTCATCGCCTTTTCACGCATGGGGGTGCTCAATCTAAAAGATCAGATTGAACGGGCCACGGGTGAGAAGGCCGCCGTTCTCTATGGGGCGCTTCCTCCGGAGATTCGTCGTCAACAGGCGGCGCTGTTCGCCAGCGGAAAAGCGCCCTATCTGGCCGCTTCCGACGCCATCGGGATGGGGCTCAACCTGCCGATTCGCACCCTGCTCTTCACTCAGGATCGAAAATTTTACAACAATCAGGAGCACATGCTGGACCCCATGTCCGTGCGACAGATTGCCGGTCGGGCCGGACGCTATGGAAAGAATGAACAGGGCTACGTCGGCACATTCGGCATCCCTTTGAAACAGATTCGGCAGGGCATGCAGACCGAACCGAAG
>JADFWT010000057.1 GCA_015233785.1 Magnetococcales bacterium
AAGACGCGGGGCGTCGGGCAGCGTCTTTCATATCCGGATAAAGGCCGCAGGTCAAAGGGTTGTGGTGGGAAAAGAAGATAGATGGCGCGCCACAAAGCGGACTGATAGGATAGAAAACCCTGAAAATAACGTGTGCGGCACAGGCCAAACGGGGCTCAATGAGCAAGTCCAAATCCAAGGAACAACCACCGGCGCGCCACCTGAGCAACAAACAGCTCTTGCGTCGATTTGGCAGTTTGGTATGGCCCTATCGTTGGTATCTTCTGCCTGCGATGTTTTTTCTGATTATCATGGCCGCCACCAATGGTGCCATCGCTTATACCGTCAAGCCGCTTCTGGACAAGGTGTTTATCGAAAAAGATACCACCATGCTCTATCTGATGCCGATGATCATCGTCGGTATTTTTGGCGTGCGCGGGGTCTCCTTTTTTATTCAGGCCTATCTGATGGAGTTGGTGGGGCAGAGGGTGGTGCGCAAGCTCCAGGTGGAGATGTATCGCAAGTTTCTGGCCCTGGACACCCCCTATTTCATTAAGAACGCCACCGGCGGCCTGATCTCACGGGTCACCTACGATGCCAATATGCTCAAGGAGGCCGCCTCGTCGGTGGTCTCCAATCTGTTTCGCGAGGGATTTACCGTCATCTTTCTGATTGGGGTGTTGGTCAATCAGAATGCCGAGTTGGCACTGATTGCTTTGGTGGGGCTGCCGGGGGCCGGGTATCTAATCTACCGTTTTGGTCGTCGTATGCGCACACTGAGCAGCCAGCGTCAGCAGTTGATGGAAGGGGTGACCACCCGTCTGGAGGAGACGCTCTCCGGGCTGCGTATTGTGCAAGCTTACGGGGCCGAGAGTCTGGAGCGGGCTCGTTTTCGGCACATCACCAAGAAGGTGTTGAAAAACCATCTTCGGGTGGCCGTAGTGCGGGCGATCTCGAAGCCCTCCATTGATCTCATCTCCGGATTGGTGGTGAGTGGGATATTTCTCTACGCCGGTCAATCGGTGATTAACGGTGAGATGACCACCGGCACCTTCTTCTCATTCATCACGGCGCTGTTGATGGTTTATGACCCCATCAAGCGACTTACCGGACTCAATAATCTACTGCAATCGAGTCTGGCGGCGGCGGATCGCATTTTTGAGTTGTTGGATACCGAGCCCAGTATTGTCACTAAACCGGGTGCTCTCAAACTTGGCCCGTTGCGTGAGAAGCTGGTGTTTGAGAATGTCACTTTTCAGTATGGGGAGGATCTGGCCCCGGTATTGAATGGCATCACCCTGGAAGTTAGAGCTGGAGAGCGTGTAGCGCTGGTGGGGCGTAGCGGTAGCGGCAAGTCATCTTTGATCAATCTGGTGCCGCGTTTTTTTGATGTCACCAGTGGGCGCGTTACGCTGGATGGCGTGGATATTCGTGATGTCACGTTGAGTTCGCTGCGTGGTCAGATCGCCATGGTGACCCAGGAGGTGATTCTCTTTAATGACACGGTGCGCAACAACATCGCCTACGGCATCTCCACCCCGGATGAAGCGGCGATTCGTCAGGCAGCCCAGGATGCCAATGCCACCGAGTTCATCGATGAGCTTCCCGAAGGGTACGACGCCATGATCGGCAATCGGGGGGTGAAGCTCTCAGGTGGGCAACGGCAGCGGCTCTCCATCGCCCGATCGATTCTCAAGGATGCGCCCATATTGGTACTGGATGAGGCCACCAGCGCCTTGGATACCGAGAGCGAACAGGTGGTGCAATCGGCCCTGGAACGGTTGATGGAGGGGCGGGCCACGCTGGTCATTGCCCACCGTCTCTCCACGGTGCGTAGTGCGGATCGCATTGTGGTGTTGAGTGCAGGGCGCATTGTGGAGGAGGGGAGTCACGAGGCGCTTTTGGCGTTGGATGGCGAGTATGCCCGACTATACAATATGCAGTTTCAGGACGACGGCCCAAGTGCTGAAGAGGAATCTCAGGTGTGAACAGCGCATCCGCATCTGCACGTCGGGATGGTTTGAAGCGTACTACGCCGCTGGTGGTGTGGCGGCTTCTGGACGGTAAGCCCGGCCACGAGAATCAGACCCGAGGGTTGGTGGCAGGGCTGCGGCTTCATCTGGAGGTAGAGTTGTTCAACTTTCAGGCCGGGAGCCGTACACGTGGTGTCTGGGAGTGGCTCACCGGTACATTTCGCGGTGCGCCGGGAGGGTTTCAGCGTCCCCCGGATCTGATAATCGGGGCCGGGCACGCCACCCATTTTCCACTGCTGGCGGCTAAACGTCGGTATGGTGGTCGGACGATTGTGCTGATGAAGCCCAGCCTGCCGCCGTGGATGTTCGATCTCTGCCTGATGCCGGAACACGACGGCGCCATGCCTTTGGAAAAGGTGGTGCCGACGCTGGGTGTGCTCAACACCATTCGGCCTTCGGAGCGACTGGATCCCGGAAAGGGACTGTTTCTGATCGGCGGCCCTTCCAAGCACTACGGCTGGGATAATGATTCGATACTCCAGCAGATTGCTGAGATTATCGATCACGATAGCGAGATTCAGTGGAGGCTCACCACCTCTCGTCGCACGCCGGAGAGCTTTCTTCCCAAACTGCGTGCCATTGCTTCTCCGACGTTGAGTATCGTGCCTTATTCCGATACCGGTCCTCAGTGGGTGCCGGGCCAGTTGGAGGAGGCGGGTTGTGTCTGGGCCTCCGAAGATAGTGTTTCCATGGTATATGAGGCGCTTACCGCAGGCGGGAAAGTGGGTGCCCTGACGGTTCCTGCGCTGGGGGAGAGCCGGGTGAATCTGGGGCTTCTGTTTCTTCTGGAAAAGCGTTTTGTGATTCCCTTCACCAGTTGGCGTACCCATGGTTGGGAAGGGCGTCTGGAGAAGCGTTTTTGTGAAGCGGAGCGCTGCGCGGAAGAGGTGGTGAAGCAGTGGTTCTCCGAGCTTCTCTAACGGTTGTACAGATGCTGCCGGGTCTGGAATCCGGCGGCGTCGAGCGCGGCACCCTGGAAGTGGCCCGCCATCTGGTGCAGAATGGCTGCCGCTCCATTGTAATCTCCGGCGGCGGCACGCTGGAGAAGAAGCTGCGCCGGGAAGGGAGTGAGCATCTGCGCTGGGATGTGGGCAGAAAGCGGCTCTGGACGCTTCGTTTTGTCTGGCGTCTGCGGCGTTATCTGGAACGGGAGAAGGTGGATATTCTCCATCTTCGTTCACGGGTTCCGGCCTGGGTGGGGTATCTGGCTTGGCGGGGTATGGATCCGAACACCAGGCCGTCACTGGTAACCACGGTACACGGCCTCTATTCGGTGCACCGTTTCAGCGCCATTATGACCCGTGGCGAGCGGGTGATTGCGGTTTCTGAGGCGGTTAGAGGATATATTCTCAACCACTATCCTGAGACCCCCGAGGCGAACATTCGAGTGATTCATCGGGGGGTGGATCCGGCCCAATTTCCCTACGATTATCACCCAGAAGCAAGTTGGATGGCCGATTGGCCCTATAGCGGTGATGGGTTAGGGGGTAAGCGCTATGTGATAACCCTGGCAGGGCGTCTGACGCGACTTAAAGGGCATGAGGCGTTGATTCGTCTCATCAAGACATTGCGGGGTCAGGGGCTTTCGGTTCGGGGGTTGGTGGTAGGAGGAGAGGATCCCCGACGGCGCGCCTATGCCGAGGAGATTCGTCAAAAGGCTGTCGAGCTTGGAGATGATCTGGTATTTCTCGGACATCGCAGCGATATAAAGGAGATCTTCGCCGCCTCGGATCTGGTGGTGTCGCTGTCGGAGAAGCCGGAGTCGTTTGGACGTACGGTACTGGAGGCGTTGAGCCTCGGCGTGCCGGTGGTGGGGTATGATCATGGCGGTGTCGGGGAGATTCTGACGCGGCTGTTTCCACAGGGGATGATTCCTGCCGGTGATGATGAGGCGCTGTCGAATCGGGTAATGGGGCTGATGCGTGACCCCTCTCTACGTCCCCCGCCGGTGGAAGAGTTCTACCTTGATGATATGTTGGACGGAACGTTGAGTCTCTACCGAGCGCTGCATGCAGAGAGACGAGGCCGGGGAAGCGGTTGATGATGAGAAAACGGAACAGACGATGATTTTTTTGGGCATGCATACCGGGCACGATGCGGGCGTAGCGCTGTTTGCGGAAGGAGAGTTGGTAGCCTACTGCAAGGAGGAGCGTCTGACGCGAAAAAAGAGCGATGGTCGTCGGTTGTTGCTCGATTCGGTGGAGGAGGTGTTTCGCATCGCCGGTGTGGATCGATCCCTGGTGGATGCGGTCTGTCTGACGCGGATGAACCTGCCGCTGCGTTACTATAAAAAAACCGCCCGCCCCATGCGGGATAAGTTTCGTCGTATACGCGGGGCTACCCGTAGCCTGGCCGGGGAGATGCACTATCTCAAAGAGCGGGATGAGAGCAAGTTGGTACGTGAGGATCGTATTCTGGAGGATCTGGGGCTACGGCCTGACGCCAAGGTAACCTTTTGCAATCACCACTACGCCCATATTCTGGGAGCCTTTCGCTATACCACTTGGGATAAGGATGCTCTCTATATCAGCGCCGACGGCGGCGGAGACGGCATCACCTATTCGGCCTACTATTACGATGGTACGACCCTGAAGCTGGTCTATGGCGGCGACGATTTTCTCTTTGAGCGCCATGAGAAAACATCGGCCTCGGTGGGGCTGGCCTATCAGTCTGTGACCAAGCATCTGGGGTTTCGACCCAACCGCCACGAGGGCAAAATCACCGGCCTGGCTGCTTATGGCAAGCCGGTCATCGGTGCTGATCTGATCTCCACCTTTATTCTTAAAGAGGATGGCTCTTTTGACTCCCGCTTTGAGGATCTGGCGGAGTTGGAGCAGTTCATGTTTGAGACCAAAGGCGGTCTTAGTAAAGAGGATCTGGCGGCCTCCATTCAGTACACCGCCGAGACGGTGGTGGTGAACTGGATCCATAAGTTGCGCAAGCTCTATCCCGGCACCCGACGCATCGGCATGAGTGGCGGCGTTTTCTCCAACGTGCGTTTGAATCAAAAGGTGGCCGAGCTTTCAGGTATCGAAGAGGTGTTTGTCTTTCCGCCCATGGGAGATGAGGGATTGCCGGTGGGCAACTGCATCCATATGGAGATTGAGACCAGTGGTCTTGCCGGTTTGAAACGTTCGCCGCTTCCCTCCGTCTATCTGGGGCGGCCCTATTCGGGTAAAGATTTATTCGATGAGGCACAGAAGCAAGAAGGGTTCACCCTGCACGCCACCGAAAGCGCCGCCGATGCGGCCGCCGTGTTGCTGGCAGAGAATCACATTGGGGCCATCTACGCCCCGTTCGGTATGGAGATGGGGCCGCGTGCACTGGGGGCCAGAAGTATCATTGCCAGTCCCACCGACCGGCGTCTGAACGACACACTGAATGAGCGTCTGGAGCGGACGGAGTTCATGCCTTTTGCCCCTTATGTGCTGGATGAAGATGCCAAGCGGGTCTTTAAGGTAGGGTCGAACAACTGGGAAGCGTGCCGCTATATGACCATCACCACCGATGTGGAGCCTGAGCATCAAGATCAGATTCCGGCGGTGGTGCATGTAGATGGAACAGCCAGACCGCAGATTATCGAACGGACGCGCAACCCGCTATACTACGATATCATGCGGGCGTTTCGGGATTTGAGTGGTATTCCCTGTCTGGTCAACACCAGCTTTAACGCCCATGAGGAGCCGATTATCAACATACCGGCGGAGGCGTTGGCGGCGCTAAGGGATGGTCGTATTGATTTTCTGGTGTGTGATCAGGGTTTGATTGTGGCAGACGAAAAGTATCTCAAGTCGTTGAGTATATAGACCTTGTATCGTTCTGAGGGTCTGTCGGTGTTGCAGGAGCGTGTTCTGCCGGGAGTCTGGGGAGCCTTTCCCCATATCAAAGAGGGTGAACTTGATGCGTATCGGATTGGTAAGCGCCGATTTCGCCCCCAATGTAGGCGGCGTAGCGAGCCATGTTGTTGAGCTGGGCCGGGCATTGGCTGCCTTGGGGCATGAGATTCATGTGATCACCCTGCCGTTAGGTGGCCAGCGCCAAGCCAGATCCACATGGCAGGGCATGCAGATCCACCGTCCTGGCATTCCCAAAGCCAAGCCGCTCTATAGCTGGTTGGTGAGAAGATTTCTCAAACGCCTTATCCGACAAGAAAACATCGAAATTATCCATGTCCATGGCCTGCGTCCTTTGGAAGCGAGTCAGGGACTCTCCGTTCCGGTGATCTTTACCAACCACACATCCGGCTATCTGATGCGTATTGAGAAAGGCCCGCGTGAGCAGGCCAAGATGCGCAAGCGGATGGCCCATGTTCACCATGTGCTGGCTCCCAGTGAAGAGCTGGCCGAAGCCACCCGGCGTGTAGGCTATGAAAACCCGGTTGATTTTATCAGCAACGGCGTAGATGTGCGCCGTTTTGCGCCGGGTGTGTCATCATTACGGGAAGCGCATGGCATCTCTCCGGATGAGGTGGTGGTTCTGTTGGCCCGGCGGTTGGTGGAGAAGAACGGCGTGACAGTCTATGCCGAGGCGGTTTCTGCGTTGAAGGGGCATCCGGTACGGTTGTTGTTTGCTGGTGACGGGCCGGATCGCAGTGAGGTGGAGCGGCTTTTGGTTTCTGGTGGTGTGGCAGATTTGGCGATATTTCTGGGCAATATTGATAATTCCCAGATGCCGGATATCTACCGGGCGGCGGATCTGTCGGTACTCCCTTCCCGGCGGGAAGCCACCAGTATCACCGGGCTGGAGTCCATGGCCACCGGGCTCCCATTGGTGGGGACGAGGGTGGGGGGCATCCCCTTTTTGATTGAGGATCAGGAGACTGGCCTGTTGGTGCCTCCCGACGATCCTCCGGCTTTGGGGGCGGCCTTGCGCAAACTGGTGGAAGATGCCCCTCTTCGGAAAAGGCTGGGCGCGGCGGCGAGGGTGCGGGCTGAAGCGCGCTTCGATTGGAGCCGCATTGCCGAGGCCACCGCCAAGGTCTACGGGCGGTATCTGTCATGATGCGTGCTCTGGTTCTATTTGGCACCCGCCCCGAGGCGGTTAAGATGGCTCCTGTGGTGCGTGCCTTGGAGGCGCATCCCCGCTTTAAGCCGCTGGTCTGCGTCACCGCTCAACATCGCCAGATGCTTGACCAAGTGATGGATCTGTTTGAGCTGAAAGCCGAAGTGGATCTGGATGTGATGCGTCCGGATCAGGATCTTGGCGCACTCAGTGCCCGCATTTTGAAGAAGATGGGCAAGGTGCTGGATCGATTGAAGCCGGATTTGGTCCTTGTGCAGGGGGATACCACGACGACATTTTGTGGGGCGTTGGCGGCGTTCTACCGTAAAATTCCAGTGGGGCATGTGGAGGCGGGTCTTCGGACCGGGGACCGATTCAACCCTTACCCGGAGGAGATGAATCGCCTGTTGACCACCCGTCTGGCCACTTGGCACTTTGCGCCCACCGAGCATAACCGGCAGGCGTTGCTCAAGGAGGGTGTTGCCGATGCGCAGATATTTCTCACCGGCAACCCGGTGATTGACGCTTTGCACCAAGTGCGCGGGATTCTGGATTCAGGCGGCGGTGGTGATGAAGTGGCAGCGTTGATGGCGCGCTTTTCCCGTCCGTTTCTGCTTATTACCGGCCATCGGCGGGAGAGCTTTGGCCAGGGCTTCCAAAATATCTGCGAGGCGCTGCGTCGCATTGCCAAGGCCCACCCAGAGCTGGATTTAGTCTATCCAGTCCATCTCAATCCCCATGTGCAGAAGCCGGTTCAGGAGATTTTGGCGGGTGTTGGCAATATCCATCTCCTGAAGCCGTTGGGGTATGCGCCATTTGTGGCGTTGATGAACCGTTGCCGCTTTATTCTTACCGACTCCGGGGGGGTGCAGGAGGAGGCGCTGCCGCTGGGCAAGCCGGTGTTGATCCTGCGCCAAACCACGGAGCGGGTCGAGGCGCTGGAGAGCGGCGGGGCGCTGCTGGTGGGAACCGATGTTGCGCGCATAGTGGAAGAGGCAGAGCGATTATTAAGTGATGATAAGCATTTCGAGAAAATGTCGAAGGCTGTTTGTCCCTTTGGCGAGGGGGATGCCGCCAAAAGAATTATCGATGTCATTCACGCATGGGGAGTCCGGGGGTAGGCAGGTTTATGGTCATCCTACACGTTGCCAACTTCTTCAATCTGCGCTTCAGAAGTATCCATGCTCTAACCAACGTTTCTCAAAGAATTCAAAAGGGTCTTGAGGCTCATAACCATCATGTCGTGACGTTTTCCGATAAGGATGTCATGCGCCACTGCACGGTGTCCGGTCTTAAGAGGATCGGCCGGCGACGTATGGAGAAGCGTCTTCTGGAGACGGCTTCCATGATCGAGCCGGATCAGGTCTGGTTCGGCATGGGTGACCGTATTCGGCCCAAAGTATTGATCGAGCTACGTAAGCGCCTTCCTGAGGTACAATTGGTTCTATATAACGGTGACCAACGGGATAAGCCGTTTGATCATCTACTTGAGAAAGCCCCGCTACTTGATTGGATTTTCAGCACATCCGGCGGTGATAATCTGCACTGGTATCAGAAAGCCGGCTGTCCCCACAGCGCCTTTTTTCCCAACATGACCGATGCCTCTCTGGAGCGCCACCATCCGGCGGAAGAGAAGTGGCAATCGGAGCTGCTCTTTACCGGCGGCTTGCATGGTGTGCCGGAGCGTGAGGCGCTCATTCGCTATTTGGATGCCGAGGCCCCCATCACGCTTTATCGTGCATTGGGTCGTCCCAGTGTCTCTGGGCGGGACTATTTTCGGGCCATCAGCAATGCTAGAATCGGAATCAATATCAGTGCCTATCCACATATAGATAAATATCTTTCTGATCGTCCCATGCACTATATGGGATGTGGTACCATGGTTTTAACGCGCCATGTTCCGTGGCTGGAGACGCTCTTCAGACCGGGGGAGGAGTTGGCGACGTTTCGCTCCAAGGAGGAGTGTTTGGAGAAGGTTCGTTACTATCTGGCTCACGACAACGAGCGCCGCCTGATGGCACAGATGGGGCAACTGGCGGTGCGGCAGCGTTTCAACCCCAAGGTGGTGGTGGGGGTGATGTTGGAGATGATTGACGGCAATACGCCGCCGCAGTTATGGGTGGAGATGTTCCATTCTGGGAAAGATGATGTCGGTTGAGATCAAACCCTACACCAGTCGCAAGGATAAATCGGATCCGAGGATCCTGATTATTCGTCTCAGCGCCCTTGGTGATCTGATTGAATGTACACGCTATATCCATGGGTTTCGACGCTATTGGCCCCAGGGACGATTTGAGCTTCTCACCAGCCGATTGGGCCATAAGCTCTACGCAGAGAGTCCGCTGTTTGAGGCGATCCATATTTGGCCCCGTAAGGAGTCTCTGAGGAGGCGTCTCAAGGCGATCCGAGCGGTAAGAGAGCACGAATTCGACTATATATTTGATCTGCATGGCAACAAAAGTTCCGGCTGGCTCACCACCATGATGCATACCCACAACGTTGGGCGCATTGGGGCCGGGCCGCTGCACAAGACCTTTATCGGGCGTTATCGCAAAAATCCCCGCACCGTCACCCAGATGTTGAAACAGGTGGGAATCCGTATCCCTGAGGCGCGGGTGGCGGAGTTGGATGCGTGTCGTCCGGAGCTATTGGTCTCTGAGGAGGCGCAAGAGGCGGTGCGTGCGCGTCTTTCGACAGGTGGATTGGCCTTAGATCGTCCGATGATTCTTCTGGCGCCTGGTTCCAGTGAAAAATGGCCCTCCAAGCGCTGGTCCGCGGATCGATTCCGACAGTTAGCCAAGGGGCTCATAGAGCAAGGCTACTCCGTCGTTCTGGTGGGTACCGAAGAGGAGATGGCGCTTGGAGAGATCATTTCACAAGGGTGCGATAAGCTGTTGGATTGGATCGGCATGACCGAGCTTTCAGAGCTGGTGGCACTGGCCTCTCTGGCCCAGGGGTGCGTGGCCAACGATAGTGGGCCCATGCATGTAGCCGCAGCAGTGGGAACGCCCACTTTGGGGCTGTTTGGTCCCACCATGGCCGAGCGACACGGGCCGGAGGAGATTCACGGCCCCAGTCATCGTTCATTGTCGTTCAAGGTGGCGTGCAGCCCCTGTTATGAGGGGAGATGCCCCAAACCTTCGTTATTCTGCCTGGAAGGGATTGAGGTGGCCGAGGTTCTGAGGGCGATTGTGGAGATGGTAGTCAGACGTTGAGATGTCAGGAGGCTTCCGCATGAATCCCCATCCCCCGCGCCATGTGCGGAATCAACCCATCCCCATGTATCCGAATCCGGCAATCCTGGAGCAGCGCCACCGTTTTTGAGAACTCATTGGCCTGATTGATCAACCCGTCGGTTATCATAAACTCCCGCCCTTCATACACCACCCGAACGCGCTTGTAGTCTCCCTGTAATGTCGAGCCGTCTGCATGAAGCTGATGCGCCTGAAACGATCCATCCACCCCATGCAGCTCAAAGGCCCGAAACCCCATCACATAGCCCACATAGATGGCGCGCATCACCGCTGTGGAACCGCCGCGAATGATGGGTTCTTTCTGACGATCAAACTCTGCCAACACCCTCTCCACCGGTTCGCCGATATTGGCGTGCCAGGTGACCACCTTTTTGCCTGCCAGCATGTCGAACACCACCGGCCTGCATTGGGAAGCCACCAGATAGACGATGCCGTCGGCCACACGAATCAGCGGGGTCAAGGTCGGCTGTGGATCCCAGTAGAAGGCGGTCCAGGGTGTGTGACCCTTATCCAGTAACCAACCTACGGCACGGTTACAGGCCATCACCGGATGTTCAATCCGGTGCCAAGTCTGATTGAGAGAGGGGCCGCTTCCGACAATAGTCAGGGTCTCCGGGCGCGGGGGGCTGATACCCAAGGTGGGCAGATTGCGCCGCAATGTGCTGCGAATCTGCCCAAAGATGGTCTCAATGGGGATCGGGTTATGGGTGGTGGTTCTCAGTATTTTGGAGGACATCGGACAAGGCCCGTTCCAGTTCGGTTTCAGGTTCGTCTTTGGTGGGTGTGGAGGACTCTTTGGGTTGGTGGGCCGCACTCCAGAGCAGGGCCAAACAGAAAAACATGAACATACTGAAGGAGACCGTGTGATAGGTCTTATCCAGCGACGAGGCCGCCAGAACGCCTACCACGCTGGCACCCAAGGGAATGGAGAAGTGTGCTAACTCGGTATCGCCCAACCGTCGAACACCCCGCGTGATACCGCCGATCAGAAACCCCAGCCAAGCCATCAGCATCGCCACGCCAAGAAGACCGGTTTCATACCAGGCATCCATCAGAAAGTTATGCATGTGCTTGGCCTTGACCGTGATGAACAGCTTGCGGTGGTAGCGGACGTTGCGCACGCCGACCCCGATCAAGGGGTTGTTCGGGGGATAGGCCAGGGCTCCAAACCAAAAGGTGCTCCGATGGCTGGTGATGTTGTCCAGAGTCGCCATCCAATGAATATCAATACCTCCCAGCCGTTCGCCCATGGTCTCTAGATCTCGGCTGAAAGGGGAGACCGGACGGCCATCTTCACCGGTGACAACCGGGTCCAGATGGTTGGAGATATGATGAATACCCGCAGCCAGCACCACGGCAGTCAGCACCGACATGGTGATGCGCACCTTCCATCCGCTTCGAATCCAGAGCATGGAAGCCAGCACCAGACCAGCTACCACCATTTCGGTACGGCTCAGATTGGCGACGAGCGCCAGCACCGGTAGTGCGACGATCAGGCCGGTCCATAGGCGGCTTTTAGATGTGAGATGACGGCTGACGAACAGCATCAGAAACGGCAGCATGTAGGCCGCCACCAGCCCATTGGTTACCAGGGCAGCTCCGGCCAGGCCGTGTTCGATAATATTGGGAACCATCCGCGCCATGAAGATGCCCGCTGCGGCCACAGCCGCCCAGCCCAACCAGCGAAATGCCTGCGCTTCCCAGCTTCGCCAGGGGCGCGCCCGAAGAACGGTCCAGGTGATAAAGAATACCATGGAGTGGAAGGCAAATTTGCGCCATCCATGCAGTGCTCGCTCTATGTCGATGGCCTCGGTGGTGCCCAGCATAAACACCACCAATAGCCCCAGATAGAGCAGCGCCATGGGTTTGGGAATATGAAAATCACTCTTACGAAGCGCTAAAATCGCCCACAGTGCATAGAGAATATAGAGCACAGTGCCGATGGAGCGACCCGCCGTATAGGCAGTAGGCACCAACGCCGGAAGTAGCCATCCCCAGCTCATGAAAGAGGCCCGGATATTCTCCATTCGGGTCACTTCTGTGCTCGCCAGATCCATGTCGCCTCACCGTAAAAGAGAAGAATGAAAGCGGCAAGAGTGCCCGGTTCATCGACGCTGATCAAGCAGATGGTGCATGAAAGGATAAATTATCGGGTGATTGGCGGGATTATTTCTTTCACAATGGTTCTTCACTCCATGAGCTGCCACGAGGTTACCCCCCATTGAGTACGCCCCAAAAACTCCCTTTTAAGAAGCGCATGAGCCGTTGGTTGATGAAAACCTCGCTGCCCTATCTTCTGGCAGGTCTCATCAAGTTGATCTATCTCACCTTGCGGGTCGAGGTGGTGGGTGCACCACGACCAGCTTCTGAGGATGGGCCACGGCTATACGGCTTTTGGCATGGCCGCATGTTTTTCCTGCCGAAGGTCTACAGGCCGAGATCGGGTCATGCCATACGCATGATGATCAGCGTCAGTCGGGATGGGGAGTTTGTGGCGCGGCTGGGGCGTCTGTTGGGGGTTGAAGCCGTTCGAGGGTCATCCCGCCGGGGTGGTCTCAAGGCGCTGCTGGAGATGAACCGATTGGTGAAACAGGGGGATGATGGCGGATTTACCCTGGATGGTCCTGTGGGTCCGGCCTTTGCAGCCAAACCGGGCGCGCTCATGACGGCTAGAAAGGTTGGAGTGCCCATCATACCTGTAGCCAGCGGCTATACCGATTGCTGGTGTTTGCACAAAAGCTGGGACCGTTTCCTGATTCCCAAACCCTTTAGCCGGGTGGTGGTGGTGTTTGGTGCCCCCATTGTGGTGGAGAAGGGGGTCGATGCGAATGGGCTGGAGCAGGCAAGAGTGCTTCTTCAATCGGTGCTGAACCGGATGTCGCGGGAGGCGGATATCTATGCGAGGGATCCTGAGGGGTGGGGAGATCCGACGCCCTTGATGCGTCCTTGGGGATCGTCGGATGCTTCCCAGCCGCCGGATCATCCCCCCACTCAGATCGTCTAAAGGTGCCTACGCCCCGCGCAGATGCTTCACATACGCCGCCAAGCCATCTTCAAGGGACGTGAACGGCTGTGTATAGCCAATTCTCCGCAGGCGGGTGATGTCCGCCTCGGTAAAGCTCTGATACTTCTCCTTGAGCCCTTCCGGCATGGCCCGATAGCGCAGCTCCACCGACCCCATGATTTTACCCAGGCCACGGGCAATGGCATTAAAGCTGCGACTCTCGCCGGTGCCGACGTTGAGTACGCCCTTTAACGGCCGTTTGCGTGCCGCCAGGTAGAGGTTGATTTTGACCGCATCCTCCACATAGACAAAATCCCGCCGCTGATCGCCGTTTCCGTAACCGCCGCTCCCTTCAAAGAGGGTTGCTGTTCCGGTCTCGTTGATCTGGTTGTAGAGCTGGAATGCCTGGGAGGCCATGCGCCCCTTGTGCTGCTCACGGGGGCCGTAGACGTTGAAATAGCGTAGTCCCACCACGGTCTGTTTCATCTTCGGCGATTGGCGTTTGACATATTGATCAAACAACAGCTTGGAGTAGCCGTAGACGTTGAGGGGTTTTTCGTTCCTGGGGTGCTCCAAAAACTCGCTTTCGGCCCCATATACCGCCGCGCTGGAGGCATAGATGAAGGGAATCTTACGCCGTGAGGCAAAATTCAGCAGCTCCTTGGAGTAGGTGAAGTTGTTGTCCATCATGTAGCGGCCATCATACTCCATGGTGTCGGAGCAGGCCCCCTGATGGAAAATGGCGGAGACCTTTTGGGTGTCGAACTGCCGATTCTGGAGCTTCATGCGAAATTCGCGTTTGTCCATATAGTCGGCATATTGGAGATCGCGCAGGTTGAGAAACTTCTCGCTGCTTTCCAGGTTATCCACCACCAGAATATTTCTTTTTCCCCGGCGATTGAGTCCGGCGACAATATTAGAGCCGATAAACCCGGCCCCTCCCGTGACAATAAACATCTTTGCGTGACTCCGGTTTCCAGTGGTTTTCGATTCCTAGCGGGTCTGCTCTCTCTGCGTATGAATATTCTCAACGATGGCGCTGCTGCTGCGTCCGGCCACCAGCGGCACCAATGCTACTTCGCCGCCCCATGAACGCACCTCCTTAGCACCGACCACCTGATTTTCGGTGTAATCGGCCCCTTTGGCCAGCACGTCGGGCCGAAGTGCATTGATGAGTTTCAGAGGCGTCTCATCATCAAACAGTACCACCAGATCCACCGAAGCCATGGCGGCCAGCACCCTGGCACGATCCTCTTGGTGGATGATGGGGCGGGTAGGACCTTTTAGCGTCTGTACAGAGCGGTCGGTGTTGAGCCCCACCACCAGTCTCAATCCCAAACGGCGTGCTTTCTCCAGATAGGTGACGTGCCCGGCGTGGAGCAGATCGAAGCAGCCGTTGGTAAACACCACCCGTTCGCCCTGTTCCCGCCACCGTGCCGTCAAGCGGGCTGCTTCTTCCAGGGCGGCGATTTTTTCCGACTGGCCGCGCTGCTCCTCAGAGGCCACCGAGGCGATCAGTTCCGGTAGATTGATCGGCGTGGTTCCGACCTTGCCCACCACCACGCCAGCGGCAATGTTGGCCAGATGCAGGGCATCCATACGGGGAACATCGCCGGCGAGCGCCGCCCCGAGGGTGGCAATCACCGTATCCCCGGCCCCGGAGACATCAAACACCTCCTGTGCTACAGCGGGAATCCGTCGAGGTAATCCATCCCCCTGCACCAGTGCCAGCCCCAGTTCACTCAGGGTGACGGCGAGAAAATCAACGCCGAGATTCTCCCGCAACGTCTCGCCGGCGGCCAGCAGGGTATTTAGATCCTCCTGGGGGTGACGGGTAGCGGCGGCGAGCTCCAGGCGGTTGGGGCAGATACAGGTGGCCCCGCGGTACTTCTGCCAAGCGATCCCTTTGGGGTCTACCAGCACCGGAATTTCACGCTGCTCCGCCAGCGCAATGATGGTTTGGCAGAGTGCCGTTGAGAGCGTCCCCTTGCCATAATCCGAAAGAATCACCGCGCCTGGGGGATTCTCGCCATCATTGAGATAG
>JADFWT010000058.1 GCA_015233785.1 Magnetococcales bacterium
CATTGCGCGTCACCCAGAACGCCACCCAGGAGCAGATCCGCCGGGCCTATCGTCGCCTGGCGCGGGAGCAACATCCCGATCTGAACCACTCCCCTTTCGCCGAAGAGCGCTTTAAAACCATCGGCGAAGCGTATGAGGTACTGGGCAATCCCGACAAGCGCGCTGAGTATGACCGACAGATTGAGCTCTCCGCTATTCAGCAGGAGCGCTCCTTCTCCAAGCCGTTTGGGCAGCAGGCCAAAACCGGCAGCCAGCATCAAACCGGCAGTCGTTTCGGCTCCAAAGCACGTAGCTTTTTCAATAAGGACACCAAAAACCGCTTTGGCCCAAAATCCGAAAGCCGCCTGGATAAAAACAATCAACATCGCTTTGACGGGGCCAAAGCCGGACGTTTTGGCACCCAGGCAAAAGCCCCTGGAACCACTACGGCGACCCGCACCAACTTCTCATCCACCCATAAGACCACTCAAAAACCGGCCAGCAGCTTCAAGGCCAAGCAACCAACAAACAGCCACGCCACAAAAGCCCAAGCCGCACCAGTCGCGGATCTGGAAGTGAAGTTGATCCTGCCGCTGGAGAATGTCGTCATCTCCGGCCCCCAGGAAATCCGTATGGATATCCCGGAGTTGAATGGTCAGCGGGTTCTTCATGTGGAGATTCCACGCGGTGTAGATGATGGGCAGCGCATACGGCTAAAGGGCCAGGGAAAACGGCACCCCACATCTGGACGCCGGGGAGATCTGGTTCTGCTGGTCTCCTTCCCCAAGCACCCCACCTTTCGTCTGGATGGACGGGATCTGTACACCAAGCTGACCCTCACCCCCTGGGAGGCGGCACTGGGCTGCAAAATCCACGTGCCAACCCTGGATGGAGACGTCAAAGTGAAGATTCCGGCGGGCTCCTCCTCCGGGCGAAAAATTCGCCTTAAAGGAAAAGGGCTGCCAGGACGCATCTCCGCTTTTGATGGTGATCTGCTCATGGAGGTGATGATTGCCGTACCGGAGAAACTTTCATTTACCGAACGCCACCTGCTGAAAAAATTGGCTTCGGCCTCCAAATTCTCCCCTCGTCCCGACATTGACTAATTGTTTTACATGGGGAATCATTAGGAAATCAATATCAAGACGCCGAATCGGATCTCTTCCGGTTCGGCTTTTTTGATAAAAAAAATGGGGTACGACGCACTTTTCAGACGCCATACCCCACAGTTTCCATCGAGAAGGAAGAGATGCCCAAAGGGCCAGTTTATCAGGGGACTCAGAAGCTCTTGGAGATGGTAAACACACACTGCCCTCTGTTCTGGATTTATGACGCAGAAAGCGTACGATTCCAAAACGCGGGTGCCTATACTCGGAGGGGACATGTGGAACGCGTTAAACAGTGATGACTAAATCACTACATGCGCTGAGATTCACGCAAAATTTGCGCCTTGGCAGCACCATCCAAATGCATGTCGGACATGGGATAAAGCATCTGCTCTTCTTTGACGTTATGCTGCTGCATCAGCATGAGCAGTGTGCCGCAGGCCCGACTCACACCGTCTAGATCCTCCTTATCAAGATCGCCACGCATCTGGCTCATGACGCCGCGCATTTGAACATGCTCCATACGCATCACCTGAGTCGGCCCCTGATTGCCCATACCGGTCGCCTCTTCAAAACGGGGAAAGAAACCCTCCTCCTCCATCTTGAAGTGGTGCAGCATGCCCAACTCAAAGCGCTCGAATGCCTGACGGGTTCCAATTAAAGCCCCACTGCGCGCCGCCTGCTCCATCTCGGCAAACAACTGATCACAACGCCGATGGTCAAAAGAGAAGAAGGCCACAATGGAGCTTCCCGGCCCTTTATCGCCACCCTGGGCCCGCTCCAGAGTCACACCCCAACGCTCTGGACCATTCAGAACTGGAAACCAGTGGAAATCACCCCAGACTTTTTCCTGAAAAGCGGCCAGCATGGGACGAGGATCCTGCTCAAAACTCAACGCCAGAGCATCGCCGGGTTTCAGCGCCTCAAAAGCCACCAGCAACTTGGCCAAAATCTCGGCGTCATCCACACCTGTCAGAGTCATCTCATTTACAGTCATCTTATGCGGCTCCTATGCATGGGGCGATAGCCATGGAATATTAATGATCGTCACACATACCCTATCCATCCGGTATGGGGCAATCCTTGACCTTGATCAATGTTCCACATCTTCTGGTGAATTAGTCTTGGTTGAGGGCGGGTCCTGTTGCAGGCTCCACGCTGGACGCCCTACCCCCACAATTATTGAGGATCTCCTCATGTTTCTGAATAGCGGCCTTCACATTGATCAGGCTCCGCCCCTGTCGGTTCCACTGCGCTTTTTTGTCACTGCCCCCCTGTTTCTGATGCTGGCTGGCGCAGCGATTCTCTACTGGGGGCTTGATCTTCTCGATGATCCCCTACTACCGGAAACAGTCGCCACCGCCCACCTGATCGCCCTTGGCTGGCTGGCCATGGTGATGTTTGGGGCGCTCTATCAGATGATTCCGGTGCTGGCTGGAATCCGCGTACCTTGGATTAACCTCTCCGCCTGGACCCATGGTCTGTTGACGGTGGGGGTACTGCTGATGGTCCTGGGTCTCACCACGGAAATCCATAGCTGGATGCTCTTTTTTGCCTCCATGGCTCTGGGGCCGGCTATCGGCCTCTTTCTGCTCTCCATCGGCGTCGCCATCTACCGGGCTCCTGCTCAGCACCCTACGGTAACCGCCATGGGCATTGCCATTCTGTCACTAATCGGTGTTCTGCTGCTGGGCGCGCTGTTTCTGGGAGAGTACGCCCACGGCTTCTACGACATCGACCGCTACGCTTTGCTGGGAATCCACCTTATCTGGGCGCTGTTTGGCTGGGTGGGGGTACTGCTGATCGGTGTTTCGTTTCAGGTGCTGCCGATGTTCTATGTCATGCCGGAGTTCCCCCCCACCGAAGCCCGTCGTGTGCTGGGGGGTATGGCGCTGTCACTAATTCTGCTGCCGGCGTCTCTGTTTCTGACTGAAACGTACGGCCTCTGGGTCTTCATCCCCGGAGCCGCACCGGGTATCGCGGCACTGATCCTGCTGACCCGCACCTTTCAGCCACTGTTTGCCGAACGCAAACGGGCCTTCAGTGATCCCACCATGCAGTTCTGGATGGTGGGCCTCACCGGGGCCGCGCTTGGGACTTTGCTACTACCCTTCTGGCCACTGGTAGATGACCTCTCTTTGCGTTATCTCTTTGCCATCCTGTTTCTGATTGGCGGCGTCTCCTCGGTGATGATCGGCATGCTCTATAAAATCGTGCCGTTTCTGGTCTGGTTCCACCGCTTCAGCCGCCTGGCAGGACTAGTGGCTGTGCCGATGATGGATGATCTGTTACCGGAAAAGCGCATCGCCTTTCATCCACTGCTGCATGGGGTGGCGGTGCTGATGCTCTGCCTGGGGGTTGTCATGGAGTGGTCACTGATGCTGCAACTGGGAGGGTTGGGCGTGATGATCTCTGCTGGAGTTGTGCTCTATGGCGTACTGTTCGCTCTCAGCCACCACCCGCCGAAAGATGTGCAGGTGCCCGATTTCGCCGCCATGTTTGAAAATATGCCGAAACCGCCGGTCGCCAAGCAGTGAGACCTCTTAACCGCTCAGGATAAGCCCAATAAAAAGATACAGAACGCGCACCATCCAACCGAAAAATAGAGTGTGTATCGAAAACCTATGAGCGCCGCGCGCTCCTGAAGCCTTCGCCGAATCATTGCACGAGGTGATATTTTGCCGAAAGCCGCCATGGAACATATCACGCCGACCACCGCCCCAGCCTCCCATGCCACCAAACAGGGCTATCCAATCTTGGCTCTTTTGACAGTGTTCATGGTGCTGTTGATCGCCTCGCTTCCCGCCATCATGATCCGAGACAGTTGGGGACCAATCCCCTTTGATCCCACTGAGCTGGAACGTCTCAACAAGCAAAAGCCGGATTACGTTCTGATCGGCAACTCGACACTGGACTCACGGATTGATAACGACCACATGAGCGCCCTGCTTGGCGGCGCACGCATCGCCAACCTGGCTGTACTTGGTTCCGAATCGGCCCTCTGGTATCTCCAGTTTAAGAATCTCGTCATCCAAGCCGATACAGCTCCCAAGCGGGTTATTTTTACCTTTACCAACCGCTTGATGACCGATGCCTTCATCAATAGTAGTGGAAAATATAAACGTCAGTTGGATCGACTTTCTATGAGGGAAGAGCAGCTTCTAAGATCGCTGGCCAAAAACCGAACAGGAACGCTGAAAAAACTGGACAACTTCCTGTTTGACAATCTATTTCCCATTCAGAGAGAAAACAATAAGGCCATTCGCTGGTACATGCGCCGCCTCTCCTATCTCCTGACTTACCCAGAGAACATCTCCATTTTGGCTCGTGAGATTTGGACCAAGCTGGGGCACCAAAAAATCCCAGACTCGGTGTTGAATAATCGAGACAGAAGACGGGCATTATTTCTTGATGACGTGATCACCCTCATGTCACGAAACAAGCGAACTCTGCGATCGGATCTAATCGTTCAACACAAGGTCAGACCCTCTACCCTTTCTGAAGAGCAGAACCGCCAATTTGAATATCAACGGCCTCGCTCATTTCTGCCTGAGATACTTCGGTTAGCCCAAACCAACCAGATCAAGGTGGCCTTCATACGGTTCCAATCCCGCCCCAACCCGGATGGGCAACTGGACCAGGATCCAGCCTTGAATCACTACATCTCAGAACTATCTACCTATCTCCGCCAGCAAGATGTCCCCTTTTACGACTTTACCGGCGACCCGGAAATCACCTTCACGGCTTATAGCGACAACGACCATATCCAGCGATCTTCTCGTCGCCGCTATACGGAGATTTTCGTGGACCGTCTCACAGGACACGGCCTCTTTGATGAAACCATGAAAGGGGCCAGCCAATGATTTTCCATAGCTATGAATATATCCTGTTTTTGCTAACTGTTTTGCTGGTCTACTGGGCGCTTCCCCGCCGGGAACAGAACCTACTTCTGCTGGCAGCCAGCTATCTATTCTACGGCTGGGTGCATGCTTGGTTTTTGTGGTTGATTCTCTGCTCAACGGTGACCGACTACCTCTGCGGCCTGGGTATGGCACGCTACCCGCAGAAAAAAAAGGCCCTCCTTCTGGTCAGCTTGGCCATGAACCTCGGGCTGCTCGGCCTGTTCAAATATTTCGGCTTTTTTGTCGAAAATGTCATAGCTATTTTAGAAATACTTGGCCTGCCGACCTTCAGCAATACGCTGCATATCCTGCTGCCCGTCGGCATCTCCTTCTACACATTTCAAACTCTTAGCTACACCATCGACATCTATCGCGGAACACTCAAACCGCGTCGCAATCTTCTTGATTTTGCACTATTTGTGGCCTTTTTTCCTCAACTTGTGGCCGGTCCCATCGAGCGGGCCAAACGCCTTCTGCCACAAATTGAGCAGAACCGCACCCTCTCTCCAGCCGCAGCCCGAGATGCCACATTCCTGATTCTTTGGGGATTCTTCAAAAAGCTGGTGATTGCCGATAATGTTGCCCGCTACGCCAACGAAGCCTTTCTATTGGAACAACCCTCCTTCTATCTGATTTGGGCTGGGGTCTTTGCATTTTCCATTCAGATATTTGCCGACTTCTCCGCCTACACTGACATTGCGCGTGGTTCGGCACGCCTGCTGGGTTTTCAGCTTATGCCCAACTTCAACCACCCCTATATGGCACGCTCTCCAGCCGATTTCTGGAAACGTTGGCATATGTCGCTCTCATATTGGATTCGCGACTACGTCTATATCCCACTCGGGGGATCAAGAGGGGGCGCCATCCGCAACTCGACGGCCCTTTTGGTCACCTTTCTGCTCTGTGGACTATGGCATGGGGCAAGCTGGAACTATGTGATTTGGGGAGCATATCATGGGGTGTTGATTCTATCCTTCCGCCTGGTCGGAGGCTTGCTGCCCGATAGTCTGAGCAAGATCCGTTTACTAACGCCACTGCGTATCCTCTTCATGTTCATCCTCACCAATATTGGCTGGATGATCTTCCGTGAGGTGGACGCGTTTTATCTGATCCGCTATCTAACCACCTCGCCATTTGGCGTATCGGACTTTGAATTGCATGCCGGACTATTCATCTTCTACAAGACATTTCTCTTCTCTCTTCCCATCTGGATCCACGCTCTTTACGCCCGACTTCGTGGACCACTGTTTGGAAATCGATCCAGGCCGGTGGTAGCCATCAATCTGCTTGCCTCCATGGTCATGATACTGGGCATGCTCACCTTAAAACATGCCCAGGCATTTGATTTTATTTACTTTCAATTCTAAGAACACGACACGGTCAGGAAGGATCCAGATCCCCCTCCACAAACAACTCCCGACCATCTCCAGTGAGAATGGACCGCTCATCATCAGGAATCGGCTCCATAGGCTCGGGCCAGTGCTCCAATACCGGCTCCACCCCCTCCAAGGCCGTCGGTGACGGGTCTCGATCCCCAAGAACCGGCTTCGTGCGCACATCATGAGGGGCAACATCGCAACTGAACTCCACCGGGATTCCATTGGGATCAAAGGTGTAAATAGAGTGGAAAAAACCGTGATCCACCACATCGGTCATCGGCAGTTCGGCTTCCACAAAGCGGTTAATCAGATCCCAAAGGCGCTCCTGGCTCTCAACTCCAATGGAGATGTGATCAAACAGCACCGGACCTCGCACAGGATCGCCATGACGCCGTGGCTTCACAGGCTCTGCCCCGTCCCACTCAAAGAAGGTGAGAAGATTGTTGGGAGAGATCTCGAAGTAATACTGTCGATAGCCCGTTCCACCATGACTATGCACCAGCCGCATGCCCAGAAGATCGCGCCAAAATCGAATGGTCGCCTCCATATCACCGGTGACGAACGCCAAATGATGAATACCGGTATAGTCACCCATAAAGACTCTCTCGCCCCCCTCGAAGGCTGCTTAATCCACCTGTCAACATGATCCATAACGCCTGTGCATCGTGTACGACCTTTTCTGCCGCGGGCTTGACGGATTAGACAGCGATAATCGAGATTCTATTCATAAAATTTATATTTAAATATATAAATCACACCTCTCCCCATAGCGCCTCATCCACGGACAGAGTGAGAAAAAACATCAACATCACGTTTCTGCCATAGCATTTCCTTTGCCTACCAATGTATAGTTAATCCACCTTTAATCAGCGCCCAGGGCCTGATAAGGTTAAAAGATTGTAACTTAAAGAGTATAACAAGATCGTACTGATCCTAATTGGGAGATGTCGGAGAGATTGGAGCCTGGGTTCTTGCATCGGGCCACTCACCGCCATCCAGCTCAAACCGCGAACGTGAAAAGGGGAAGACCTTTGAGCGCACTTAACGTCGCACAAAAAATCTTGCTAGCCAACGCCGCCGATGGCGTCACTGAACTCCCGAAGCCGGGACAACCGCTGATGATCAAGTTCAGCCACACCCTCTATCAGGACGCCACCGGCACAGCCGCTGCGCTGGCCTTCGAGAAGATGGGCGTAGAGCGGGTCAAGACCACCTCGGTGATTGTGGTAGACCACAAGACCCTTCAGGTGGGCTTTATCGATGGTGATGACCACCGCTACCTGGAGACCTTCTCCAAGAAGTATGGCGCTTGGTTCTCCCGTTCCGGCCTCGGCATCTGCCACAGCGTTTTCCTTGAGGATTTCGCAACGCCGGGCAAATCGGTCATCGGTGCCGACTCTCACACCACCAACGCCGGCGGCATGGGTATGCTGGCCATGGGCGCTGGCGGTACGGATGTCAGCTTCGCCATGGCAGGCAAGCCTTACAAAATCTCCATGCCGGAAGTGGTGGAAGTGCGCCTCAAAGGCAAGCTGCACGCCGGTATCCTGGCCAAGGACGTGATTCTGAATGTCCTCGCCGAGATCGGCATCAAGGGCAATAAGGGTATCTGCCTGGAGTACACCGGCGAAGGCGTCAAGAGTCTGGCCGTCACCGACCGTGCCACTATCACCAACATGGGCACCGAAGGCGGGGTCGCCTTCTCAATCTTCCCCAGCGATGGCGTCACCAAGGATTATCTCAAGGCCCGTGGCCGCAAGGATGCCTACAGCGAGCTGAAAGCCGATGAGGGTGCCAGCTACTCTCGTACCGTCGAGATCGATCTTGACACCTTGAGCCCCACCATCGCTCTGTACCCACGCCTGAAGTCCATGGAGCCTGTGGGCAACCACAAAGGCATGAAAGTGGACGCCGTGTTCATCGGCAGCTGCACCAACGCCAACTACCCCAACCTGGCCAAGGTCGGTGAACTGCTGCGCGGCAAACGCGTCAAGGTGGATATGGCCATTGCGCCAGGATCCCAGGCTGTGGCCCGCATGCTCTCCCAGGCCGGATACATGGAGATCTTCTACTCCGCCGGTGTCCGCGTCATGGAGAACGCTTGCAGCGCCTGTATCGGTCAGGGCTTCAGCCCGCCCACCAACGGCGTCATGCTCTCCACGGCCAACCGCAACTTTGCCGGTCGCTCCGGCACCGAGAGCGCCGAAGTGCATTTGGTGAGCCCGGTAACCGCGGCAGCCAGCGCCCTGACAGGTGAGTTGACCGATCCCCGAGAAGCCTTTGAAGGCGAACTAAAGATCAAGGATGTCCCCATGGTGGTGGATATCGACTCCTACGTCGCACCGCTGCCGCCTGAAGAGGCTGCTAAGGTGGAGCTGCGTTACGGCCCCAACATCAAATCCCTCCCCGATCTGGATCCGCTGCCCGGCGCCCTCAATGGCGAGGTGATGTTGAAGCTTGGACCAGAAGTGACCACCGACCTGATTCAGCCCGCCGGCAAATATCTGGCGCTGCGTTCCAACGCTGACGAGTATGCCAAGCAGGCTACCTTTATTCAGGCCGATGAGACCTTCAGCGCCCGCGCCATTGAGCATCGTGATGCAGGCGGTCACGGCTTCATCATCGCTGGTGACGGCTACGGCATGGGGAGCTCCCGTGAGCATGCCGGTCTCTGCCCCCGCATCCTCGGCATTCGCGCCGTGATCGCCAAGGGCTTTGAGCGGATTCACCTGGCCAACTTGGCCAACTTCGGCATCCTTGGCCTCACCTTCTCTGATCCGGCCGATTACGACCGAATCGAGCAGGGTGCCAAGCTCTCTCTGGATACTTCTGAGCTGGAGAGCGGCAAGATGACCCTGACGGTGAATGGTTCCGAGAAGATTTCTCTGGATCTGGCCCAGGGCCTTGAGGATCTACCGATGATTCGCTCTGGTGGCGCGCTCTCTTACTTCGCCGAACAGGGCAGCTAAGAGAAGCGGCTTCTATAGCCGATCGCACGTAGTACCCGAATGCGGGTGGGAGGTCTATCCTCCTGCCCGCATTTTTTTATGGCGATTAAAACTTCGTAACCAGTGGAGCTGAAACGACTGAATGAGAGGACCAAAATCAAACCATTCCAGAAGAAGCCCTGTGATCTGAATTTACTGCACGCTCCAAGAACCAACCGCCCCACCACCAGAGAGCGGACTATGCTGCAACGCACTATCCACCAGCTTGCGAGAGAGTTCATCCAGCCAGTCATTCTTGTAGCTGAAGTTGACGATGGTTTTGTTCTTGATAATATCTCTGGCCACCATCTGGTAGGAGCCCAACGCATCCACCAGGCCGAGAGAAACCGCCTCTTCTCCGGTCCAAATCATGCCGTTGAACAGGGCATCATCCCGCCCCTTGAGTTTGCGACCCCGCCCCTGTTTCACCGCCTTGATAAACTGCTTATGAATCTTCCCCAAAAGCTGTTCGGCGCGGGCCTTCTCCTCACCCTTAAGAGCACTGAACGGGTCCAGAAACGCTTTATTCTTGCCGGATGTCAGTACGCGACTCTCCACCCCCAGCTTCTTAATCGCCTCCTCCAGCCCGAAGCCGCGCATGATGACGCCAATGGAACCAACCATGGTGGCCTTGTCGGCGTACAACTCTTTGGCGGCGGCTGCGATGTAGTAACAGCCCGATGCACAGGTATCTTCCATCACCACATAGAGGGGCGTCTTGGGATGTTTTTTCTGAAGGCGCACCATCTCATCGTAGATAATTCCAGACTGAACCGGACTGCCGCCGGGACTATTAAGACGCAGAATTACCCCTTTGGTCTGCTTATCCGCAAAGGCGGATTGAAGACCCAGAGTGATGTTTTCGGCACTGGTGGGAGCACCCGGCATGATCGGCCCGATCACATCCACCATGGCCGTATGGCCCGAACCGGAGAGAGACTCCAACTCCACCCCCTCAAAATGACGTAACTGAGTAATCAGAAGAAAGACCAGAAACAGAGAGACCATCACGACCCGAAAGATATAGCGCCCCCAACGGGTACGACGATGCTCCTTGAGGTTCTCTCTAAAGAGGGTCAACAGCGCCATACGCTCAGCCTGACGCTCATCCTCAATATCATGGATCGTATAGGTTTCCGGAGGGGGCAGATCGTGCATGTGATCCGCTTCGGCGTGGGTACTGCTCTCTTGCGCCTCGTCGTGTGACAAGGAGGGCTCGGTCTTATCCATCAGATATCCAACGGTTGTGGGAGGTTTAGCCATCCGTATCGAACCGCTACCCTACCTCTACCGTCAAGGCTCGAATTAGGGAAGCGCCGTTAATTGCGTAGCGTGGAAGCCTGTGGCTCAGAGCGAGGCTTAAAGCGAATGTCGATATGGTTCTTCAGCATGGTAACACAGAAGCGCTTATCGTAAACATCACAGCTCCGACACTCCTGAGTGGTTTCCGGGCAGAGGTTCTCCTTATTGGCCCAACAGGGGGCGTTGTGGTCGGTGAGAACGGGACAATCCTCCTTGCCGGTATGACGGCATTCGCGCACCTCCCAACAGGGAATCAACGCCATAAGGCGACGAATACCGGCAATACTCACGCCAGCCTTGATCATCTTGCGAAGCTCTACCAGCCACTCCACATCACGCTCAATAAAATATCGCGTTCCAGCGGTATTCTTATAGGCAATGAACAGCCCCTCGCGCTCATACATGTGGATGGTGCGGATAGAGATTCCCAGCCGCTTAGCAACCACACCAATCTTCACCATATCGGTAGTGGGTGAAGCCGGTTCGCCACATCTTGCACTTTTTGCCGCGACGCCCATTGTGCCTCCCTTTGGAGTAAGGTCCAGCTTCTGACTTTATCCTCAATTCTTATTAATGGACAAATAGTCTTAAAAAACACAAAAAAAAGCAAGAAAAAAAATTCTTTAACATTTTTTGAATGTGAAAAAATCACCCCCACAAATATATTTATAGATCATAGCACTAAGGATAATTGTAAACGCCAAGACCATGATAGTCTCGGCGCTCACAAAACGATGTGCACAAAATTTTTGCATCATTGGGTCGGTTCGATCATACACCAAAACAACATGATTTAACCTTAGACACCCCTTCACGAGCCCACACCTTCAGAGTGCTGATTCTCACAGACTAGCGCAGATTATAGAATATCGAGCGCCCCTCAAATCTAGCCCCCATCTCCAGCTCTTCTTCAATACGAATCAACTGGTTGTACTTGGCAACACGATCTGAACGACTGAGAGACCCGGTCTTAATCTGACCTGCATTGGTTGCAACGGCAATGTCGGAGATGGTGGTGTCTTCGGTCTCACCACTGCGGTGTGAGATGACACAGGTAAATCCAGCACGCTGGGCCATGCCGACTGCATCCAGTGTCTCGGTGAGGGTGCCGATCTGATTAACCTTGATCAAAATCGAGTTGCTGACACCCTGCTCAATCCCCTTGGCGAGAATCTTGGAGTTGGTCACGAAGAGATCATCCCCCACCAGCTGCACGCTCTTGCCAAGCACGTCGGTTAACTTCTTCCAACCGTCCCAGTCGCTCTCATCGCAGCCATCTTCAATGGAGATGATGGGGTACTTGTCGCAGAGCCCCTTGTAGTACGCCACCAACTCATCCACGGTCAACTTGCGGCCTTCGCCTTCCAGATTGTAGGTGTTGCTCTCCTTGTCGTAAAACTCCGACGATGCGCAATCCAGCGCCAGAACAATCTCCTCGCCCGCCTTGTAACCAGCGTTGCTGATCGCTTCCAGAATCACCTGGATCGCCTCTTCATTGGAGCCCAGATTGGGCGCAAAACCACCTTCATCGCCCACGGCAGTATTGAGACCTTTACCCTTCAACACCTTCTTAAGGTGATGGAAGATCTCGGCACCGATCCGCACCGCCTCCACCAACGAACCAGCCTTAAGCGGCATTATCATGAATTCCTGAATATCGACGTTGTTGTCGGCATGAGAACCGCCATTCAAGATATTCATCATCGGAACCGGCAACAGCTTGGCATTGGTGCCGCCGATGTAGCGATAAAGGGGCATGCCGCTCTCATCCGCCGCAGCCCTGGCCACCGCCAGAGAGACACCCAGGATCGCATTGGCACCCAAACGGCCTTTATTCTCGGTGCCGTCAACAGTGATCATCTCTTGATCAATCGCCACCTGATCCAGCACTTCCATGCCAACCACAGCGTCGGCCAGTTCGCCATTGACCGCATCCACCGCCTTCAAAACACCCTTGCCCAGATAGCGGGCGCTGTCACCATCGCGCAACTCAACGGCCTCACGGGTGCCGGTGGAAGCCCCCGATGGGACGGCGGCACGACCTAAACCGCCCTCTTCAGTGAACACCTCCACCTCTACCGTGGGATTGCCTCGGGAATCTAGAATTTCACGGGCCTGAATATGGGTTATGCTGCTCATGGGCTGTTGCTCCCTGATATCTATCTATTTAGATGGTCATGTGTGGAGATTATCATTGAATCTCTTGATGGTTTCTTCTAAAGATCCCACTACTTACTTTCTCTCTTCCTGGGGCTCTCCCCCAGACCCCGCCAGGGAAATGATCTCCCTGAACCCCCGGAACGTTTTAAGACTTATTATTCCATACCAACTCCGGCTTTCTGGCCGCTCGGGTCTCATCCAGCCGACTCAACGGTAACGTATGCGGAGCCTCATGAAGACGCTTCACATCATGCTTCATCTCCTCACGAATCGTCACCATCGCCTCAACGAACAGATCCAGCTCTTCCATGGTTTCAGTCTCGGTGGGCTCAATCAACAGGCATTCGGGAACCAACATCGGAAAATAGATCGTCGGTGCATAGCTGCCAAAATCCAGCAATCGCTTGGCCACATCCAATGCCGTCACCCCGTATTCGGCCTTCTCCTTGGCCAGGGTAATGATGAACTCATGGGTGGCACGCCGCCCAGGGAAAGCCACCTCATAGCCCGCCTTCTCCAGCTTGGCCATCAGATAGTTGGCATTTAACGTGGCATAGTCGGAAAGCCGCCGCAATCCGCCCCGGCCCACCATTCTCAGATAGACATAGGCTCGCAGCAAAACCCCAATATTACCAGTGAATCCACCCAACCGCCCCATACTCTTAGGACGATCATGACGCCCACGCCAGTAGCAGTAACCGCTCTCGTCACGCTCCAAGATCGGCGTCGGCAGATAGGGAAGAAGACGCTCGGAAACCGTCACCGGACCAGCCCCTGGACCACCACCGCCATGAGGCGTGGAGAAGGTTTTATGCACATTGAGATGGATGGCATCGAACCCCATATCGCCGGGACGCACCCGCCCGACGATGGCATTCAGATTGGCTCCATCATAATAGAGCAGGCCACCCGCCTCATGGACCAGATCGGCCATCTCCTTTACCCGTCGCTCAAACACGCCCAGCGTCGATGGGTTGGTCAGCATCAGCCCCGCCGTTTTAGGACCAAGAGCCGCTTTCAAGGCCTCCAGATCCACATCCCCCTCGTCATTGGTGGCCACCTCGCGAACGGTAAAACCGCAGAGCGCTGCCGTAGCCGGATTGGTACCGTGGGCCGCGTTGGGAACCAAAATCTCGGTTCGCTCAAGGTCACCACGATCCCGATGATACGCCCTAATCATTCCCACCCCGGCAAACTCGCCATGCGCTCCGGCCAGCGGTGCCAGCGAGATGCCCGGCATGCCGGTGATCTCCTCCAACATCTCCTTCAACTCGTAGAGCGTTCTGAGCACCCCCTGCCCTCGCGCCTCCGAAGCCAATGGATGCCGCCCAAGAAAACCGGGAAGCATGGCCAACGTATGGCAGGCCCTGGGGTTGTACTTCATAGTGCAGGATCCCAGGGGATAGAAGTTGGTATCCACCGAGTAGTTGCTCTGAGAGAGAATCGAATAGTGCCGCATCACCTGAAGCTCGGAGACCTCCGGCAAGCCAATGGGACTCTGGCGCAGAAATCGCTCAGGAATCGTGACGGTCTTGTCTCCATCATCAGGATGATGACTGGATGTTTTCCGTCCAGGACGACCTTCATCAAAGATGGTCATGCGCCTGCCTCCCCACTACCCAACACCACTCTCAATGCCTCGGCATACCTCGCCAGATCCACCTCGCTCTTGGTCTCGGTGGCGCAGACCAGAAGTTCATTCTCCATCTCATCATAACCGCGCACCATCTGGTAACCGGCCTCAAAACCACGCGCCGCCATAGCCTCCAGAACCTCAGCCACCGGACGATGCAGAACCAGCGCCGCCTCATGGAAACAGGGTCTGTTGAATCGTCGCTTCACCCCAGGCATCCCATCAAGCCGCTCTAGGAGGGAGATCATGCGGGCATGGCAGGTCAACGCTGTCTGGCGCAGCCCCTCCGGTCCCAATAGCGACATATGAATCGCCGCAGCAATGGCCATCAAGCCCTGATTGGTGCAGATATTGGACGTCGCTCTTGAGCGGCGAATATGCTGCTCTCTGGCTTGCAGCGTCAGCACAAAGCCGGGGGTTCCATGGCGATCAACCGAACGCCCTACCAGCCGCCCGGGAATCTGCCGCATATGCGCCTTGCGACACCCCATAAAGCCAACATAAGGGCCGCCAGAGCTGAGCGGTGCACCAAATGGCTGGGCATCACCACAGGCAATATCCGCCCCATCCCGACCCCACTCACCCGG
>JADFWT010000059.1 GCA_015233785.1 Magnetococcales bacterium
CGTCCGAAAAGTTCCTCTTTGGGGCATCCGGCAAAGCCGGCGGCAGCCTGATTGGCCTGTCGAATCATGCCGCTGTCATCGACGACAATGATGGGATCCTGCACGGCGTCATAGGCGCCGGCATCCCGTGCGAGTATCTTGTAGGGTTCGGTGAGCGTGGTGCGAATAATCGCCTCGAACACCAGCCAGAAGGAGAAAAATTTAAAGATATGGCCCACCATATTGGCGGATCCATAAAGGCTGATATAGGTGGTGAAGGCCGCCTCAGCCAGAATGGTCAGGATGATGGCGATGGTCATCAGGCGCAGAATATCCCGCTCCATCCGGGCGCGGTTGAGCATCAGGTGGATGATGGAGAGCGCCAAAATTACGATAATGATGTATTCGCTATAGATCTTGAATGGCGTCAGGCCGATCCCTTTTTGGTAGGCTTCCGGAAAGTGACCGGAAAAGACCATCCAGATACAGAGTATCGTGATGGCCCCCATCAGAATAAAGAGCCGTATTCGCCGCAGCGAGGTGTGAAATAGAATGGGTGCCAACAGCAGTAGAAACGCCTCGCCGAAGCGAGCCACAAGCCAGAGCTGTACGGCGGGATAGGAGCTGGCGGTCGTAATCAGCCCCATGCCGCTATAGGTGAGGGTATGGATCATGTCGATAATCCCTACCCAAAAATAGCCACATCCCAGCGCCATAAAATAGTGGTTGCGTGAGAAGGCATAGGTGTGCCAGATGACCACAAATAGTGTCATGGCCACCAGTATGGTAAATAGCTCCACCAGAGTGTGAAATAGCAAGTATTCCTGAGCGCTGATGGCCATCAGAATCAGAATGAAGAGCGTCGGTGGGGTCCAGATGCGTGGAAAAAAATGTGCTAGTTGCTCAAGGCGAGGCATGCTCTTCTCCGAGGGCAATGTTGTGGAAATGTAATCCAAACGAAATATTCCATTCATACATGTTTCTTATAATTTCCATACAATTTCATCTTTCTGAATTCATGATGTCGTATCTATGTTGAGAAAAATAATGAAAAGGAGTTCACAGAGGAGACGCTATATCACCGTCCCCAGGGGGTGTGTGGACGGTTTGTATCCGATATGTAACTGATATTCATTTTCAATTAGAGAGTGATAATATAATCAATTACTGATGTGCCTGGAAGGTGTTGTGAAGCGGCTTCACATAAAAAGGGCTATCGATTCATCTCTTGGCAGAGGGGAGGTGTGTCTATTCGCTCTTCGCTTCGGCGATGATGGGAATGGAGACCTGAAAGCTGGCCCCGTGGTCCCTATTGACGGCTCGAATGGTGCCTTTCATATGGTCTTCTATGATGATTTTGGCCATATAGAGGCCGATGCCGGTGCCCTTTTTGGCCCCTTTGGTGGTGAAGTAGGGGTCGAAGATGCGCTCCATGATGTCGTTGGGGATGCCGCCGCCGTTATCGCTGAATTCGGCGATGGCCTGCTCTTTCCGGGCCTCGATTTTAATATGGATCCGACCCGAGGGGAGTTTGTTTTCGACGATGGCATCCTTGGCGTTGGTGAGAATCAGTAGCGCGACCTGGGAGTACTCGTTGGGAAAGCCCCAGGTGGTGATGGGATGCTTCGGTCCCACCAGTTCGACGCAGATCTGGTGGGCGCTGAGGCTGGCCTGTACCAGAGAGCAGGCATCCTGAATCATCTTCTCCATATCAAAGGAGCGTTTTTTCTTATCCGGTTTGAAGAAGTTGCGAAAGTCATCGATGGTGGAGGACATGTTAAGAATGATCTGTTGGCCGGTCTCCACCTTTTCGTCGAGAATCTCGCCGGTCAGCTCGTCGTAGTCGTAGGCGCTCTGAATATTGGCCAAAATCAGGTTGAGGGAGTTGATGGGTTGACGCCACTGATGGGCGATATTGCCGATCATCTCGCCCATGGCGGCCAGACGCGATTGCTGCACCAGCATGACATCCATCTGGCGGTTTTTCTCCACTGCCCCCTGGACCCGTTGTGCCAGGCTGGCATTCAGATCGGTGATCTCTTTTTGGCGCTGATGGAGCAGATCCAGCATGCGGCTGTGTTCGATGAGTCCGGCCAGGGTGTTGGCCACCATGTGCAGGAACGACTCCTCTTCGGGATCGCGCTTTTGATCCGCTTCCAGGTAGAGATTGATAACGCCGATCATGCGGCCATGGGAGATCATGGGAATGCAATAGTGGCCGTGTTCGCTCATACCCTCGAAGCGAATATCGTGATGGTCATCGACATGGTCGGCAAAGACAATTTCCCGGCTCTCGGCGGCGCGTCCGCAAAGACACTGCCCTACATTGATCTCTTTGCAGAGCGTCAGCAGGGGGGTGGAGAGTTGACGTTGGGCGATCATCTCCAGCTTATGGCTGGCTTCATTATAGAGGAAGATGGCCCCTTTGTTCTTGGTGGTGATCCAGGCGCCTTCCAACATCATGGCCAGCGCCTGATCCAACTGTTCGGAGAGCGTTTTCGACTCCAGGGCAAAGTGCAGCAGGGCGTTGATGGTTTTGCGGGCCTGGGTGGCGCGTTGCTCTTTTTGGGCCAACTGATTGCGGATGGTGATATCTCGAAACACCACCACGGCCCCGGTAATCCTGTTATGGGTACCGGTTAGATCCCGGTACATGGGGGTGCAGGTGTATTCGGCGGGGAAAGAGTCGCCATCGCGTTTCCAGAACAGGGCATCGGAGACCTTTTGGGCATCGCCGCTGGTGAGCGTGGCGTATACGGGGCTCTCCAGATAGTGAATGGGGGCACCTTCAGCATCGCTGTGGAAGAAGAGGTGGTGTTGGGATCGACCGGTGATCTCATGGGCGCTCCAGCCCACCATTTTTTCTGCGGCTGGGTTGATGAAGGTGATGACCCCTTCGGGATTGATGCCGTATATGCCCTCTCCAGCGGCGGTGAGCAGCATGTTGTTCTGTTGGTTAAGGTGCAGAATGGTGCGTTCATCCCGCTTGCGGTCGGTGATATCCTGTACGGTGCCGAGCATCACCACCGAGTCGTCTTCCGGGTTGGTGACCCGTTCACCCAGGGCGTGGACATCCCGCACCATACCGCCGGGCCACATCACCTTGATTTCGATTTCATAAGATTCGCCGGATTGAATGGTGTTGTGAATCCGCTGATCAAAGAGTAAACGGTCGCCGGGGTGGATGGCGCTGAGCAGGTCGTGGTAGAGGGGCTGTTTGTGGGGATCGATATTGAAGATGTTAAACATCTCTTCCGACCAGGTGTGTCGATCATCGGCGGTGTGCCACTCCCAGTTGCCGATTCCGGCGATGCGTTGGGCTTTGGCCAGGCTCTCCCGGCTCTCCTTGAGGGCCTGTTCGGTTTCGATCCGTTGGGTGACATCCTGATAGGTTCCGAGGATGCCCACCACCTCTCCCTGTCTGTTTTTCAGGGGGGATTTGCTGGTCTCCAGCCAAAGATGGCGACCATCGGCCATCTTCTGGAGCTCCACCACATGAATTCGTCCCACTCCGGCCTTCATGATGGTGCGGTCATCGGCGCGAGCCTGTTTGGCCTCTGCGGGTCTCCAGGGTAGATCGTAGTCGCATTGGCCGATTATCTCATCAGGGGCGGTAAGACCGGCATCGCGGGCATAGCTTTCGTCGCAGCCCAGATAGTTGAGATCCCGATCTTTCCAGTAGATGCGCTGTGGCACCTGATCCATCACCAGCCGCAGCATCTTTTCAGAGGCCCAGAGGGAGGTGTTGCTCTGTTCGAGTTCGGTGGTACGTTCCCGGACCTTGTGGTCCAGTCGTTCCCGACTTTTATCCAGTTGGGAGGCCATAGCGCTTCGGGTCAGCAAGTTTTGCTTCAACCGCACCAGATGCATGGTGACCAGCAGGGTCAGCAGCAATCCGGAGAGGGTGGTCGGCCATACCACATGGTTGTGCCCTCCCAATTGAAATTGCGGCGTGGTCCGAATGGTGACGCGCCACGTTCGGTTGGGCAGTGGGATCGAGAGGGTGTGTTGCAGAACCCCCGCCTCTTTCCTGGTCTGGAAGGCGTGGCGGGCACCCTCTTTTGAGCGGGGTGTTGCCGTCAGGTGGGGGGATGCACCGGCTATTCGGGAGCGGTGTAGGTAGAGATCGTAGGGTTCTTTGGAGGTGGAGCTGTCCTGGATCATAAAATCCAGCCCATTTGGCTCCAGCGATGCAATGGCTGCTTCTACCAGATCGCC
The DNA here is from genome assembly GCA_015233785.1 of Magnetococcales bacterium. GTDB lineage: Bacteria > Pseudomonadota > Magnetococcia > Magnetococcales > JADFWT01 > JADFWT01. The sequence goes on from JADFWT010000059.1 coordinate 4,198, forward strand.
TATTCTGAAGACCCCAAGCAGATACCCTTTGATGGCGGCGCGTCGCTCTGTGATCGATGTGGAAGGGGCACCCACCTGATAGACTGGCACATAAGCCAGAAAGCCGTATTGATCTCCACTCTCCTGCACCAATTTCAAGTGGCCGCTTACGGTGAGTGAGCCGCTGTCACGAGCCATCTCCATGGTTTTGCGTAGGGCCGGGTTGGCGGCGAGGTCGAACCCCAATGCCGCTTGGTTGCCGTGAATGGGGTGCAGGTAATGAACCGGAACGTAGTGGGGCCGTTTTTCGGCGGGGACCCGCTTTCCGCCTGGAGAGCGTTCGGTAAAGTGGTAACCGGGGAAGTGGTCGGCGGTTTGGCGTTCCATGGATTGGCGTTGGGCATCGGTCACCAGGGGTGCCCACTGCAGGGCCTGAATGCCCTGAATCCGTGTGAGGGCGTCTGCAGCGGCTGTATGGAACTCCTGACGGCTGACATGATGAGAACCGATATAGAGAAAGCGCATACCGTAGAGGGTGTCGAATGCCTGCCTCAACGCCCCGGCAATACGCTGCTGGTAGTTGACGGAGATGATCTCCAGATCGCGCCGATTCTCTTCCTCTCTCTGGTCGAGAAGGGTGAAGTGGACCACGGCGGTGAGGGCCAGTCCGGCCAGCAGCACCAGAATGGCGCTGATGTGGTTACGGATCGAAAAGGGGATCTGTACCGTTTCGAAACCATCCTGACGGGACTGAGGCTTCTGACTCTGCATGTGGGCGGTGTCCGGTTGGGGCTGTTGACAGGTGGAATCCCATCCTATTACAGTCGCATGCATAGTTCACCCCACAGGGTGCCGATTCATGCGGCATTCTTGGAAGGCATGGAATATGGCGCGCAGGGTTTCTCCTGAAGATCGGACATTTCTTCAGACCATCAAGCTGCTTTTTGTGGAAGATGATGCCGAGATTCGCAAGCAGCTTTCTGAGTTTTTGAGTCGGGAGATTGGCGAGGTGGCGGCGGCTTGCAATGGCGAGGAGGGCCTCTCTCTCTATCGGGAGATGCGGCCGGATGTGATCGTCACCGATGTGCAGATGCCCATCAAAGATGGCTTGACCATGGCGGAGGAGATTCGCCATCTGGATCCCGACGCTGCCATGATCATCACCAGCGCTTTTAATGACGAGTCCTATCTGTTGCGCGCCATTGAGATCGGTGTCGATGCCTATGTGCGCAAGCCGGTCATGCCGCGCAAACTGTTGGCAGCGATTCTCAAGTCGGCCCGGCTGCTTCGGGAGCGTCGCCGGGTTGGCGAGGCCAATCTGTATGCCCGTTTTTTACTGGATATCTTCCCCAATCTGATGTTGGTGGCCACCTGGTCTCCGGGCCGGGAGGCGCAGGTGGAGTATCTGAACCGCCCTTTTCTGGATCTATTGGGGTGCGAGGATATGGCGGCCTATGGCGGTGGCGATCTGGAGATTGCCGAGATCATGGAGACCCTGGAGCAGGAGCCGCTGATTCATGAGCGTGGTGGTTGGGTCCATTTTCTGCTGGAGAGCCGGGAGCGTTTGCCCATTATCTATATGCGCAGCGGTTCGGCGTCCGATGCCGTGCGGCGGGCCTATGCGGTGAATGCCAACTCGCTGCCGGGAGGTGAGAAGTATATCTTCTCGTTTACCGACATTGAGCGCATTGAGAACCAGCTCAAAAGTTTGGAGAAGAAGGCGTTTACCGACGCCTTGACCGGCACCTGTACTCGGGCCAAGCTGAAAGGGTTTCTGTTTGCCGAGGTCGAGCGGGTTCGGCGCCATGGTGGGGCGTTGTCATTGATTCTATTCGATATTGATCACTTCAAGCGGGTCAACGACAGGTTCGGCCATGCTCAGGGGGATATGGTGCTGGTGGAGATCTGCCGCATGGTGACCGGAAGGATTCGCGCGTCGGATATGCTCTCCCGCTGGGGGGGCGAAGAGTTTTTGTTGGTGTTGCCGGGTGTTGGGGTTGAGGCTGCACAGCAGGTGGCGGATAAGTTGCGTACTGTTATTGCGGGCCGGGATTTTGCCCAGGTGGGGCGGGTGACTGGAAGTTTTGGGGTGACGCAACTGTTGGCGTCGGACGACGTCCATCTACTGATCGAACGGGCCGATATGCTGCTCAGCAAGGCCAAGGATGCCGGACGCAATCGAGTGGAAGCGGGTTGATCGCTATGACCAAAAAGAAAATTCTCATTGTCGATGACGACGCCGAATTTCGGGAAAATCTAGGGGATGTTCTGCGCCGGGAGGGGTTTGCCATCACCCGACTGGGGTCGGCCCAGAAGGCGTTGGAGCGTTTGGCCGATGAGATTTTTGATGTCATCCTGCTGGACATGGTGATGCCCGGTATGGATGGCATGACCGCCCTGGATCGCATTCGCAGTGACAACCGCCACGTCAAGGTGATCATGATCACCGGCTTCGGCAGTGTGGATAACGCGGTGGAGGCCATGAAGAAGGGGGCCGACGACTACATTCAGAAGCCGTTCAGGATGGATGAGTTGATCATCACCATCCGCCGGGTTTTGGAGGCGGCGCGTTTTGAGGTGAGCCTTCGTAATCTCAATCTTGATTTCACCTTCCAGTCTCTGGCCAATCCCATCCGCCGTAAAACCTTACAACTGATTGGGGCCAGCCAGGAGATGCGTCTCACCGACATTGTGCGTGCCCTGCATGTGCAAGATCATACCAAGGTTCTGTTTCATCTGAAAAAGCTCAAAGATTCCGATATCGTTTCCCAAAACGAGGACAAGACCTACACCCTCACCGACAATGGTCGCCAGATGTTGGAGCTGCTCTCTGCCGTCACCAAACAGATCCCCTCGGACAGTTGATCGGCCCTTTTCTTCCTGCTTTGTGAAGTCGCTTCACATCCCCTGGATAGGACCACCCCCTTTCGGGCCGTGGTCAGTTTTCTTTAATTGCTTGAATTCATAAGATTGCTTTGTTTCTTTTACGAGAGTTAGCGTGGCGTGTTGGGCCGTGGTGTCAAGCCGATTTTAATGTCGGACCTGTTGTGGGTGGATTTATACTTAGTGCAGTTCTATCTCTCATTAATTGAGGACATCAGATGATCAGAATTCTCATTGCCGATGATGATGAGATCTTCGGAGAGAATCTTAAGGAGATCCTCCAGCGCCACGGCTATGACGTGGCCCGTGTCACCTCTGGGCGCTCGGCCATTGAGCGGCTTCAGGAGGAGTCCTTTGATCTTCTGCTGTTGGATCTGGTCATGCCTCAACTCAATGGCATCACCACCACCCAGGATCTTCGCAAGCAGAAGATCGACATCCGGATCATCATCATGACCGCCTATGCCAGTCGTGAGATCTCCGATACCGCCCGAGAGAGTGGTGTGCAGGGATTCATCAAAAAGCCCTTTGAGATTCCAGTTCTGCTTAACCTGATTACCTCGTCGTTACCCTCCGCCTCCTCAGGTGATGTTGCAATGGTCCCTGCGGCCTGTTAGTCCCCCTCGGTCATCACCCAGCTAGTCCCCAGGTTTCTTGCATGATAGCCGAGCGATAAACCGCATCACGTGTCCGCCATCAACGCCTCAATCTCTGCAAAGAGTTGTCCACGGGTAAAAGGTTTGTTGAGAATCCGCCGGGCACCAATACAGCGGGCCGCGTGCAAGACGGAGTCGCTGCTTAAATGGCGACTGCCGCCGCTGATGGCCAGAATCTTTGGTTGGCGGCCCTGCTTCATCAGCGCGCTGATGGTCTCAATGCCCTCCATCTCCGGCATTAGAATATCGGTAATCACCAGGTCGGATGGGCTTTGGCGATAGCGCGCCAGCCCCTCTTTGCCATCTTGGGCGGTGGTGACCTGGAAGTCGGCTTCGGTGAGCATCTGCTCCAGCATATCGCGGAAGTCCAGATCGTCGTCAATCACCAGAATATGTGTGCTCATGAGGTCTCCTCACCATCCAATGGGGGCGCTGTAGGCTGCGTGGTTTTGCTGGGTTGCCGGGGTCCGGCCTTGGCCATCGCCATGGCCAAGTCCCGGATCAGCACCGGCTTTCTCAGCAGCCCGGCAAGTGCCAGCGAGGCCAGCTCGTTTTGAGAGAGCGCCTCGGCGTGGCCGGTACAGAGAATAATCGGCGTATGGGGTCTGAGGGTGTGAATATAGCGCGCCAGTCGGTCGCCCCGCAGCGTGGGCATGGTGAGGTCGGTGACCACAAAATCAAAGCGATCCGGCTGCTTTTGAAAGCTTTTCCACGCTTTCATGGCGTCTTGGAAAGCCAGCACTTCATAGCCTAGCCTCTGCAACTTTTTGGTGCCGATCTCCACCAGCGGCGCTTCATCGTCCACCAGCAGCACGCAGCCGTGCCCGGTGGGGAGTTGTTCGGAGTAGGTGCGGCAATCGGGGACCGCCTCGCCGGACATCATCGGTAGAAACACCCGGAAGGTGGTACCGATATCGCAGGTGCTCTCCACAGTGATGGCGCCTTCCATTTCGGAGACGATGCCGTGGGTCACCGAGAGGCCGAGTCCTGTGCCCTCTTCCACCCCTTTGGTGGTAAAGAAGGGATCAAAGATGCGCTCCTGAATCTCTTTTGGGATGCCGACCCCGGCGTCACAGACCGAGAGCACCGCATAGCGTCCTGGAGCGAGGCCGAGTGACTGGGCCTCATGGGGCTCCAGGCGGTTCTCCAACAACCCCATCTCCAGAACGCCGCCGCACTCTCGCATGGCGAATCCGGCGTTGGAGCAGAGGTTCATAAGAATCTGGTGAATCTTGCCCGGATCGGCGTGGACACAGCACTTCTCCTGTTGGTAGGCCCCGCGAATGGAGATGGTGGCGGGCAGGGTGGCGCGCATGAATTTTGATACTTCATCCATCAATTGGGTGAGGCAGACCGGCTGTTTGCGGTTTCCACTTTGGCGGCTGAAGGTGAGCAGTTGCGCCACCAGATCTCGAGCCCGCAGGCTGGCGCGCATCATTTTTTCCATATTGCGTGCTATCGGGCTATCTTCGGGAACTTTGTCTTGCGTGAGTTCAATATAGCCGATCAGTGCCCCGAGAATATTGTTGAAGTCGTGGGAGATGCCTCCGGCCAGCGTGCCGATGGCCTCCATCTTGTGGGCTTGGCGCAGCTCTTTTTCTATCTGCTTGCGTCTGTTCTCCTCATGGTGGCGTTGGATCAATCCGGCCAGGGTATCAGCGGCGGTGTTTAGGAATGCCTCTTCATTGGTATTCCGCTGATGTCCGGCATCCAGATAGAGGTTGATCACCCCTTTGAGCGTATCGCCGTAGAGGATCGGCACGCAGTAGTGACCATGGTCATGCATCCCTTCGTAGCGCTCCGTGTGGCGAGCATCCAAATGGGCCGCAAATACCAGCTTACGCGTCGTAGCAGCTATGCCGCAGATGCAGTGACCGTACGGCACCTTATTACAGCGTGGAAGTAGCGCCTTGTTGAGTCCGTGCTGGGCTGCCAGATGCAGGGTTTGTTGCGGCTCATCGGCCAGGAAGATGGAACCGCGTTGATGGATGGAGAGCCAGGGGATCTCCAGGATAACCTCCAGCGCCCGCTGCAACTGGTCAGGCAGGGAGATGGGCTCCAGGGTGGTGCGAAGCAGTTTGCTGATGGCCAGTTGCGACTGAAGGGCCCGTTGATCCCGCTCCAACTCACGGTTGCGCTTACGGTTGTCCCGCATGATGGCGGCATAGCGGGTTTGGCCGTTGAGGTCGGCCAGAGTGAGGGAGAGTTCAACAGGTAGCGTATGGCCATCCTTGTGCAGAGCGTGGACCTCCAGGGTCTGTCCGATCCATTTGGGTTTTCCCCCTTGCGCCAGCCGTTTGATGGCGCCGCTATGCCCCTTCCAATATTGTTTGGGCATGAGTCGCAACAGGGTGTGCCCCATCACCTCGTCAGCTTGGTATCCCAGTAGCTGTTCGGCCTTGCGATTGAAGAGTAAAATATGGCCGGTGCTATTGGCGGCAATGATGGCGTCGGCGGCGTTGTCGAGAATTGTTTTGTGAAGCGAGGCGTGGGCTGTGCCCTCCAGGTGGGTCTCTCTCATGCCGAAATAGATGATCCCGAAACTCAGAACCCCAAACAGCAGAATAGGCAGTGTCAGATAGAGAGGTTCCAACAGCGCCGGCGTGGCAAGCGTTCCCTCAGGGGTGAGCGCCCAGAGGCCGAGTATGGCCGCCGTAATGCTCAGAAGCGCAGCCATAGTGGGTCCGCGCCTTGAGGTGATTCCGATACGCCATGCCTGGTCCAGGCTGCTCATTGGGGCTCCTTTTGGGCCTCTTTTGGGCTCCCAGCGGTGATTCCAGTGCCGGGAGCCGTTCGGTTAATAGGTGGTTGAACGCGCCAGTAGTTTGGGTTTGTTGCCATCCTCTTGGCTGGAGATGGGCTGCACGGCGGCGCGATTGGCGGCTTCGTTACCCAGGCGGAAAAAGCTCACCGCATCTTGAAGGTTGTTGGCCTCCTGGACCATCCCTTGAGAGGTGTTGGCCACATCTCCTGAGGCGGAGGCGTTTCTCTGAATCATGGCGTCCAGCCGTTGCAGGGCGTCATTGACCTGGGCGGCTCCAGCGCTCTGCTCCTGGCTGGCGGAGGAGATCTCCTGGACCAGCTCCGAAGTTTTCTGAATCTCCGGGGCCAGCACGTGCAGCATTTCGCCGGCCTTGCTGGAGATGGAGGCGCTGTTGCTGGAGAGTTGGGTAATTTCACCGGCGGCGGACTGGGCGCGTTCGGCCAGTTTGCGCACCTCGCTGGCCACCACGGCGAACCCTTTGCCGTGCTCGCCGGCCCGGGCCGCTTCGATGGCGGCATTCAGTGCCAGCAGATTGGTTTGCCTTGCAATCTCCTCCACCACCGAGATGCGTTCGGAGATCTCCTTCATGGCGGCTACGGCTTCGTTAACCGCCCTGCCGGTCTCTTCGGCGGACTTGGCGGCTTGGATCGAGATATCTTCGGTCTTTTTGGCATTTTCGGCATTGTTTTGGATATTGCTGTTCATCTCTTCCATCAGCGATGCGGTCTCCTGGACCGAGGCGGCTTGCTCTTCTGCGCTGGCGGAGAGTTGTGCGGCGGAGTTCGAGACATCCTGGCTGTTGGCATTCACATGTTCGGCGGATGTGTGGATGGTGGTGGCCACCTCCCGTAGTTTTCTCGACATATCGGAGAGGGCGTGGAACAACTGCCCAATTTCATCTTCCCGGTCGATATCGCACTGGATGGTGAGGTCGCCATTGGCCAGTTTGGTGAAGGTGTGGCGGCAGTTTCTCAGCGGCCCGGTAATGTGGCGTCCGATGATGACGCCCATCAGCAGAGCAATGATCACGATGATGCCGCTGACGATCAATGCCAGATTTGATTTGGTCTCTGCGTTCTCTTTGGTGGCTGTGGCCATGCGGTCCATCTCGTTACCGGCGTTGCGAACCATGGCGGTGATGATGGGATCCATGCGTTCAGCGGCTTGCTGCATGCGGGCCTCCATCTGCGTGATTTCGCCATCTTTGGTCACCATATCCAAAAAGGCCTTTTGGTAGGTGTCCAGCGAGGTGTTGATGGCGCTTTTAACCTCCTCTGCCAGAATGGATTGATCGACATTTTCACGGATTATGCCGACGATGGTTTGCAGCTTTTCGGCATGGCCGGCGTCGTGGCGAATCAGGTAGAGCTGCTCCTGCTGGCGCATTTCCAGAAAGTTACGCCAAATGTTGGTGACGTAGTTTTGGTCCAGAGCCAGGTTCATGGAGTTGGCCGCTTTGCTAAGGGCCTCCAGGGTCTCTTCACTGGCCCCTTCCACCTGCTCTTCGGAGACCATCGTGTCGAGGGCATCAAGATATTTGACCATGGTCTTACGCAGATGCTCTTTCATCTCCGCGTTCATGGCGTTCTCCTTCAGGGAGGTAAAGAAGGTCTCTTTCAGGGCCTTGGTGGCAAGGAAGTGGCGCTCCTCGGCGGTGGTCATAAAGAGAAACTGTTTGATCTGGATATCCTGAAGTAGAATTTTCAACCGGTTGGTGTCGAAGTCGTTCATGCGGGCCCGCAGCGACCCGGCGGCTTTCATAAAGGCACCCTGAAGTCCACTTTGGGGTGTTAATCCTTTGGTCTTCCAGGCGCTGACCACCCCTTGAAAGGCCCTTTTGTAATCCCCCAGCAACCCTTGCACCTCTTCAGCCTTGCGGGCACTTTCCTGGAGGTTCTCTTCACGGGCTACGGCGATCAACTGGGTCAGTTCACCGGCCATGGCTTCGGTTCCCTGGCCCACCTTGTCCACATCCGCCTCTTGACGGGTGCGAAGAAAGTTGAGTTCGGTTTTTCGAACATCGCTCATCAATGCGCCCACGGTGAGGGCGTGGCTCTTGATGGAGCCGACGTTGATGACGCCGTGTTGATAATCGTTCATGACATCGCTTAAGACACCGTTGTACTGTCCCACCACAATCAGGAACAGCACGCCGACCAGTGCGAAGCTCATCCCGATTTTGGTACCCACCTTAGCGTTTGCGATTACATTCATAGCCGACATGTTGGTTCCCCTTTCAACGACCTAGCCCCTCGCTTTGGTCACCGCTATCTATTTTGGGTTCAGGTCTCCCCAGGCCTGGAGGTGTTCCTCACTCCCGCACGGTTACCATTATCAATGAGTGAGGCTTATGATTAAATTGAATTATCATTCACACAATAATTCTTATGGGTGCGGCGCGGCCTTGTTATACAAATAAACAGTGTCCATATGTCATGCTAACGGCTTGAATTGTATCAAAGCAAAGCAGACGGAATTATTTTTTTCACGAAGATGGTACACAGAGAATATGTGAAGTTTGTTCACAGCCGCGTCATGTTTTAAGTATATACGGGTGCTGGCAAGGCTTTTCAACAATAAATCGGTGCAATTTCATGATGATAAGAATTATTATTGCAAAAATGTCAAAATTGATATTTTAACATAGAGTTTGGGGATAAATAGGGTGTTCAGGAGAGGGGTAAGCTGGGATAAGGGAGGGGCGTAATTGAATTATGCGGCGAAATGTGGTAAATGTGCATGGTGCGGAATTGTCTGTCTATCGCGTCTTTTTTGGGGGTTTGGTGCGATTGGGATAGCGTTCTTGCCGTGAGTCGGAGAGGGGCCGGATAAAAGAACAATGCTGGGGATGGTGGCCTCTCCCTTTATTGATATGAAGCGCTTGTCTTCTTGTGGGAAGAGAACATGGCTGAACAAAACGTTGCCACGTCGGACAACCCGATTTTTATCTATTATGGGGATATTACCGACCGGAGCTTTGCGCCCCATGAGGAGATCGATGATCCGGCCTTCTTTTTTCCGCAGACGGTGCAGGGGGTTATGCCGTCTGATGGGGATGATGAAGGGCCGAAGCGGTTGGTGGAGTTTGCCGATCCTGCCGAGTTGAAATTTGTCCAGAAGACCGTAGCCAAGCTACGAGAGGCACTGCGCAAAGAGGCCATGAGCGGCGGGACCTCCATGAAGCATAAGCTGGAGGAGTTTCGCACGGCGCTGTCACGCGGCAATGAAGCGATGTTGGATGAGAACCCCTTCTACGAGCTGAGCGGCACCATCTATCGGCTCAATTTAACAGCGGTGAAAAAGGCGTTTGCCGCCCATCAGAAAGAGACGCTGGTGGATCCACCGAAGCCCATCAAGGTCTCCCGCTCCTACCGTCAGATCTGGTTTGGCGAAGGCTCCATGAACAGCTTCGGCCAGAAGATGATGGAGACCCAATGGAAGCTCTTTTCATTCGGTAAGATGCTGCTTGGGCTGCTGCTGTTTGTCGGCTCGACCCTCACCACCGCCAAAGGGGTCAACGATCTTCTGCAACACGAATCCTTGAGCCATTTTCTTGGCGGCGGCTTTTCTGGTGACGAGAATGAGACCGCTCGTCTTCTGCTGGCGGTTTTTACCGGGCTGGTGGTGTCGTCGGTGATTCTTGACTTCAAGGATCGACTGTTCCAGGGCGTGGCCGAGGCGGGGCAGGTGTTTAAGGGATTTTGGCTGGCCTTCAAGCGCAATCCGCGTTGGATCTTCATCTCCATCTTTCTCACCATGATCTCCATCTGGACCAACTACGACGGCATTGTGCTGCTCTTCTCCCAAAAGGAGGATCTCACCATCCAGTGGGAGGCGATTGAGCAGCGTGTTGAGCGTGCCGTGGGGGATCCTAAGTCGCTGGATGCCGACCGGCCTGACTCGTTGTTGGATCTACAGGCGATGTTGCAGGCACGTGTGTCGGCGGCGGTAAAGAAATTCAACCAGGTACCGGATGATGAGCGCTTTGGTGCGGCCTCCAGTGGTGTGGCCAAGAAGGGTCCTCGTTATTGGGGCAAGTACTACGCGATCAGCGGCGGCTACAAGCCAGGGGTCACCGATGTAGCCACCACCTTCAAACGGCGTTCCCGCGTGGTGCCGCAGATTGACCGCATGTTGCGCAGTGCCGAGTTGGATTTGACGTTGCCGCTGAAGGTGAAGATGGATCGGGTCCTGACGCGCTACAACGACCATCTGGCCGAGACCCGCAAGACCGTGGATGCCAAGATGTCCGCTCTGGGCGAGATGATGGCCTTCAAGAATTTCACTCCGGAAGAGGTGACACGGGCCTTTAGTCTGGAGTCCTATCATATCAATCAATATGTACAGGATATTGTCGCCGATCTGGAGAAAAACAAAGAGGCGTTCAGCGTCGCCGCCACCGAGATCAACCGCATGGCTGACGGTTATATTCAACTGCTTCAGGCGGTGGACAAGGCTGGAGGGGCCTCTCGCAATGAATACCGCATTGACGTCAAGATCGACATTCCCCCACTGGACGCCATCGACCAGTTGAAGAAGGGTGAGATTCCCATGGC
>JADFWT010000005.1 GCA_015233785.1 Magnetococcales bacterium
GGTTCGGCTCACTTGGTTCATCAGGTCGGCACCGAGATCTTCTGTGGCTTGAATGGCCACCCGGTTCATAGTCCAGGCGGTAAACAGCCCGACACCGGCAATCAGAAGAAAAAACACCGTGGGCAGAAATTTCTGCATGGTGATGTGGCTACCGGTCAATTGTGGCTGAGGTGTGCGGGGATCGTGGGCTCTCATAGGAGGGCTCTTTCCATCAATTTGTAGTGGAGAATAGAGGCAGCTATAGATGGGTAAATATACCACCATCTCAATATTGCAAGCTTATCAGTGTGGTAGTGGAATGGAAAGTTTCACGTCAGTGACGGGGCGGTTGCCTTGCCTTGCCTTGCCTTGCCTTTCGGTTCCGTATATCGCATGTTGTGCCATACACTTGAATACCTCCTGCCCTCCTGAACCAAGAGGTTCATCATCATGCTATCTTTGAGATGGATGTTGCTATTGCTATGGGTATTGATAGGGGGCGCTGCACTCCCAGCCGTAGCTTCTGTGGAACTTGCCGAAAAGAGGGGAGAGGATTGGAGTAAGATCCCCCCGCTTGGCGAGACCCCTTTGATGCGTCTCTCGCCAGCACTCTCTTCACACTCGGTTAAGTCAGCTATATCGGACCAGTCCAGAAGCAGTTCTGGGAAGCAGCACCCCATTTTTCAGAAGTTGGGCATTGCACCCGAAGCGTTGAGCGGTCTTAATCTTCCGCCCCCTTCAGATGGACCGGTGCGCGTTAAAGTCGGCTTAAAAATTCTGACGATTCCCGAGGTGAATGAACCCCAGGAGAATTTTCATATCCATGCGGCCTATGATCTGGAGTGGTATGACCCGCGCTTGGCATCGAAGCAGCGTTCAAAGAGTACGCGGTTCCGTGAGGAGGAGGCATCACTGTTGATGCGCTATATCTGGCGGCCGGATGTGGATTTCTTTAACGGCACAACGGCCCCGCAGATTGATAACAGAATGTTGATTGTTGAGCCGGATGGCTGGATGCGACTACATGTGCTGTTAGATCTACCGCTCTCTTACCATAGCCATCTGCGTCTACTCCCCTTTGATGAGCAGGAGCTGCCGATTCTACTGGAGATATTTGGCGTTGGAGCCAATGAGGTGCTGTTGGAACCTCATCAAGAGCGTAGCGGCTATGAGCGCAGTTTTCTGCCCCCTGATTGGAATATTATTGAATTTAAATCTAATAGTTCGCTACGTAAGGCAGATTTGCATGGGGATGGCATGGTCTCCCAGGTGGCGTTTCGGCTGCATGTCAAGCGAGATGGCCAATATTTTCTATGGCGTGTCATGCTGCCAATGGTGTTGGTAGTGATGGTGACCTGGTGGATCTACTGGGTTCCGGTGGAGGTGTTTGTCTCCCGGCTAGAGATCGGTTTGATCGGCATTCTGACTTTGGTGGCGTTTAATCTCAGCGTCATGGATGCCATACCCAACATCTCCTATCTGACCCTTCTGGATCTGTTCTATTTGATAGGGTTGATGGCGATATTTATAGCGGTGTTGGAGAGTCTGTGGCTCTCTCAGATGGCCAATGAGCAGGGAGAGATGGAACGTGCTCAGAAGATCAATAAACGCTTTCGCCACATGGCTCCGGCGATGACGCTTCTGGCTTGGGGAAGTGTCTTGATGCTGCCGATGCTGATGGGATAAAGAGGCTAGAGACCCTCTTCATCCAGCAGCTTGTTCCAGCGCGGTGGTTTGGTTGGAAGAACAGACCAGATCCACGGCTGGCCACAGGCCCCATCGGCGATGACCTGGGCCAGCATTCTCAGTTGCCCTTCGGTCTCAAAGCGGATGAAGTCGGTGATGACCAGCAGCGTTTTAGGGCTGGACGGGGTGGCCTTGTCGTTGGCCGATGTGGGTTCAATATCGCCCAGGTAGAGAAAACGCAGCGCCTCCACCTCACGAAGGGCCTGGACCGAACCAACCTGTGGTCGAACCATTATCAGCTGGGTTTTTCAATATTTTATCGATTATTTCGATGGGAAAAGCGGTCGATCGGTCGGTTCGAGAAGGTTAAGTTCAAACGCCGATGGCCAGTAGCGGACGGAACATCACCAACAGGATGAAGACATATAATCTCATCCAACTACGGCAACCCAACGCAACTGCACGGCGTAAACCCACTATAAAACAATAAAATCAATTATATACTTGGAATCAGCAACCCACCTTAGGAACAACTTGTTTTTGACAGTCACTTTGCACGACGTCATCATGACGAATCTACCTATCCATCGAAGTGGGTTCGGGATTTATATGCCAGACGCCATGCCCTTTACGCCTCTCTCCGACACGCTTCTGCCGCCCCCTTTTTCATCGCTGATAGCCCTTCTGTTCGTTGTGGGGCTTTGGGGCGTTGGTCATCTGTTGGCGGGGCGGTTGTGGCACCCCGCAGATCGGCACAATCCGGTGTGGAATCGGTCGGTGGATGGACGGCACTGGGCGTTTGGATTTGTCATCGTGACTGCCGCCTTGAGCGCTCTGGTCCAGATGGTTGGGCTGCTGGGGGGCGGATCGCATGGGCTGCTGGCAACCATGGGAGGGCTGTTTGTGGGGGTGGGGGTGGCGGCTACCCTCTTCATGCTACCGGCAGGGGGGCAGGCCCTAAAACGTCTGTGGCGGGAGAATCTCCACTGGGAGCAACGTCTAGGGTGGGGGCTCTGCCTGCTGATTCTCATAGGGTTGGGAGCCGTCACCTTGGGGCCGCCCATTGGCTCGGATTCCATGGCCTACCATTTGGCGGAACCGGCCCGCTGGCTGCGTGAAGAGGCCATCACCGAAGCCCCACCTCACGCCATGTTTAGCCGCTTGATGGGGCTGGGTGAGGTGTTGATTTGGGTTGGCCTTGCCCTGGGTAGCGATGTGGTGAGCGCCCTGTTGCAGCTCTCGGGCCTGCTGGTGGCCTGGATCGCCCTGGATGCCATGGCGCGGGATTGGAATGGACGGCTGTTGGCCGCGCTTTTTGTTCTCTCTACGCCGCTCATTGTGTCGTTTGTCCCCAACCAGAAGCCACAGATGCTGCCCATGGCCCTGATGGTGTTGGTGTTGACCACCCTGGCCGGGGATCGAAATCTACGCACCCCCTCCTCTGCTGAGAGAAAAAGCACCGCCCTGGATAGTTCAACATGGGGGGCCATGTTGATTGTGCTTCTGTTTGCTATCGGTCAGAAACACGCCTTCCTGATTTCTGGTGGTGTGGTGGGATTCGCGGTGTTGGTGCGCGGCTGGCAGGTGGGACGACTGCCTCTGATTCTCACCGCTGGGGCGCTGGTCTTTATGGTGATTCTTGCGCCGCTCTATGGGCGCAATCTGCTCTTCTATGGTGATCCACTTGCGCCGCTGCTCAGCGCCTGGTTATCGGGTGCGACCCCGGATGCGCTGGGGTTTGCCGCCTATCTGCACACCTTCAGAGAGAGCTATCTGGAGGGGTCTCCATGGCTGCGCTTTTTCGTTGGCCACGCCGTTCCACTCTCCCCCGAGTTCTTTGTCGAGATTCTGGGTGTCGGCCTCTACGCCTCGCTGTGGACGCTGCCTCATCGCACCATGCCTCAGGTGCGCTGGCTGTTGATTCCCGCCGGGTGCGGTGCGCTTCTCTTCGTCCTGACCGGCAACATCACCGCCCGCTACTACACAGAGTTCCATCTGATGGCCGGGGCGGCGGTGGTCACCATCCCCTGGGGGCGTAGCGTGCTGCTGTTGCGTCGTCTGCTCACTGTCCAGGCGCTTGTGGTGGCGGTCATTGCCCTGAGCGGTGCGGCGATGCTCTTTCCCGGAGCCTTGCGCCCCGCTTGGCGGCATCAGGTGATGGAGAAGCGCTCGTTTGGCTATGCGGAGAATCTACGGCTGGATCGCATGCTGCCACTGGATGCCGTCATCCTCCCTTATGAGCGGGTCAATTACGCTTTTCTACCGCGCCGTTCGGTCTTCTTTGATGGCGGTTTCTGGATTCCCGATGATCTATTTGTCGCCCGTCTGCGCGAGAGCATAACCCGCCATGGCGTCACCCATATGTTGGTTGAAGAGCCGGTGGTTAAGGGGGTTGATTTTCGCCTCTGCATGCCGCTCGGCTCTCTGCAAGAGATCACCAGTTATCGAGCCGGCCTTAACCCGTTCCATGAAGTGCGGACCAAACGAACCCTGCTGTTGATCACGCTGGATCCAGAGCGTCCCGGATGTCCGCTGGCGAGGGGCGGGTCGGTGTGATTCAGATCGGGGATGAGGCGTCGTCCGGGGTGGCCTCGGGGAAGTGGCGCTCCAGCAGCGCCTGAGCCTGCTCTAGATTGCAAAAGTCGAGGGCGTAGACATGGCCGCTGGTGAGCAGGGAAAGAAAGAAATCCACCGATTCGCGGGTCAGGTCGCTGTTCTGAACTGCAAAGCCATCCACCTGCATGCCGCTTAACGCCTCGAAGGGCTCCAGGTGGCGCACTGCGGTGGTGCAGTCGGCATCATATCGGGGGAAAATTATGGTGACATCGCCCAGGCTCTCAAGCGGGATAGGGTGCCGACCGGGATGGGGCGATGGGATGTACTTGACCGGCCCTTTACCGCCCACGTCCTGAATGAATTCATGCAGCTGATCAAAACCGGGATGGTGCGCCCTGCCGAAAAAGTAGCTGTTGGCCTTCAGGCTCGACGCAGTGGGCACCGGCAGTAGATGCGGCGGATCCATTTTGAAATAGAGCGTATCGTCCGCCAGCAACTTGTAGCCCTGGTGGGCAAAATGCGCCGCCAGGGTGCTCTTGCCGCTACCGCTCTGGGCAAAGAAAAGCAGCAGTCTCTTGCCTCTCTGCACCGCAGAGGCGTGAAAGGCGATATCCACATCGGGGTTGGTCAGAAAAGAGAGCTGCATGGCGGTGGCGTTCAGAAATGGCCCCAAGCGGGGGATGGTATCCAGACGGTAGGCGATACGTTCGCAGCTGGAGCGCATCAGGTAATGCGCCCCATCACGCCATACATGCAACTCACCCAGAGAAGGGGTTTCATCACCGCTTCTCAGATGGCCGAAAAGCTCTTCGGCCACGCCGACCAGCGCCTGATCATAGACCGATAGCGTAAAGCCTCCGCCCGCCAACTGGAGAGGCCATCGGGCCAGGGGGGGCTCTTGGGGCGGGCGCTGCTGGTGCTGGACAAAATAGTCAACGGTGTTTTTGAACGCAGGCTTCTCATCGGCCACATCAAAGCGATCGATAATCCGCTCAATGGCCGCCGCCTCCAGGGGCAAATCCTGCTGAACCGCCTCAATCACCACCGGCGTCGAGAGCCCCGCCTTGAGTAGGTTCCAGATATAGGCCGCCGCCGGATTAAGCACCAAAAATCGGTGGTTGTGGGGCCAGTAAAGCACCATACAGTAGGGGTACTCGAACTCAAGGGGTACAACAGGCTTCATCCTTGGGTATCCTTTGATGTGCGCCGCGCCTCCTTGAGCCAGTCGGCAGCGATGCGCCAACGTGTGCGCCATAAGGGGATGCGACCGGGCTCGGTGCGAAATTTCTGTTCAATCTTAGCGCTGGACATCTCTTCGAACATTTCACTCAGAAAGAAGAGCCCTTTTTCTAAACGGGGGAACCCTTTCTGGAGGGTGGCACGATGGTAGTACAGGGGCCGGGATGGGAATTTCGCCGCCGGAAACAGATGGGGTGCAACCAGATTCAGGCGCTGGGCCAGCGTCAGGTAAGATTGAAACGCCCTGAGCATTCGAACTGTCTGGAGCCTGGCATGCAACGCCTCTACATTCAGATCATCACGGTAATGGTGAAGCAGCCAGGCGAAGTGATGCAGATTTTTCAGCGGCAGCGCGCCGATACGGTGGCTGTGGTCCAGATATTGGCTGTGAAAAAAGCTGAACAGCAGCTCGTTGTCGGCGGAGAGTGTGTGGTATTCAATGCCGTCGGTTTGATGTAGAAAGGCGCTCTGCCACAGCGCCTCGGCCTCGAAGGGATCATTTTCACGCCACGTTTCACAGAGGCTGACATGGGCCTCCATCGCCCCCATCTCCCCGGCGCGATTCATCAGCGGAAGATGGCGGCCAAAGTAATCACTCTCCAGAAAACCGGGGTAGAAATCCTCCCCCCCCGGCGTGTAGCCCAGTTTCTCCATGGTTTCAAAGACGATGCGCCGCTCATGGTCCTGAATCAAGAAATCAATATCGAGCATGCATCGCATGGCAGGGCTCGGAAAAATGGGCTGAAACAGGGCCACCGATCCCTTGATAAGCATCGGCTTAATCCCCTGTTGATTCAGGTGGCCGATCAGCTCGATCGTCTGCTTTTTAAGGTGCTGATTGCGGATCAGATTCTGGTCAGAGAGATAGGCCAGCAGCCCCAATATATCATCATCCAGAGGGGTCTCCGGCTGGTGACGCTGAAGGGCGTCGTGCAGGGCTGGTCCTAGAAAGGCGTTGACGGCCCGCTGCCAAAGGGGCGTCCACTCCTCTGGGGCAAGGACTGGTTGGGCGTTCTGTCCCGGCACATGGTGGGGGCTCAACAGATGATACATATAGACCAGTTGCCGCCGGGTGCTTAAACTGCCCATAATCACCTCACTCCATCGTTATTTGACGAACCCTAATCTATCAGCATGTTGAAACATTAGGCAAATTCATCTGGACTTGAATCTGATCCATGGCTATAGTCGACAGGTGGTATAGTGATCGTTTAGCCGTAGGCGTGATGTGCTGTTTACGGATTGTGACGTCCGCACAACGGGGTCTCCATTCCCCCTCTTTTTTAAGGATAGAACCAATGTCAGAACTGAAAAATCACGACATGACCGACTCGAAAACTCCAGAAGGCCAGTCCGAGCAGGATGCGGTTCTCACCACCCGCCGTGACATGCTGAAGAAATTTGGCGCAGCTGCCCTGGCTGTATCGCCTCTGGTGATCTCCAGCACCGCTCAAGCTGGCTTGCCCACCGTCGGTACGCGCATCTAAACCGGATATCACCTCTCCCCGCCTGCCGTTCCCGGTTTCGGGGATGAGGGGGGAGCTGTTGTGATTGATGGTCTTTATAAACCCGTTCTGGATCGCTTTTGGGAGCGTTTGGCCCAAGGGTTGGTCCGGGTCGGGTTTTCTGCAAATGGCGTCACCTGGACCGGGTTGGTTCTGGCGGTCATCATCTCCATTGGCTACCTGTTCTATCCCAATTCGCTGCTGTTTGGCAGCGCCATGCTGGTCGTAGTGGCCTTTGATGCCCTGGATGGGGCGGTGGCCCGCATTACCGGTACGTGCAGCCAATATGGTGGCTATCTGGACGCCGTGGTGGATCGCTATCAGGAGATCTTCTATCTGCTGGCCATCGGCTGGGTGCATCACTGCTGGCCGGAGGTGTTTATCCTGGCCACCGGTTCCCTGCTTACCAGCTACAACAAAGCCCGCACCGCCATCGAGCGCCCCATCGATAACAATAAATGGCCCGATCTTCTGGAGCGGATGGAGCGCATGATTCTGCTCTCTGTGGGCCTGATCCTCTCCTACTGGATCACCGCTCCCTTTGGCTGGGAACGGCTCTTTCTGGTGGATTATCTGCTGGTGCTAGGTCTGTTGACCCATTTGACCGCCTTTCAACGCTTTCTACGCGCCCGCCGTCTGCTGCTGGAGGATAGATCCGATTGAAGATCGCCTTCGTCTGCCCCTACGACATCCGCCGACCGGGCGGTGTGCTGCGCCATATGTTGGATATCATTGCCCAACTACGTGAGCACGGGGATCAGGTGACGTTGATTGCCCCCGGCCTGGAGCTGCCCCCGCCGCTGAACCTACCCCTGAAGCTGATCGGTCGCAAACGGGCCATCCGTATCAATCATGGAGAGTCCGATATCACCCTGTTGTGGGGCGACGAGCGCCGGGAACTGAACCAGTTTCTAGAGCAGGAAGCATTCGATCTGATCCATTTTCACACCGTCTGGGAGCCGTTTCTGCCGTTGCAAATTCTCTGGGCCTCCCTGCAACTACGCAAACAGGGGCGCATTGCCACGCGCCATGTGGCCACCTTCCATGAGACCCCGCCCGACAGCGTGCTGGGATGGCTGCTGCGGCGCATCTATTGGGGCCTGAGTTGGCTGCTCTATCACGGGCTGGATGAGGTGATCGCCGTCTCTGACTCCGCCGCCGCCCATCTCTATCGCCGGGCCGACCTGCCGATCCATAACCTCTCGACCTGCGCCGACTTTCAGTCCTTTTTGGATCAGCCCCCTTTGGATCAACCAGGTCCCCATGGCGATACCTTTCAGCGGGTGCGCATTCTGTTTGTCGGGCGCATGGATGAGCGTAAGGGGGTGCTGATTCTGCTGCGAGCCTACCATCTGTTGGTGCAGGAGGGGTTACCGGTGGCGTTAACCCTGGCGGGGGATGGGGTACAGGCGGGTCAGGCACAGACCATGATCAAGCAACTGAAACTGCCCCATGTCACCCTGCTGGGACGCTTTGAGGAGGGACTGAAACCGACCATCTATGCCAACTGTGATCTATGCTGCGCCCCGGCCCCCTTTGGCGAGAGCTTTGGACTGGTCCTCACCGAGGCGATGGCCAGCGGCAAGCCGGTGGTAGCCGCCGCCAATGTCGGCTATCAACAGGTACTGGCCGAGCAGGCCGAGGATCTATTGTGTCAGCCGGGGAGTGTGGAGGATCTGCGCGATAAGCTGAGGCGTTTGGTGCTGAATCCGGCCCTTCGCCAGCGCCTGGGCGTGTGGGGACGGCAGGAGGCGCAACGCTATGATTGCCGGTCCTATCTGCCGCGACTACGGCGGGTCTATAAGGCGGCATTGGAGCGCGCCTAATCTACCCTAGCCTGCTTTCAGCAGAAAGAAGCTGCGGGCAAAGGGTTGCAGCCAATTGCGGCAGAAACGGCTCAAGGGTTGGGCCTCCACCACCTCCAGCCCCATCGATTGGAACAGCGCCAGCCATTGCGCATGATCATAGAAGCCAAAGTCGGCCTTGCTGTTGATCTTGCGTCGGTAGTTCTCGCCGTGACGTTGGGAGAGCCAGCGGTCCACGGCATGGATGGGGGTATCTTCCAGAATGAACAGGTGACGCCTGGAGACCCGCGCCGCTTCGGCCAGCAGAACCGGCTTGCGTTCATTGGGAACATGGTGCAGCACAAAGTTGAGACTCACCATATCCACACCATTGCTTTGAAACGGCAGTTGAACGCCGTCGTAGAGGGCAAAACGGTGCAGAGGATGGCGGCGGAAATCGCCCCGATCGGCGGCAAAGATGGCGGGATAGCCCAGACGCTGTAGGTGATGGGCCACATCTCCAGAGCCGCACCCGACATCCATCAGGGCGTGTTCCGGGCGAAGGTGGCGCGTGATGAGCCCCAAGGTGTGGCGAGTATCGGGTTGAAAGATCATTGGCTTAGGTTATCAAATGGGTGCAACGGCTCTCCATGATTGAGTTTTTACAGCATCGTCCCATGGCTTCATCCGGGGGACTGTCTTGGCGCGGCCGCCTCTACCTGCTGCCCTTTATGATCGTGCCCACCGTGGGCCTGCTGCTGGTCTTTGCCGCCAAATTTGGCTTTGAGCTGTTTCAGGCCGATCGGTCGGTCACCATCAGTCAGACGCTGGGCTTTGGTCCCAACCGCCTCTTGGCTGCCCTGACCGGGAGCCTCATTGGCCTGCTGTTAGGGCTCTGCCACCTGCTGATCTACCGCTATAATCGATTCCATATGGGGTGCCTTCAGCAGGCAGGTGCAGCGGTTCCAGCGTGGCTCCATAGGGCCAATGGAGCGCTGCTTGGTAGCGCGGTATGGGCCGGAGCCGCCATCGCTCTCACCTTGATCTTTCCCTCGGATAGCCATCCGGGGTGGCATGAGTTTCTCTCCTACAACCTGTTTATCTTCTGCACCGCCACCACGGTGCTGGATGGCCATCTGGCCGGACGGTGGCGCTTTGTCGGACCCTCCTCCAGTCATGGCCAGAATCAGGGTATGTTTCTCCTGCGACGTTGGGTGGCTGTGGCCCTGGTGTTGCTCTCCCTCACCTATCTGGGGCTCTTTCTTGGGCGCGGTGTCTGGCTGCCTGTCGGGGGCGTCACCCAGAGTCTCTATGTGACCACCGAATACGCCATAATCCTCAGCTACTATCTCTATATGTTTGCCCACTATCTAGAGCTGCGCCGCTTCTTTGTATCACCCGATGGTGGGCGTTTTCTCGGTGGTACAACAGCTCAGGCCAGCCAGAGCATCAGCAGATAGACCGGTGACGCCATCAGCAGGGCATCGTAGATATCCAGTACACCGCCATGGTGACGGCTGACGGGCGCAAAATCTTTGCACCCCGCCCGCCGCTTCAGATAGGAGGTGGCCAGATCCCCCGCCAACGCCGCCAATAGGATCACCACCCCCTGTTGCAACACCCCATCCCAGGGCCGGTGATAGAGCCAGATGTTAACCGGAACCGCCAGCATCAACGCCGCCAACAGCCCGCCGACCATCCCCTCCAGGCTCTTATGAGGGCTGAGGCGTGGAAACGGATAGCGCCGCCCCCGCCACTTACCCACCAGATAGCCGCCCATGTCGAACATCTCGGTGAACATGTAGATCCACATCAGATGGGCAAAGCCATCCGGGCCGCGTATCAGCGTGACGGTTAGCCCCACCTGGGCCGTCAAAAACGCCGCCGCCATCCCACAGCGCCACCCCAACGGCGACTCGGTGCTCCGGCAAAGTCGCCACAACTCATAGAGCCCTCGCGCCAAGAGCAGCGCTCCGGCCACCATCACCCAGGGATTCCCCAACAGGGGCGGTACCATCAGCGCCGCCACAATGGCCAGTTGGGCGACAAATAGCGACCAACGCAGATGAGACTGCCTCGGAGCGATGGCGAAGAGATCCAGCAATAGAAAGAGCAGCGCCGAAAACCCAAACAGCCCCGCCACCACTGCCACGATGGCCTCGTGAAGGCTCATGACCCGGGGCGAATCAGAAAGGCGAAATAGCGCCGCAATAGCGGCCCAATGAGACTATGTAGGGCATTAAGAAGCCCCATGGCAAGACCTGGCGCGATGACAAAGCGCCCCTTGCGTACCCCGGAGAGGATGACCGTGGCCAGCTTATCAGCATCCCACACCCCGGCGTTCTGGGCGATGCGCTTGGTCTGCCACGGTTTGGTGCGATTTTCGGCCTCCAGTTGCGGTGTGTCGGTGTCCGGGGGATAGACGATGGAGACGCCGATGCCAAACCGCTGTAGCTCCAGGATCAGCACCTCGGCCAAACCGCGCTGGGCATACTTGGAGGGGGCATAGGCACTGTGACCAAAGACGCCGATCAGAGCCGCTCCGGAGGAGGTGAAGATAATCCGACCACGCCCCCGCTCGCGCATGGCGGGAAGCGCCGCCAGCAGCGGATAGAGCGAGCCGAAATAGTTGCAGGCCATGCTGGTCTCAAAGATCTCCAGGGGCAGCGCTTCCACATAGCCGGGGTGGGCGATACCGGCGTTGAGAAACAGCCACTCTGGCGCCCCCAGCGCCGTGATAGCCTCCTGGATGGCCGCTTGGGCCTGCTGGGCATTGGAGAGATCCGCCACCAGGATCAGGACGGTCTGCTCTGGGATCGTGCAAAGTGGCGTCAAGGTATCACGCGCCCGCTGGAGCTTCTCTTCATTGCGGGCGATCAGGGTTAGATGGGCCCCTTGAGCGGCCAGTTGCCGCGCCAATGCCAAACCAATGCCGCTGGAGCCGCCGGTGATGATGTGATGCTGGCGGCGCTCACTCATGGGGCACTGGTGGATGGCGGAGCGATAGTGGGCTCCAGGCTCGGAAGGGTCAAAAAGTCCTCGGCACGAAACACCAACTTGGGATCCTCCCCCGAAGAGAGCAGCCCCATGGCAGCCCGCAACTCCGATAGCGCCTTGGCATACGCCAACAGCGCGGCGTTCACCTTGAGCCGTACTGAAGCGAGACGATCCTCAACGCTGATCAGATCGGTCATGCCCGCCTCGCCGTAGTTCATCTGGCGCATGGTGTCCGCCGCCACCACCTCCAGAATACGCAACGAGGTTTGGGATTTGCTGTATTTGCGCTGGGCACTGATCAGCTTCTCCCGAGCGATGGAGACCGCCGTGCGGATTGACTGCATGGAGAGCGTGACCGAGTTGCGCAGAGTGTTGCTGGCCTGCTTCTGGGTCTTGTGCACACCCGCCAGGGCGTGGTTGCCCAGCGGATAGGTGAGAGTGAGTGTACCGGTCAGGTTGGGGCCGGACATGCCGCGCCAGTCGGAGAAAGAGCGCGGAATATCATCACTCGACTCGGAGAAGAGCGGATTGATGGTGTTGGCTGTCACCTCAAAATCGAGCTGCGGCAACAGGTCGCTCTTGGCCTTCCTCTCCTGCATCACGGCGGAGGCGAGTTGTACATTCAGCGCCCTGAGATCCCGCCGGTTGGCCAGTGCCCGTTTCAACAGCGCCTCCTCTTCCAGCGCTTGCAGAACCTGGGCCTGGGGCGGAATGGGGAAGGTGTCGGCCAGTTGGGGTGGTGACGGCGCACTTTTGGGGTCAATGCCCAGGGCCAGAATCAAGTTCTGTTGAGCGGTGTGCAGGGCTCGGCGGGCATCGTCCAGGTCGATCTGGCGCAGCTGTAGTTCGGCTAAAGAGCGCTGATATTCGGTCTGGGCCAGCTCGCCGCCCTGCATGCGATCTTCAAGAATCTGTGCGGTATTGGTGGCGCGGGTCATCGTGGTGGTGAGGCTGTCGAGATTGCTCTGGGCACCCAGTACCGTCCAGTAGGCGTCGATGGCGGAGCGTATATTCAGACCGATCTGGTAGGATGCGTTGAGCCGGGCCGCATCCACCGCCTTGATGGCCGCCAGCTCGGCAATGGAGCTGTTTTCTTTGCCCGCCCCGCGCAGCAGCGGAATGCTGAGCGTCAACGAGGAGCTGTTGGAGATGGTGGGGTCCAGCACCGTATCGGCATAGGTTTTGGTGATGACGTTGGCGAAGGTGACCGTGGGACCATACCGGGTGGCGCGTACCGCTCCAAAGGTGGAGGTGGTGGTGCGGGTATCGGTCTCGGTCTCAATGATGCGCTTGGTAAAGGCGTTGATGGTAGCGCCGGGTGTTTTGACCTTGGATCCGGCCAAGGCGTAGGAGAGCGCCCAATCATAGCTCCCTGAAGCGGTCTCTACAGCCGCCATGGCCGTGGTGACCTTACCCCGCTCGGTGGCGATGGTGGGGTTGCGTTGCAGGGTGATAATGATGGTATCGGCCAGGGTCAGGGCCGTATTCGCCCAGAGGGATCCTGCAAAAAACATCGGCCCCATGAGCAGCGTGCCCACAAGCATCCTGATCCATAGGGTTTGATTGGTGATGAGTCGCCACATGGGTTGGTCCCCTATTAATGCAGGAAGTAGTGGTTGCGAATCTCAGCGGCCAGATCAGGCGCTTCGGAGACCGCCTGATTGAATTGATCTTTCTTCAGCGTCAGCACCTCAACCGGCTCCAGCGCCTCCACGGTGGCCAGACGTGGTTCATCGTTGAGCAGCGCCAACTCACCGAAGAAATCACCGGGCGTTTTGAGAGTAACCAACTCTTCAATCAGCGCCCCTTCCCCCTTGTAAATACGCACCGCCCCACGGGCGAGAAGATAGAAGTGCTGCCCCACCTCCCCCTGACGAAACAGAACATCACCGCTCTGGTAGGTTTGGGGCTCCATCTGGTTGGCCATGCGCGAGATGGTGGTTGCGCTCAGATTGGCGTGGCTGAACACTTCACAGCGGGAGATCATCTCCACCCGGCGAATGTTCTCTTTGATCTGCACGTTGGTCTGAATACGGCCATCCACCATATTCACCTGCCGGTCGGCATAATCCAGAATGCGATTGTCGTGGGTGACGATCAGCACCGTGGCCAGCTCCTCCTCGGCACGCCGTTTGAGCATCTGAATGATATTCTTGGTGGAGTCCTTATCCAGCGCCGCTGTGGGTTCATCAGCCAGAATCAACCGGGGATGGTTGATCAGGGCACGGGCGATGGCCACGCGCTGTTTCTGCCCGCCGGAGAGGGAGGAGGGTTTGTAGTGGGCACGCTCTTCAAGCCCCAGCTCGGTGAGCAACTCCATCCCTTTTTGGTGAATCTCACGGCGCGATGGGGGTGGGCTCTGCAAGCGACTCGCTACCCGCAGCGTCTCCAGCGGGGTGAGGGCTTCAAAGAGGTTATGGCCCTGAAAGATAAAACCAATATTTCGACGTAAATCCTGCTTCTCCTGGCTGCTGAGTCCGCTTAATTCGCGGCCAAACAGCTTAAGGCTCCCCTCTTGAACCGAACGCAGCGCCCCAATCAGGGTCAGCAAGGTGGTTTTGCCGGAGCCGGAAGGGCCGGTCATCACCACAATCTCTCCCCGCTCGATGGTCAGGCCGTTATCAAACAGCACCTGAGAGCGATTCTTCTCGGTGCCAAAGGCAAAGTTGATGCCCTCAATCTGAATGCCGGGCAGGTCGCTGGCCGGTTCATGGAGTACACTGGGGGTGGCGATATTCTGTAGCATCTCTTCATCCATGGTGCCCGACCCTCTTTGCTAACATGAACGGCCCGAAGAACAACATCCTTACCCACCCCTCAAAACAGATCCGCCGGATCCAGTTTTAACACTTCACGAATCGCCAGCATACCCGCCAACAGACACATCACCACGGTCAGAATAAACAGAAAGGCGACGCGCAAGGTGGTCAGATGCATCAACAGCTGGGTGGCGGAGGCCAGATGCTGATAGATCAACAGCGAGGCCATCAACCCCGGTAGAAAGCCGAGAATGGAGAGCAGCAGGGATTGCTCCAGAATAATGCGAATCATGGCACTGTTTTTAAACCCCATGGCCATCAGGGTGGCATATTGGGGAATGTGGTCGATCACCTCGTTGTAGAGAATCTGATAGCAGATCACCACGCCGATAAAGAGACTGACAATCAATCCGATACCGAAGATCACCCCCACCGGGGCCGTCTCGACGATAAAGTCGATCTCCCGCTGAGCCGCCTGGGCCGGGGTCATGATGATCAGATCATCCGGCAAGGCGGCTTTAATGGTGGCCACCACCTGGGCCGGGTCGGCGGTCTCGTGAAAGCGAATCATCCCCATCAACGGGTCGGCGGTCTTGGCGTTAAAAAGCCAGCTCGATTCACTGGTGAGAATGGCCCCATCGTTAATAATATTGGGACCGATGTTCACAAAGCCGCCGACGGTAAAGGTGCGGCTGCCGATGGTGATGGGATCCCCCACCTCAAACTGACCGTAGATGGGCCGAGAGGCGCGATCAAACAGCACCGTCTTGCGGGTGTGTAACTGCTTGAAAACGGCCTGGGACTCCGGGTCGAGGTGAAACGGCTCGGCATCCGGCGGGAAGGCGTAGACGATGATGCGCCGAATTTGGTCGGTCTGGGGATTTTTCACCCCGGCCCCATCCTTGTATAGGGGAATGGCGGCGGCGACCCCCGGCTGAATACGTAGCTTTTCCAGATAGATACGCAGCAATCGGTTCCATTTTGTTAAGTGCGTGCGGTTTTTATGCATCACCACCAGATCAGCATTAAACAGCGTGGCAATATGGGCCTGTGAGTCATTGATACCATTAAAGAAACCGAGCTGCATAAACATGATGGTCACGGCAAAGGCGATGCCGCCAATGGAGCGCAACAGCCGCTTTTTATCGTGCAGCAAAATCTGAAACCCGATGTAGGGACCGGCCAGCATCAGAAGAGATCCGCCGGATCGGCTTTGCGCACCCGCCCCATGGCCAGCACGGAGGAGATGAGACACATGATGAGACTCATGATCAGCACCAGTTGCGCCAGCCCGAAGGTCATGGCCATGGGCAGTTTGCTGACCGAGAAAATCAGTCGAAACAGCCCCATGGCAATCAGTAACGCCGGTAGAAAACTGAGTAGAATAAAGATAACGCTCTGGGTGGCTCCAATGCCGTAGATAGCGCTGGGGCCAAAGCCCATCGCCTTGAGGGTGGCGAACTCGTTCATACGGTTGGCAAGCTCCGTGGCCAGCACCTGATAGAGAATCACCACCCCCACGGTGAGCGCCACCCCCACCGCCAGTTGAAACATAATGCCGATGGGTTTCACCGAGACAAAGTAACCGCGCTCCATCTCCTGCAAGCCGCGCTTGGTGTAGACCAGCACATCGGAGGGCAGAAAGGCTCGCAGGCGCTCTACCACCACGTTGGGATCTTGCCCCGCCTTGACCCTCACCAGACCAGCGGAGAGTTCGTTGCTGGAGCGACCACTGAGGCGGGTGTAGTTGCCCATGTTCAGAGCCACCGCGCCATCACCAAAGAAGAACATACCAAGGCTGAACAGGGCGCTGATCTGGGTCTCCACCTGATTGATCAGCCCGGTTCGTCCCACCTCCAGCGGGCCATAATCGCGATGGGAGTAGTTATCCAGCACCCCCTCCAGGCCGTTGCCAAGGGCCAGATACCCCTCTCGAAGCGCCTTGTTATTGATAAAGTCCGGCTTGTCATCCAAGCCGATGAGCAGCGCGGTGGACTCCAGTTGGGTGGCAGAATCCACCCAGCGGGCCGAACTGACGTTGAGCGAGAAGATGGATTCAACGTCGGGGTCCATCTGCGCCTGAATCAGGCGGATGCGGTCGATGGTGGGCGCCACGGCCAGAAACTGGTAGGCCTCAGAGACGATGGCGATATCAAAATCAAAGCTGTCGTAGAGCAGCGTCGCCCCTTTTTTAGTGGCTCCCAGAAAGCCCAGCTGTAGAAAAACCAGCAGAATGGAGAACGAGATACCGCTGATGGCCGACAGGGTGCGCTTTTTGTTCTGAAACGAGTTGCTCCAGGCAATTTTCAGGATGGTTTGCATCCCCTTACTCGCTGATCTTTACATTGACTTCCATGCCGATCATGCGGTTGGCCGGGGCGCTCTTATCCAGCTGCACCCGCGCCTTGGCTACCTTGCGTTTGCTGTCGATCTGGCGGCTGATGGAGACCACCTTGCCAGTCAGGGTCTCTTGGAGGCTTTTGCTGCTGATGGTGGCTTTCATGCCTTTTTTCAGGCGAATCAGATCCCCCTCATAGATGTCGCACTCCACCTCCATCACCCCAAGGTTGGCGATGGTCATCATCACACCGCCGCTATTCTGTCCCACCAGCTTTTTGATGCCGATGATCACGCCGTCAATGGGGGCGGTGATGCGGTTCTCATCCAGCTCCCGCTGGGCGGCACGGAGCTTGGCCGAGAGCTTTTTGCGGGTGGCTCTATAGGCGTGCTTGGCCGCATGAAGGGCAGTCTGGGCGATGTTTAAGGCGTGTCTGGCGTCGGTGACATCGTTTTTACGCTGGGAGAGCACCGTCGGCACAATGGCATTTTTGCCGATGGCCAGATAGTTCTTCAGATTGGTCTGGGTGCGTTCGACCTTGGTTTTGGTATCGGCAATATTCAGCTCTTTGATGACGAGATCATCTTCATGCTGGACATCCAGCTCATCCAGCCCCAACTGCTCAATCTCCACCGCCTCCTCTTTACTGGGATGGTTCTCCAGGAGCACCACCATATCGCCCCGTTTTACCGCCTGATCTTCCTGCACCAAAATTTTGCCAATCATCACCCCCGGCTTTCCGGTGATGGTTATAATGCCGCCTTGGGGCTGGAAATAGCCCAGCGCACCGATGTTCTTTTCTTCGGCCTGGGCGGAAGCGGCCATAGAGATCAACGCCATGATCAGCATCAGGGAAAGCCAACCGCTATCTCTCTGGGCGGCGACGGGGAGCGCTCTTTGGACGGCCATAAATTTAACCTATAATCAATCTATTACGATACGCAAAACGGTGTCTCTCATGTTCATACTATCGGCTTCAGATGTGGCCTACTCAATCATCTTTTTTACCTCTGGCCACGTTTTAGCGCAGCGCTCAACGGCATAACGAATCTGTGCCTCACTATGGGCGGCAGAGATAAAGAAGCGCAACCGGGTAGCCTCTTCCGGCACCGCCGGGGCCAGCATGGGCTGTACATTGACACCCACCTCTCTTAAGCGCTGGGAGAGCCACATACTACCCACCGAGCTGCCCAGAATGATCGGAATCACCGGCGTATGACGACTGGAGCCGGTATGGAGCCCATGCGCTTTGGCCTGCTGTAGAAAATAGGCAGATCGTTGTTGAAGACGTGTCACCCGCTCCGGCTCTTCTCGCATTAATTTTAATGCCATCAGAGCGGCGGCGGTATCACCGGGAGAGAGCCCCACACTGAATACAAAACCGGGCGCGGTAAATTTAAGATAGTAGATCAGATCGGCCCGCCCGGCGATATAGCCACCGCAGCTTGAGAGGGTTTTACTCAGGGTACCCATCCATAGCTCCACGTCACGGCGATCCACATCAAACCGTTCACCGATGCCGCCCCCGGTTTGGCCCAGGGTGCCCACCGAGTGGGCTTCGTCGATCATCAACAGGGCGTCGTGGCGTTTCTTGACCTCAATAAAGCGCGGCAGATCAGGAATATCACCATCTGCACTATAGACCCCCTCCAGCACAATCAAGGTACGATTATGGTTGCCACGATGCAGGGTGAGAAGCTGGTCAAGCTCCTGCCAGTCGTTATGAGGAAACGGAATGCGTCGCGCTCCGGAGAGCTGACACCCCACCACGGCGCTGTTGTGAATATAGGTATCATGCAGTACCAGATCGCCTGGATTAAGCAGATGACCGATTATGCTGACATTGGTGCCATAACCGCTGACAAAGGCCATGGCATCTTCGCAGCCGTGCAGCTCCGCCAAGGCATGCTCCAACTCGCCATGCAGAGGAATCTCACCGGAGGAGATGCGACTAGCCGACGCCGAAGCCCCATAGCGGTCGATGGCGGCCTTGGCTGCTTCGGCGACACGGGAGTCATCGGCCAGCCCCAGATAGTTGTAGCCGGAGAAGTGCAGCAACTCTTTCCCAGCATGTTCAATCACCGCTCCCGCCTTGCCCTCCCGATTCAAGAAGAAGGGGTTGGTCATGCCGAGACTCTCCAGAAATTTCTTCTCCTCCATCAGGGCAACCACTTCAGGGAAGGTCTGGGCACGCCATGCCTTGGAGCCATGGGGTGGCCGGGATGGGTCGGTGGTTTTGGTTGGCAGGGGGTGGTCGGCATCAGGTGCCCGTTGGCCGTCACTGAGCTGGGACGAAGCAGCTGCATCCTTACGAGCCGTGAGATCAGCAGAGGGCATCGGCAGGGCGGGTACATTGGATGCACTGGGCGCGTCCGCACTTATGCTATCTGGGGTTTCTCCATCCGGGATTCTTCTTATTTCCGCCAAATTATCTAGCACCTGCTGCACCAGCTGCTCCGGCGTCAGGCGCATCAGGGCCAGGCCGGGCCGATCCAACCCCAATTTCTGTTGCAGTACCAAGCCCAGCTCCACCCCCATCAGCGAATCCATCCCCTGTTGATTGAGGGGAGTATCCCAACCAATGGTCTCCGAGGTGAGCCCCAGAATCGTGAAGAAATCCTCTTCGATAATCTTTAAGACCGCCTCTTTCTGGGCATCGTTGGGCAGCTTCAACAGCTGCGCCAAATGGCTGCTCTGCGCCCCGGAAGCCTCTCCAGAACCTGTTTCCATCAACACTTGAAGGCGTACCGGGACGTTGGCTTCATCCAGCGGGGCCAACATGCGCCTGCCATCCAACCAAAACTGGCCCACCCCAGCGGGCGGAGCGGGCGCACGCAGCAGCATCTCCAGGGTCTCGAACACCTCTTGGATCGGCAGTGCCTCCATCCCCCCAGCAGCCATCTGCTCCAAGAGCCCTTCACTACGGGCCGCGATACCCACCTCGGCGATGGGACCAAGGTTTAGGCTCAAACCGGGCAGCCCCATGGCCTGACGATGTTGGGCCAGGGCGTCGAGAAAGCCATTGGCGGCGGCATAACTCCCCTGACCAGGATTGCCCACCATGGAAGCGATGGAGGAGAAGAGCACGAAATGCTTGATTGGATGATGACGCGTCGCCTGGTGCAGTTGCCACGCGCCATAGGCTTTGGGGGCATGTACCTGTGCGAGCTGTTCTGGTGTGATAGCTTCCAACACCGCATCCTCCAGCGTCATGGCCAGATGAAACACGCCGGTAAGCGGAATGGTGTTCTCTTGATCCAGGGAGAGGGTCTCCAATAGCTGAGGCAGCATCTCGGATTGGGTCAGATCCAGCACCGCCCCTCGGGCCTCGACCCCTTGCTCTTGCAACCTCTGCAACAGGGTGTGATCTTCGGGACGATATGCCCCCTGCCGACCAGTAATAAGCAGATGACGCGCCCCCTGCCCCGCCAACCAGCCGCAGAGCGCCGATCCAACACCGCCAAAGCCGCCGGTCACTAGAATCCATCCGGCATTTTCAAACAGGGGTCGTGCAGGATCCGGGATAATCCGCGTCTCAGAGTCTGGGGTGAGGTCGATGGAGATCTTGCCGATATGCTGTGCCTTGGAGAGGGTACGGAACCCCTCAATAGTCTCGGCCAGTGGAAAGACCTGAGTAGGCGGCGGGGTCAATATCCCCTGAGCCATAAGATCCATCACCTGATCGAGAATGGTGCGCAGTTTATCGGGGTACTGCTTCAACATCAGATCAATATCCAGCGCCGTGATGGAGATCATGCGGTGCAGATGCTTCATCCCCAGCGAACTATTGCTCAGAATATCCTTTTTGCCCACCTCTACAAAACGCCCAAAGGGGGCGATGAGATCCAGGGTATTCTGCAATCCCGCGCCGGAGAGCGTATTAAGGGCCACATGGATGCCGCGCCCATCGGTGATTGTTCGAATCTGATCGGCAAAGTCCAGCGTGCGAGAATCAAACACATGCTCAATGCCCATCTCACGGAGATAGGCGCGTTTTTTTGGGGATCCGGCGGTAGCAAAAATCTCTGCACCGCGCCACTGCGCTACTTGAATCGCAGCCAATCCCACCGCCCCGGTTGCGGCATGGATTAAAACACGCTCCCCCTTCTGCAAGCCGGCCAGCAGATGCAGCCCATAATAGGAGGTAATGAGAGGGATCAAACAGGGCGCCGAGGCCATGGGAATGGCGTCGGGAAAGCGGGTCACATAGAGAGGCGAGCTGATCACCTGGGAGCGAAAGTTACCTTCTGCCGCAAAGGCGATCACCCGATCACCCGGCACAAATTCCGATACATCCAAACCCACCGAGCGCACCACCCCTGCACACTCCAGCCCCAGATGAGAACCGCTGAATGATTCACTCTGATAGGTGCCCGGCAGCAGATTCAGGGTTTTCATCAGATCTTTAAAATTGAGCGAACAGAAGTGGGGCTCAACCTCCACCTCACCGGTGCCGGGGATGCGGGTCGGGGCTTCCACCAGGCTCAGGCTCTCAATCAGGCCCGGTTGGCGCGCCATAAGGCGGAATGACGGGCTGTCGGGCCGGTCGGTGCTATGACGGGCACTGGGCTTGGGGGGCTGGATCCGCTCCACCGTACCGGGGGTCAAGCGCTCCAGACGGTGCAGATAGGTCCCATCTGGACGCAGAGCTATTTCATCTTCCGGAGAAGCATTCAGAATCGCATCAAGCAGCCCCGCGCAGAGAGCATCTTGGGCTGCTTCCGAGATCTCTTGATTGGGCAGATGAGCATCCATCCAGCGCAGGCCCAGTTCCGGGTGCTCCAGAGCCGCTGTGCGCCGGAGAGCTATCAGGGAAGCCACGTCGGGGCGGATGAGGGGATCGGCGGCGATCACCTCAGCTCCGCCCTGGGTGATCAACGTCACACCATGATAGAGCTCGGCTCTCTCGGCGGGCAGCGCTTGCAACCACCCCAGCAGTTGGGTCACCCGCTTGAGTCCAGCATCCTCATCCGGGGTGCCTCCGACCTCTCCATCCAGCAGAATCGCCCCGGCCATGGGGGTGGTCAGAGTCGGCAGCGACATGTCATCGGTGAGCCTGCAGGGGGCCATACCCAGAGCCTTCATCTGCCGGATAAGGGGAGACAACAGAGCATGCCCCTTGGAGGCGGCCACGAGCCAGGACGGGTTGCCTTCCAGAGGCTTGGCCGTGGGCGTAGACTCTGGGGCCTTGAGCCATTGATAGTGGTAACAGGGTGGTTGTTGGGCGGCGGTATCCCCCTTATGAAGCGCCTGAAGCAGCACCCCTTGCAGCGCCAGAAGCGTCACGCCCTCACCATCCAACAGCATCAGATCGGCCTGAATAAAATCCCGACCCGAATGCCGGCATGTTGCCTGGACCCAGCAGTCGCCGAAGGGGGTGGAACGCAGGCCCGTGTCAACGCTGGAATCATCAGCGTCGCGTGGTGCAAAGGCGCGAATCCTCTCCACATAGACCGGCACAAAGGCCCGATCATCTAACTGATCGTCAGGGGCCAGCAGCGCTAGCGTTTGAATAGCAGCATCCACCAAGGTCGGATCCAATGCGGTGGCTGGCTCTTCACTCTCCGGGGCGGCGTGTTTCGGGGGCGTCAAACGTGCCCATACATGGCCCGCATCACGCCATACGGTTTGGACACGCCGAAAGTGGGGGCCATACTCCATACCGCGTCGCGCCAGAGCTTCATAGAACGCCTCCGGGGTCACGGAAGGCGTGCGCTGTTGAATCTTCTTAGCGACTGGCTCCTGTTGCAGTGATGGTGCAGCGGCAGCTTCGGTGGCACTGGCCCCGCCGTGGTGGCTCCACAGCGCCTCACCGGGCAGGCGGCTCTTAAAGGCTACATCTCTACTTTGGGGATCAATGCGCACTCCCAGTTCAACCCCGGGTTCCACGGTGAGCGCCTGGGTAAGATGAAATCCCTCCAGCTCACAGGCCATCTCCTGAAGATCCAGCGCCTCCAGGGCAGCGGCGATAAATCCGCTGGCAGGAAACAAAACCGCACCGGCAATCAGATGATCCGGGATCCAGGGCAGCAACCGACTATCCAGCAGTGAGGTCCAGAAGGGATCCGGCCCGATCAGCAAGGTCTGCGCCAAGGGACGACGCAGCTTCCAGAGACGATCACGGCGAGAGGTTTCACTCTCCATGTCGTGATGGCTCTTCTCCCATGGCGTCGGTGGTAGTTCAGTCCAGCGTCCCGGCTGGGTCATCTCCGCCCAAGTGGGCTCCAGGCCATGCACATGCAGCGTCGCCAGGGTATGTAGCCAAGACTGGTATTCCGACTTGCCGCGCATCAGGGAGGGCACGGTCAGGGGCATCTCTCCCTGACTTTGACAGCTCTCCGCCACCGACGACGCCAGCACTCCATGGGGGCCGATTTCAATAAAGCCATTGAGCTTGCGTCGGGCTGCTTCCTCCAGCGCCTTGGCCAACAACACTGGCTGGCGGGCGTTGCGCCACCAGTGCTCCGCATCCATCTCCGTGCCCTCCATAGCCGTGCCGGTGACGGTGGAGATCAGCGGTGTGGTAGTAACGCTGGGGGTCAGATGTCTGATCTTTTCGATAAAGCGGCTACGGATTCTCTCCATGACACGGCTGTGGTACGGCACCGCCACCTGAAGCATCTTACAGAATATCTCCGCCTGCTCCAGCTTCGCGGCCAGCTGCGACAACGCTTCATGCTCTCCGGCCAGCGTAGCGCTGTGGGGACCGTTGATGGCAGCGATCTCAATACATCCTTCATAGGAGACCAGATGCTCCTGGATCTCCTCGACGGAGAGCCCCACCGCCAACATGCCCCCCGACCCAACCAGCTCCTGTTGCAAGCGGCTACGGTGAAAGGTGAGGGTCAACGCTTGCTCCAGAGTCAGTGCCCCGGCAGCCCAGGCGGCGGCGATCTCCCCAACGCTGTGGCCGATGATGGCAACGGGCTCGATGCCCTGGATACGCCAAAGCTTGGTCAATGCGACCTGTAGTACAAGGTTGCCCGGCTGGCTGTGACGGGGCTCGACCATGGCAGTGCCCCATGCAGGATGGTCCCCTACTCCGCCGAACCAACCCTGCAGACTCTCTCCGCCCAGCTCCCGCCAGATGGTGTCACACGCTTCAATGGATTGCCGAAACTGTGCAGAGCTTGCAAACAGCGCCTGCCCCATACCCCACCACTGCGCTCCCATGCCGGTGTAAAGAAAGACCACGCCTCGCTTCAAGGCCAATCCCTTGTGTGGGGTGATCAATGCTGGATCCGGCTGGCCCAAGGTCAGAGCTTCCAGGGCACGATGCCAGGTCGTTTCATCCTGGGCCAGAATCACCCGGCGCTGCTTCAGGGGGGTGCGGCGCCGGCAGAGGGCATGGGCGTACTCTGGCAGCGTGCGCTCAGGCTGGTTCTGAGGCCACAGGCGCAACTCGGCAGCAAACTTTTTCAGACTCGTCTCGGTGTGGGCCGAGAGCGGCAGGGGTAGCAGCAGCGATGCAGCAGAGTCGAGCTTCCCAGTGGGAAGTTGGACAGAGGCCGCTTCGGGGGGCGATGCCAACAGAGCGTGGACATTGGCACCACCATAGCCAAAGGAGTTGATCCCGGCCATCAGCACCCCTTCATCCGGCAGAGAGATCAACTGCGTAGGCACCCGCAGCGGCAGTTGATCAAAGGGGATGGCGGGATTGGGCTGGTTAAAATGGAGATTGGCTGGTAGTTGACGATGGTAGAGGGCCAGAGAGGTTTTGATCACCCCGGCGATACCGGCGGCAGCTTCCAGATGGCCAATATTGCTCTTAACCGAGCCGAGCCAGCTTTTCGGGGCATCAGCCGGGCGCTCACGGGCGAGAAAGCGGCCAAGAGAGGTGGCTTCGGCCAGATCACCAGCCTGAGTGCCGGTGCCGTGGGCCTCCATAAAGTGAATCTTTCTGGGATGCACCTGGGCCTTTTCCGCCACCTGGCACACCAGCTCATATTGCGCCTCAGCGCTGGGGTAGGAGATCCCCTCCGGGGTGCGTCCATCCTGGTTGGTGGCACTGGCCAGCACCTGAGCCATGATGCGGTCACCATCCTCCAGCGCCTTTTGCAGTGGTTTAAGCAGTACCATGCCGGCCCCTTCGCCGCGCACATAGCCATCGGCCTCGGCAGAGAAAGCGTGGCAACGACTGGTGGGAGAGAGATAGCCTCCTTTGGTCATGACGATGCTGTATTCGGGGCGCAGCATCAGGTTGACACCACCCGCTAACGCCTGATCACAGAGCCCGCCTTGAATGGCCTCGCAGGCCAGATGCAGCGCCGCCAGAGACGACGAACAGGCGGTCTCCACGGTGAGGCTCGGCCCACGAAAATCAAACACATGGGAGAGACGGTTGCTGAGCATCGACAACGAGCCCGCCGTGGGGGAGCGTCCGCTGATGTTCTCTCGATTATAGGGGTTGATGGAGGTGATTAGCTGATCGTTGGTAAAGGCCCCCATAAAGACGCCGGTGTTGCGATTGCAGGTCTGGTTCAGATTGAGCCCAGCATCCTCAAAGGTGCGCCACGCCACCTCAAGCAGCAGCCGCTGTTGGGGATCCAACCGATCGGCCTCACGCGGGGCAATACTGAAGAAAGGGGCGTCGAAGGTGTAAGGATCCGAATGGAG
Organism: Magnetococcales bacterium; assembly: GCA_015233785.1. Lineage (GTDB taxonomy): Bacteria > Pseudomonadota > Magnetococcia > Magnetococcales > JADFWT01 > JADFWT01. The sequence continues at coordinate 25,460 of JADFWT010000005.1, forward strand.
AAATCCGGCCTGATGGGGCTGATAGGCCCCGAAGACCTTGGGGTCATCCTGCTGATAGCGATAGCGGCTCCATCGTTCGGGCGGCAGATCGGTGATGGCATCGGCTTGATCCAGCAGCATCTGCCAAAACGCCTGAATAGCGTCGGCCCCACCGGGAAAACGGCACCCCATGCCAATGATGGCGATGGCAGGCGGTTTCCGGCTCATGAAGTGGATGCCCCATTTGCATGGGCACTGATTTTAATAAACTGCTCCAGTTTCTGTTGCGCCTCGGCATCGGAGAACTGCCGGGGTGGACTCTTCATGTAGCAAGCACAGGGGGCGGTAAGCGCCCCGGCCATGCTCCGCTGAAGCGCCAAACCCGCACAACGAATGGCATCGATCACCACCCCGGCGCTGTTGGGGGAGTCCTGCACCGAGAGCCGCAACTCCAGCTCCACGGGTGCGCCGCCGAACGCTTCGCCCTCCATGCGCAAAAAGCAGACCTTGTTATCCTTCTGCCACGGCACGTAATCCGAGGGACCGATATGGATCTGATCGGCAGGCAGTGGGGTGGGCAGTTGCGACTGCACCGACTGGGTTTTGGAGATTTTCTTAGAGCCGAGTCGCTCCTGTGCCAGCATATTGAGAAAGTCGGTGTTACCGCCGGTGTTGAGCTGATATGTGCGCCTCAAGGTGCAGCCACGGTCGGAGAAGAGCCTGGCCAGTTGTCGATGGACGATGGTGGCGCCCACCTGACTTTTGATGTCATCGCCGATGATGGGTAGACCGGCCTGCTGAAAGCGTTTGGCCCATTCTGGATCCGAGGCGATAAAGGTGGGCACGCAGTTGATCATGGCTACCCCGGCCTCCAGACAGCACTCGGCATAGTGGCGCACCGCCTCATCGGAGCCCACCGGTAGAAAACAGACCAAAACCTGTGCGCCGCTCTGCTGCAACACCTGGGTAACATCGACGGCAGGACGATCGGCGGGACGGAAGGCGCGCTCCTCGGGATGGTCGCCCATATGGTCGGCCACGCCATCCAGAACCGGCCCCATCTGCACGGTAACGCCGCTGGCGGGCAGATCGGCTTGAAAGACATGGGCACAGTTGGGCGCTGCAAAGATCGCGCTCTCTAGCGACTCTCCCACCTTGCGGGCATCGATATCAAACGCCGCCACAGGCTGAATATCTCCACACCCCCATGGGCCAATCTGCGGGCGCATCACACCAAGCATGGTGCTTGCATCCTGCCCCCGGTAATAGGGAATGCCTTGAATCAAGGCGCTGGCACAGTTGCCAACCCCAGCTATGGCAATCGTTATGGGCTTCGTCGCGCTTTTATCCATACTGAGAATGCACTATGTTTGTTTTGGATAGTGTAGGCTATGCCGTTGATATGCAAAATATTCGTTGCGGTGTGGCCCAGGTCCATGGGAGGTTGATTCCAAAAGACAACCATACCATATAAGGCTTGCCATTTACAGAGTCATTTCAAAATAATAGCGCCGTAACCATGGTCTGGTTTTTTGTGGATCCGTCGTAAAAAAGGGAGTCTCCTGTTGGCCGACGTGCCGCTTATATTGTCCTTCGATCTGGGCACATCCTCCGTGAAAGCGGCGCTGTTTGATGTCAGCGGCCAACGGTTGGGATCCGCCGTGGAACCGTTGGCGCTGCACCTGCCCCAGCCGGGTTGGGCGCAGCAGCATCCCGAGGATTGGTGGCAGGCGCTGGGTAAGGCGAGCCGTCGAACGGTGGCCGAAGCTGGAGTCTCTCCAGAACGTATCGGCGTGGTGGGGTTGTCGGCCCAGACCTGCGCCATGATTCCATTGGATCAGACTGGAGAGGTGTTACATCCAGCCATGATCTGGCTTGATGCCCGCTCCCAAGGTGAGGCGAAACGCATCACGGCGGGGGGCCCGCGCATTAAGGGCTATGGGCTGGTTCCACTGCTGCGCTGGTTATGGCTTACCAATGGTGCGCCCAATCTGGGCGGTAAGGATACCCCCTCCAAGATGGTCTGGTTTCGGGAGAACCATCCTGACCTCTGGCAACGCACCTATAAAATGCTGGATGCCAAAGATGAGCTTCTGCGGCGCTGCACAGGACTCTATCGCACCACGCCCGATTGCGCCCATCTCACCTGGATGATGGACAGCCGAACCGACCGTTGGTCCCCCTCTTTGATGGCCCATCTGGGGATGGAGGAAGAGAAGCTTCCCAAGGTGATTCCCTCCACGTCCGTAGCGGGGGGGCTGACAGCAGACGCAGCGCATACGTTGGGGGTACCAGTAGGTATTCCTGTGGCAGGAGGATTGAGCGACCTGTCGGCAGCGGCGCTCGGTTCCGGTGCCTATGGCCTTGGTGAGACGCATCTCTATCTGGGCACCAGCGGTTGGTTTGGGGCGCATCATCCCCGACGCTGGCTCGATCCCCGCAGTGGCGTGGCCACATTGCGCGGCGCTGGAGAACAGGACGAACCATCGCGCTATCTGTTACTGGCGGTGCAAGAGATGACCGCCGGGGCGCTAAGCTGGGCAGCAAAGACCCTGTTTGATACCGAAGAGATGGGCGATAAAGGTGAACCATTAGAGGCGCTGCTGACCGCTGCGGCCCGCTCCCCGGCCGGGGCCAACGGCGTGCTCTTTCTGCCTTGGCTGGCGGGTGAGCGCTGCCCGGTGGATGATGCCCAGCGCCGCGGCGGATTTATCCATCTGGGGTTGGAGCATAACCGAGACGATATGGCCCGAGCCGTGTTGGAAGGCGTGGGTTTTAATCTACGTTGGGCATTGCAGGCTTTTCAGCGTTCGTCGGGCGTTTCAACAGGGGCTATTCATGTTTTGGGAGGCGGAGCAAGAAGTGAGCTATGGATGCAGATATTGGCCGCCATTCTGGAGCGCCCTCTACTGCGCGTGCAGGCCCCCGAGTGGGGCGGGACATGCGGCGCGGCTATCTGTGCGGCTGTGGCGGCCGGCAACTACGCGAATCTTGAGCAGGCAACCCAGGCCATGGTGATCATAGAGAAACGTTTTAACCCCGACCTAGAACAGTCGGCGCTCTATCGGCAGCGTTTTCAAGCTCTCTTGCCGCTTTATTTCAAATCGTCAGAGACCGTCAGTAACGGATCCGACTTCAGACCGGCGATCCAGGACCGCTGAATCTTGTGGCGGTTTAATTGAAACGAACATCTCGATAAGTGTGTCTCACGATAGACAAATCGAGGTGAATCATGACAGCGAATAGACCGATCAAGCGCAGAGAGTACACAGCCGATGGAAAAACAAGATCCAAGAGATTGAGTCAGGAAAGAGCATGGGGGTCAACGAGCGGGCTGAGTTAAAACGTTTGCGGGCAGAGAATATGGATTGATCTCATACCGAACGGACAAATTAAAAGCCAATACTCCCATGTTTTCAGGAAGATGCACGCCGACAAGAGGTTCAATCTTTTTCACTGCCAAAAGGGCGGCCTCGTCAAGCAGGCTGCGCCCTGAACTGCGAACCACCCGAATATCTGACAGCGCCCCATCCCTTTGCACATTCAGTCGAATAATAACAATACCTTGCCACCCTATTTTACGCGCCAAACGTGGATAGAAAAAGCGCCCTTTGAGCGCATTGTTCAATTGATCGCGAATCGTATTGAGCAAGATTGGAGAGATGGTAGAAATTGATTTTGTAATGGTTGATGAAACGCTTTTCACGTCGTGCATCTTCTTGTGAATAGAATTTTTCTTGGCAACGACAAGGGGTTTAGAGAGCAGCGATTTGGAGGAAGAGATGCTGTTTTTCTGAACATCGTGAGAGCGAGAACGCACAGGAAGCACAAGACGTCGGCGCGGTGAGGGGATGGCATGGTGAGAGAAACGTCTGGCTGTAAACCCAGTAGAGCGGATAGGCTCGCCATATGAATCAGAGTTGAGACTCCAAGCCACAGCGTCCAGTTCATTGAAGGGCGGGATCCAGGATCCATTGGGATACGTCGCTCATTGACTATCATACAATAAAATAATTCCGTAAAATGTAGCCTCACCTTTACCACCATTCAACAAATGTACAATAGTTTTTAATAATACGTAAAATATGTGTATATTTCTGAGCGGCAAGACCTCAAAATGCCCTACTTATGACTTCGATGGGACTGCCGAGGAGATGCACTGTGAGAAAATATGCACATTTCTGTGCTGTTATTTTGGTGATCGGATGTGAAGCTCAGGCTGGGGAATCGGTTTCGACCAATCTGATCCCACTCGATGAGGTCTCGCGCCGTATTCCAAATTTTCACATTATCGGTCAGGAAACCGGGAGACGCACGCTCTACCTCTATTCACGCGGTATTGGCGCAACCGTAAATGAACCGGCGGTTGGTTTTCATGTGGACGGGGTTGGACTGAATCGCGCAGGGCTTTTTGATGTGGATCTTTCCAACGTCGAGCGGGTGGAAATAATGCGTGGCCCCCAAGGAACCCTCTATGGTCGGTTGATATGATTGCAAGTGGGTCAGGTAGCAAGAGCCTTTTGATTCCTGACCAATAGGGATGGATGCGATAGGCCGTTTGGAGCCCAATTTTCAGACCGTACCGTTAAAAGGGTTTGAGGCGGGCTACGATTCCAGTTTTGTGGATCACTATATCCTGCCTCTAATCTATCCGGATCTCTGGGTCCCCGGTGGATTTCCCCCTTGGGGATTCACCGCCATCGGCCGATTTGCCCTGGGGCTGAACCTCTTCATCCATAAGAGGGTTTGGCGAGGGTATCGTTCAGTATCCTGACGGCCTGTTCATTACGCCCCCATCTCAAACTCAATCCACCCACTATCCGGATCATTGCCGGACACATCAAGACCGGCAAAGGCTTTCCATTCGATCTCATACTCCCCGTCATAGGTCTCCTCCTCGTAGGAGGCCGGAAGCTCCACATCTCTGAGATCGATGGTGCGCTGCCACTGTAGCTTCTGCCCCTCCTCCATCACCAGGGCATCGGAGAACGGAAAAGTCTGTTTAAAGAGGGTGCGAACATCTTCCTCCTCTTCACGCTCCCCCTCTTCGTTGGTCACCTCGTACTCCTGCTCCTCCTGGCAACGCAGTGTCAGGTACACTTTGTCGATCTCCAACTGCTGATTGGCCTGGGCGGTGATGATCACCGTAAAGATCTCACTGAGAGAGGGGTCGATGACATTGACGGAGACGTCGGCTCCACCGCCGGTGACAAAGTTCTTTGCCCTTTTTAGGGAGGATAGAAATGACATGACAACGTAGCTCCTGCGTGATGAGGTTGATCAATGGATCTCCATTTTGACCATAACCGTTTCCAAGATCCATCCCTCAAGCAAATCTCCCAGGATTTCCCTCATCCTGACTTATCCCCCTCATGCTTCTACAACTACTTGCTTTATATTGAATTTTTATGATTCTTTAGATTGTCGTCCGGTAGACCAATCGAATAACAGAACCCTTCTACCGGAGGAGGTTGCCCCCATGTACAACGCCGTCCACTCCGCCAGACTCACACCACATGAGCGTCTCAACTTGGAAGAGGCAGCATCAAAAACGGATTTGGTGCCACCCTTTGGCCTCAGCCATTGGATTGGTCTTATTGAGAATTCTATAATGTGAAATTGGTTTTGTTCCTTCACGGAAAAAACCATAGTCGGACCCCATGACATCGGTCTCATCTACAATTACCCAGAAAGAGCTATCCGCCATGATGTAGGCTTTTCTCAAGCCCAACCTTTTCTCGCTATTCCAAGCCTCTGTTATCTCCTTTTCATAAGCGGAAAAGCGTTGTATCGCTTTATCAATCGATAGCGTGTCGGGACGAACCAGATAAACGATCTCACGCTCCAGATCGAGCCCACGAATCCCAGTATTGGTTTGCAATTGTTGGAACGTTTTATTGAGCTGAGATAGTGCGTGCAGATTATCAGAAAAAAAACGCCCCATATCCCGGGCACGCCGGTCCTCAGAGCAGCTACTTAGTGCCACGATAAAAACAAACAACAAGCCGATGCGAACAGTACGCCTAAGATCGCTCCACAACATTTGAATCTGCCCCCTGTCCCGCCAAAATATTCCATCCGCCATGATCATGTAGAGCTTGTTCTCTGGTAAATAGTGACCCCCTCAATGCACCGAAGCACACCAGTCGCTCTCGGGGGCAGACTCCCTCCCCGCTCAAAGGCATCCTGCGCTGCGGCATATGCGGCTACGCCATAACCCCGCCGCCCCATACCCGCAAGAATGGTCGCATATACTGTGGGTTACGCTGCTGGCTCCAGATACCATTGAAGCGATCCTGGATGGGCGTCAACCGGAAGAACTGCACCTCCGGAAATTCCGTAAGACGATCCCGGCGGATTGGGATGAACAGAGGGGGATGTGGGCAGCACAGGTCACTCCCCGCCACCAAGCAGTTTTTGTAGATCCGCAAAGGGGTTGTGCGTGGCCGGGGCAACCTCCTCACTGGTATCGGTTGCGCCATGTCCAGCGGAAAATTGGGTCATACGTTCGTGCTCGTTGTCGTGGCAATAGATGCACAATAGTTCCCAGTTGCTTCCATCAGGGGGGTTGTTGCCATGGTTGTGATCCCGATGGTGCACGGTCAATTCACGCAAATTTTCATGGGTAAACTCCCGGGTGCAGCGCCCACAGACCCACGGGTACATCTTTAGGGCCTTGTGCCGGTAACCCTTTTCTCGCTCATTCCGATTGGCCCGTGCCTGGAGAATGATCTCCTCCTGGCGATCTGCCTGCTTATTCTTACCTCCTGAGGCAGCCGATTTTCCGGGGTGTTTGGTGACTGTCATTCTCCGTCTCTCCCATAGAAATGTCCTGCCCCTGGCGAATTCGTCGGCAGCTCGACATCATACCAACTTGGCAACCGTTTATGGTATAAATTTTTTCCGGTTTGATCAGGAGGAGGAAAAGCCATGAAGGGTCCAGAGATTGTATCAAACATTGCGTGTGTGGATCCAAAATGGGGGCTTCTTATCCCTAGTATTTCAAATTATTCTGCCCCTTCACCATTGAACGTCGGAGGATCAAATCCACTGCGGGATGAACCTGTCTGCGATCTGCTGTTATCGCAAAATATTCTGCGGCGACCGCATCGGTTCGACCAATCACTTCGACACCGTACTGTTGGGAGATTTCTTTTGCCAATATTGAAGGTCCACAAAACACACCAACACCGGCCAGACCAAAATCTTTGATCAAAGCGCTGTCCTGACACTCTGCGATGATTCGCGGTTTGATGCCTAGCTTGTCGAACCATCGATTCAAATTATTCCTCAAAGCATTTCCTTCCGTTGGAACTAGCATGGGCGCATGAGACAAGACCTCGGGAAAGGGTTGTGGATGTCGCGTCAATAGTTCGGCAACAGCAAAAAATGAGACGCCACAGACACCAAGAGAGTGGTGTCTAACTCGGATATGAATCCCCGGCATGGGGGGGGTGTCGGCCAGCACCATATCCAGTTTATGAAGCGCTAAATTGGCCAACAGATGATCCAGTTTGTTCTCGTCACAGATCAAATGCACATCGCGCTTGCCCTTCAGAACCGGCTCCAGGATCCGAAGGGTGATTCGTTTGGGCACCACATCGGCAATGCCGACCTTGAACCTCAAGGGACGCTCTGATGAAACGCCAGACAAAACCGAGCTCAGTTCCGTCCCCAGTAAAAATATCTCATCCGCGTAATCCAACGCCAATAGTCCGGCTTCGGTAAGTTCCATTCGGCGTCCGACGCGATCAAACAGGTCGACACCAAAAGATGTCTCAAGCTGCTGAATCTGAGAACTCAATGTCTGCGGCGTAAGCCGCAATTGTCGGCTAGCCCCTGTCACGCTGCCCGTTTGAGCCACTTTCCAAAAATAGCGCAAGTGTTTGTAGTTCATTTTATCATTCGATTTTTTCTGATGGTATGTATGATATTTTCGAATTTACATGATACTGCACTTCTTCCTATTATGGCCAGGTGTGGGCTGTCACCTCTCATGAGGCGCGACATAAGTCTCCATGAACGTTCATAACTACTGGGAAATAATCATGAAACGCATCGTGCTCTTTATTCTGACCAATCTGGCCATTATGGCTGTATTGATGGTCGTGTTGAATATCCTGATGAGCGTGTTGGGCATCCAACAAGGCTCCATGACTGGGCTGCTGCTGCTCGCCGCCGTGTTTGGCATGGGCGGCTCATTCATCTCTCTAGCCATGTCGAAATGGATTGCCAAGCGTTCGACCGGCGCACAGGTAATCGAACAGCCGGCCAATGATCTGGAGCGTTGGCTACTTGATATCGTCAAAATGCAGTCTGAGCAGGCGGGCATCGGCATGCCGGAGGTGGCGATTTACGACTCGCCCGACATCAACGCCTTTGCCACCGGTGCCCGAAAAGATGACGCCCTGGTGGCGGTCAGTACCGGCCTGCTGCAAGCGCTGAAGCAGGACGAAGCCGAAGCAGTACTGGCCCACGAGGTAAGTCATATTGCCAACGGCGATATGGTAACCCTGGCGCTGATTCAAGGCGTTCTCAACACCTTTGTGATCTTTCTGGCGCGTATCATCGGCGGCCTTGTTGACGGTTTTCTTTCCAGCGACGACGAAGAGGGAGAAGAGAGCTCCGGAGAAGGAGGTATCGCCTATTTCGTGGTCTCGCTGGTGGCGGAAATTTTGCTGGGCATCTTGGCCAGCATCGTTGTTATGTGGTTTTCACGTAAGCGGGAGTTTCGGGCCGATGCTGGTGGGGCCTACCTCTCCAGCCGTCAATCGATGATCAATGCCCTGGAGCGTCTGAGGTTAAGCGCAGCAGAGTCGCAGCTCCCGGATGAGGTGGCCGCGTTTGGTCTTTCCGGCAAAAAAGGTGGCGTAATGAGTCTATTTGCCAGCCATCCCCCTCTGGAAGAGAGAATTGCGGCATTACAGCGCATCAATACCCCGTAGCCTCAATATTTAATATTAGTATCTATCAAGCATTTATAAATGTTCCTGCTTGAACATTCGATGGCCGGCACGCGCTGTCGGAGGGAGATGACCCCATGATGACGGCATGGCTGGCAGTCGCGGTCGGTCTGATGCTTCTGGTGTGGAGCGCGGAGCGGTTTGTTGAAGGGGCGGCGGCCACCGCCCACCATTTCGGCATGCCGTCGCTATTGATCGGCATGCTCGTTTTCGGCTTCGGCACCTCGGCCCCGGAGATGGTGGTGTCGGCGCTGTCGGCGCTACAGGGCAATCCGGGCATCGCATTGGGCAACGCCTACGGGTCGAACATTGCCAATGTGGCGTTGATTCTTGGGCTCACCGCTCTGTTACGGCCAATCACCGTTCACTCCCAGGTGCTACGCAGGGAGTTGCCGATTCTTACCGCCATGACCGCTTTGGCCTATGGTCAGGCCCTGGATGGTGTCATCAGCCATACCGATGCCATGGGATTGTTTGCTGTTTTTGGCATGCTGATGATCTGGACCATCTGGCAGGGGTTGCAACCGAGCGACGACCCGCTAGGCGGGGATGCCTTGCAGGAGATGGAGGATCACGCCATGACGGTGCGGCAGGCACTCTTATGGGTGGTGGCCGGTCTGATTCTGTTGATCATCAGTTCCCGCCTTCTGGTTTGGGGGGCGGTGGATATTGCGCAGAGCTTGGGCGTCAGTGATCTGGTGATCGGCTTGACGATTGTCGCCATCGGCACCTCGCTGCCGGAGCTGGCCGCCTCGGTGGTGGCTGTCCGAAAGGGTGAGCACGATCTGGTGCTTGGCAATGTCATCGGCTCCAACCTGTTCAATACCGCCTTTGTGGTGGGCATTGCAGGGGCGATCCATCCGGTGACGGTGACCGCAGAGGTGCTCTCCCGCGATATGCTGGTGATGGCGGCTCTGACAGTCTCACTGTTTATCATCGGATATGGCTTTCGCGGTGGCCCAGGGCGTGTCAACCGGCTGGAGGGTGGGGTGCTGTTGATGGTGTATGTGGGATATATGGTCTATTTGACATCCGTATCTTTGTAGGTATAGAGGTGAGAAAACAAGATGAAGGCATGACGTTGAATATAGAAGAATACAAAGTAAGGTTGAAGAAAAGACCTGCTGCCAGCGGAGTATTGATTATTCTGGCTGCCACTTTTGCCATGATTGTGGAGAACTCTCAATGGAGTATCCATTATGATGCTTTTCTAAACATTCCTGTTACTTTGCGATTTTCTGATTTAATCATCGATAAACCGTTACTGTTTTGGATCAATGACGGATTAATGGCCATTTTTTTTCTCTTGGTGGGGTTGGAATTGAAACGTGAGATTCTGACGGGCAAACTCTCCAAGACAACCGACATCATTCTGCCAGTTGTCGCTGCAGTTGGCGGTATTGTCGTCCCGGCGGCTCTCTTTTGGTCATTCAACCACGACAACCCGTCTGCAATGGAGGTGTGGGCCATTCCAACCGCTACCAGCATTGCGTTTTCTCTTGCCATTCTGACTCTGTTGGGTGAACGAGTACCTTCCGCGCTTAAACTGTTTTTATTGAGTGTCGGCATCATTGGTGATCTTATTATTCTGCTTATCATAGCATTTATATATACAACCAACTTGTCCACCTTATCACTTCTTATGGCAGGTAGTGCTTTAGCTATTCTATTCATTATGAATCGTATGGGCGTTAAAACAATTGCAGGATATATACTAGTTGGCTTCCTGTTGTGGGTTGCTGTTCTGAAATCAGGCGTCCATGCAACTTTAGCCGGTGCCGCCATGGCAATCGCCATCCCGATTCAAACAGAGACCGGTGAGTTGTCCCCTTTATCTTTGATGGAACAAGATCTCAAACATTTTGTGGGCCTTGGGATATTGCCTCTTTTTGCCTTTGCCAATGCTGGGATTTCCCTCAACGGGTTTTCTCTATCCAGCGTGCTAGACCCTGTTCCACTGGGTATCGCGGTGGGGCTTTTCTTAGGTAAACAACTGGGTGTATTCGGTTTTGTCTGGATCATAGTCAAGAGTGGATTAGCTCAAATGCCGGAAGGGCTGAGTTGGCAACATCTGTATGGTGTAGCGCTTCTTTGCGGTGTTGGTTTTACCATGAGCCTGTTTATTAGTTCTCTGGCCTTTGAACACAGTGGATGGTCCATTATTTCCGGGACGGCTGATGCGGAAATTATCCGACTGGGAATATTTATTGGATCCACGACTTCTGGTGTCCTTGGCTATTTGTACTTGCACAATATACTTCCACAAAAGAACAACCCATAATCGTTGAGGTTTAGCGATGCATTCTCAAATCAGAAATATGCTCCATAACCCAGCCGTGAGTGGCGTTCTGATATTTCTGGCAGCTGTGGCGGCCATGGCCGTAGAGAACTCCGTCTGGAACATCTACTACAACGCATTTCTCAACACGCCGGTTGTGGTTCAGATTGGTGAGTTAAAGATCGCCAAACCCTTGTTGCTCTGGATCAATGATGGCTTGATGGCCATCTTCTTTCTCCTAGTGGGTTTGGAGCTGAAACGAGAGTTCTTTGAGGGAGAGCTGTCTCAACCTTCAAATGTAATCCTTCCCGTGGTGGGTGCCATTGGAGGCATTGCCCTACCGGCCGGTATCTACATCATGTTGAACCAAGGCAATCCGGATGCGCTGAGTGGATGGGCTGTTCCAACCGCCACCGATATCGCTTTTGCATTGGGAATTCTCGCACTATTGGGCAAGCGTGTACCAACGGCTTTGAAGCTGTTTCTCCTGACCCTGGCCATCATTGATGATCTGGCTGCCATCGTCATCATCGCCTTTATTTATACCAGCGATTTGGCCACCCACTCTCTTATGATTGCTGGCGGTGCCATCGTGGTGCTCGTGATGATGAACCGTCTCCTGGGTATAAAAGGGATCGGCGGTTATCTTTTCGTTGGGGGTGTGCTTTGGGTCGCCGTATTGAAATCCGGAGTACATGCAACACTGGCCGGCGTTGTCCTCGGCATGTTAATCCCTTTGAAAGGAGATTCTGAACAGCTCTCGCCGCTTCATCGGCTGGAACATGAACTCCATCCTTTGGTGGGATTGGGCATACTTCCCCTGTTCGCCTTCGCCAATGCCGGGGTTTCCCTGGAGGGGCTTGGACTTTCCGTTCTATTGGATCCCGTTCCGCTTGGCATTGCGTTGGGCCTATTCCTTGGCAAACAGATCGGTGTGTTCGGTTTTGTATGGGCCGCCATCGTGACTGGCCTAGCCAAACGACCCGCAGGTTTTACCTGGGGGCAACTCTACGGTGTGGCAATGCTCTGTGGAGTCGGCTTTACCATGAGTCTGTTTATCAGCTCACTAGCCTTTGAACAAAGCGGCGCGACGATCATTTCAGGTGCGCCAGATGCAGGAAGCGCCCGATTGGGAATTCTCAGCGGTTCCATCATTTCCGGGATCCTCGGGTACATTCTGTTGCGCCTTTCTCTGCCAAAACCTCAGCAGGAGAATGCCGAGGAGAAGGAGGAGGAACAAGGTACATCCCATGCCCACTGAATCCCTCACCGTAGTCAACCCATATGATCAGAAGCCCATCGGAACCATACCTCTGGTCGCTTGGTCCACAGTGGATCGATACCTTGAGCAGGCGTGGGATCTATTCAGACAACGAGATCGCTGGCTGCCTGCATATCATCGTATAGAGATTCTCGAAGTCACTGCGCAGATCATGGCATCCCGCCAGGAGGAGCTGGCCTTTCAGATCGCCAATGAGGGAGGAAAACCGCTCGCTGATGCCCGTGTGGAGGTCACACGCGCCATTGAGGGTGTAAAATGGTGTGTCCGTGAGCTATCCCACATGACCGGACAGGAAATCCCCATGGATCTTACCGAGGCTGGAGCCGGGCGCATCGCCTTCTCCACGCGGGAACCCATCGGCCCCGTGGTGACTGTCTCGGCTTTCAATCATCCGCTCAATCTGATCGTACACCAAGTGGCACCCGCCGTGGCCGTGGGGTGCCCGGTACTCGTTAAACCGGCTCCAGACACACCTCTTTCCTGCCGCGCCTTTGTTGACATTCTCTATGAGGCAGGTCTGCCGGAGGAATGGGTTCGCAACGTAGTATGCGATATTCCCACAGCAGAACGCATGATTGCCGACAAACGCGTAGCGTTTTTTTCATTCATCGGTTCAGGACAGGTCGGCTGGATGCTGCGATCCAAGCTTGCCCCCGGAACGCGCTGCGCTCTGGAGCATGGTGGTGTTGCGCCGGTTATCGTCGATCGAGATGTCGATCTAAACCATCTGATTCCATCCATTTTGAAGGGGGGCTTTTACCACTCAGGGCAGGTGTGCGTCTCTGTTCAGCGGGTCTTTGCACCGAGCGACTTGGCCGGAGAGATTGCCGAACGATTAGCCGAGGAAGCATCCAAGCTGAACGTCGGCAACGCCATTGAAGAGACCACCCAGTGTGGACCACTGATTCGACCGCTGGAGGTGAACCGCGTGGATGAATGGATTCATGAAGCGGTCTCTTCAGGCGCATCCCTTCTTTGTGGCGGAAAGCCCCTGGGTAAAACCACCTACGCGCCCACCGTATTGTTGAATCCTTCCAGCGACTGTCGTGTTTCGACACAAGAGATCTTCGGCCCGGTGGTCAATGTCTACGAATATGAGCAGATTGATGCGGCCATCAAGCAAGCGAACGCGCTCCCTTATGCCTTCCAGGCTGCCGTGTTTACCGATCGCCTGAACGTTGCCATGAAGGCGGTTCGAAACCTGGATGCCACGGCGGTAATGGTCAATGACCACACGGCGTTTCGCGTCGACTGGATGCCCTTTGCCGGACGTCGTGAATCGGGACTCGGTGTGGGGGGGATCGGCCATTCCATGCACGATATGACCCAGAACAAAATGGCCGTCATTCGATTATGATTCTGAGAAAAACGTGCAGCTAGCAATCTAATCCATTCTCTTCCAACACACTCGATGATCAAGTTTTTCGGGCTTGACACATCGCACTACATTTTTACAGCGTGATATTTCAAGGATGGCGTAGGCTCCAACCGTCCAAGATCACGCCCTACCATATGCTTTCCCGATTCATTGAGTTGGAAGAGCGCATGGAAGGCCGTCGTAATCTGTTCAAGGTGTCGCTGCGGGTCCGGCGACTTGGCCAGATCCTGGCAAACGGTCAATACCCCTTCGAGCCTAACAAAATTGATCATACTTCCAACGGTATACGCGGGTCGCTTGTGCCTTAGGTTGGCCAGTTGGTTCGGTTGCATCAGGAGGCAATGATCGACCAGAAGTGCCAAGCTGCGTGATGACCTGGACGCCACCGAAGATGGAGGACGCCAGATTCACAAAAGCGGCATGACCATAGAGTGCATCTGCCAGAACGCATTTGACGGTCACCGAATCATGATGTTCACGAAACTGATTCAACAGGTGCAATGCCAGTTCCCATTTGGTTGGAAAGCCAAGAGACCGCGCTGGTTCCTTGGGGCGCTCCTTCTTTGGAGTCGGTGTGGATGACGTTGTCACCACCTCCTATCGCGTCAAGCCCGAAAAACTTGATCATCGAGTGATTAGATGCCGGTAAAGAGTAGATCGATGGCGGCAATGATCTCGCTACGCATTTCGCTAAGATTGCCCATTTTTAGTTTCAGTTCAGCGGTGCTGATGGCTGCCATTTCCGAGGTGGAGAAGTAGTAGGTTCCCAACGCCCATTCAATGGTGGGTTGGAGAATGCGAATCGGCTTTTGCCCAGGGTCCAGCGGTCGAATGGGGATCACCACGCGAGTGTTCATGTCATCCAGCAGATCACTCTGAATATCCACCAGAAAGATCTCCGGCTTGCCGCGTTTTTTGTATTGATAGAAGTCGAACTGGGCCATCAGAACTGTCTCAACTGTTTACCGAACACATCCACTTCGAAAATACGGGTGTTGTACTGGTCAATGGCCTCCTTGTTCTCCTCTTTCCAGGCTTGACGTTGACGTTTAGCGACCAACTCAGCGAGGTGGGCCTCCAGCTCCCGTGAGAGGTTAATCTTGAGGGATTTGGCTTGAGCGACAAGATCGCTGTTCATGCGTACGTTGACCGGACGCTTTGGCGCTGTGACATCAAATTGAGCTTGAGACATGGTGTCTCTCCAGATGCATAGGAAAAGTGGACATAAAAGACGCATATATTATGCGCTCATTTAAGGTGTTATTCAAGAAATGGCTGATCTGACCACATTTCAACAACCGCCTGGAGGAGATGACCCGAAAGATTGACGCCACCCTGGCGCATCTGCGAATTGAAAGCGCCACACATTGTGCGTACATTCGACCGGGGGACCGTCATTCGCAGTCGGGATGGATTCTGGTTGGCGATTCCAACCCCCAGAGCACCGAGATGGGGCACCAATCGCAAGCGGATCAACCTCTCCAACTTTCCCGAGCATCGATTTGGACCATTGCGGTTTGTCTATCGCCGATCAGGGCCATCCCTATTGGTGGTGGACAGCGTGCGCATCGGGGCCAAGACGGGTCGTATTGGTCGTCGGGCCAAAGGGGGCGCTTACACCAAGCGAGGGCGCATGTTAATCGGATCTTTCCGGCGCTGTTCGACCAGCTCCAGGGAGCCGCCTACGCACCCCGTGATGGCTCGGTGGTCATTCTTGAAGCTATGAATGAGCATGCCAACGGCTAATCATCCTGAAGGAGCTCAGGAAGATCACGCGCCCCGTGAAGAACCCGAAGAACCAACGGTGGCCTCTCATCGGCATCGTAGACCAGAATGTAAGGAGATCCAGCCATGCTCAAAAACTGGACGGGCGGATCGGCCAACTCTTCACGGGTGAAGCCTATTTCAGGATAATCCCCAAGTCGTCCCAATGCATCATCCAGAAAGTTGTGAGAAGCGTATGCGGCATCAGGGTTTCGTTCTGCAAGCCACTTGATAATCTCTATGAGATCGCGCCGGGCCTGTGGTGATAGCGTTGCGGAAGGACTTTTCACTTGGCAGCTTTATCAATGATGGTTTTCATCTCATCCAGCACGCTTTTAGCCGTATGAACGCCTTCTCGTTTAGCTTCATCGCGGACTGTATCTAGCATAGCGTTGAATCGGTGGCGACGATCTTCTCGCTCTTGTAAAAGGCGCAACCCCATACGCACCACCTCACTAACGTTGTTGTAACGCCCGTCTGCTACACAGGTGCGTGCGAAGGTTTCGAGTTCAGTGGTTAGACTAACGTTGGTGCCCATTTTGGCCTCCAATATCAAAGATTGACATAGTCCCCGATTTTCTCCTGAAGTGGGAATAATGTCCAGTACGAAACGCCAATACTCCGTCCGCCTCGCCGTAGAGGTCGGCAAGCGTGTGGTGGCTACTCTGGAGGATGTGGGGCGACGTGGCGATCGTTCTTTAAAGAAGATCGAAAATGCCTCCCAGCGCGCTACCACGGAGCTGAGATCGCTGGATCGGAGGCTCTCCTCAGGCTTTCGCGCCATGGTCTTGGCTGCTGGGGCTTATATCTCAGTGGATCTGGCCACCTGGGCCGAGATGGCGCGGGTGCTTTCCGTGCGCCCTCGGGGTGAACCAGTTGAGATTGTGTCGGTACTGGAGAGTGCCGTGGTCCATATCAACTGATTGTGGAAAGAGCAGGTTGGGTTTGGCCTGGTGTGCGTCTGATGTGCTCCATTGGACCCAGATTAGAGATTAAAAACGTATTTCGACCATCTCCTCTTGAAATTAGAAATCGAATCCCTATCTCAAGGATAGGCAATGACGAATCGATGTCGTGCGCATCATCCATTCTCGTATTCGGAAAAGGAGGGGAACATGTTGAATATGTCCTGTGGATCCACCCTTGCCGGGTGCGGTGTCGGGTCGGTCCGTCCTATATGGAATGTACCATCCGCACCTTATGGACTCTCTTCCACTGCCAGTCCAATGAGTATTCGGACTGATATTCTTGAGGACCATGGCAAGATCACATTCTCAATTGATGTGCCGGGCATCCACCAAAAAGACTTGCGTGTCACCATTGAACCGGGCTGTCTTTCAATTCGTGGAATACGCTACTACAGTCACCGAAAAAACAATCCGTTTCGTCGAAAAGAGTGGGCAAGTGGCGCATTTCTGCGCACCTTTCATCTACAGGATGGGTTATTGCTGGATAAGACCAAGGCATCTGTACGTCGTGGGGTGTTGACCGTGATGATCCCCAAAAGCGATGAAGCAAAACCACGACAAATCATGGTCCATGATGACACCCATGTCACAAGAACCGTTCGGTTGGAAAAACGATCCTGGAAGGCCGTGATGGATGAGTGGTGGGGTCATGCGGCCGCCAAGATAAACCGTCTCTTTGGAAAAAGGTGAGCTTCTGGAGTCCAGTCAAGAGACGTTGAATAAGGAGTGTGTCATGGGCGCTGAATTCAAGGATTACTACAAAGTCCTGGGTGTGGATGAATCCGCCGGACAGGATGAGATTAAACGCGCCTTTCGCACCCTGGCGCGCAAACACCATCCTGATGTCAATAAGGGCCGGGATCATGAAGCGCGCTTCAAGGAGGTTTCAGAAGCGTATGAGGTGCTCGGTGATGATAATAAACGTGCAGAGTATGACCAGCTGTATGCTTACTGGAAACATGGTGGCTCGTTTAACGGAGCTCCAGGCTATGAGGGAAATGGAGGCTTTGAATTTCACCAGACCGGCTCCGGCGTCAATTTTGAAGAACTGTTCAGCCGCTTGTTCGGAGAGAGGTCTGGCACTTCAGGAGCTGCTGAATGGTTTTCCGATTTTACGGGGCACAATGGTAACCATACATCCGGTTTTGGGGGATCTTTCAATTTCAACCCACAACCTCATCCCCCTGCCCATGAGATTGTCATGAATTCGTTCCTCCCTTTGTAGAAAAAAAATCCCCCTCTCGGCACGGGCAGAGAGGGGGAGAGGGGGATGAATGGCATGGGGGATTAGGCTGCCCTGGAGTCCGATTTAACCTCCTCGTATTCGGCCTCAACCACATGGTCATTGCTGGCTTCAG
Organism: Magnetococcales bacterium; assembly: GCA_015233785.1. Classification (GTDB taxonomy): domain Bacteria; phylum Pseudomonadota; class Magnetococcia; order Magnetococcales; family JADFWT01; genus JADFWT01. Next base: position 43,430 of record JADFWT010000005.1, read on the forward strand.
TCCCTGCCCCACATGTTCCAGAGGCGCATGAACCACCAGGTGATCCGGCTTGCTGAGCAGCAGAATCCTCATAGATCACTTCGCCCAATTTCATGGAAGCCTGCGTCAGGGCCCGAGTCTTGGATTCGATGACCTCGGCATCGTCTCCATGCATCACCGATTTGAGCTCTGAGATGGCGGTTTTAATGGACTGCTTCACGTCACCGTCCAGTTTTTCAACGTGCTCTTTGAGGCTGCTTTCGGTGGCGTAGACCAGGGAATCCGCCTGATTGCGAGCATCGATCAACTTACGACGGCTGGCATCCTCATCGGCATGGCTTTCGGCATCTTGCACCATGCGTTCGATCTCCTGCTCGCTAAGCCCACCGGAGGCTTCGATACTAATCGATTGCTCCTTGCCGGTTCCCAGATCCTTGGCGGAGACTTGCACCAGACCGTTGGCGTCGATATCAAAGGTCACCTCAATCTGAGGCATGCCGCGCTGAGCCGGTGGAATCCCCTCAAGATTGAACTGGGCGAGCAGCTTGTTGTCGGAGAACATCTCCCGCTCCCCTTGGGCCACGCGCACCGTCACCGCAGGTTGATTATCCACCGCCGTGGAGAAGACCTGCGACTTCTTGGTGGGAATGGTGGTGTTCTTATCGATCAACCGAGTGAACACCTGCCCCATGGTCTCAATACCCAGTGAAAGCGGCGTCACATCCAGCAGCAGGACATCCTTAACCTCCCCTTGGAGAACCCCACCTTGAATGGCTGCACCGCTGGCCACCACTTCGTCGGGATTGACCCCCTTGTTCGGCTCCTTGCCGAAGAACTCCGTCACCAGTTGCTGCACTTTTGGCATGCGGGTCATACCACCTACCAACACCACTTCGTCTACCTGGGCAGTGGTTACTCCGGCATCCTTCAGTGCTGTTTGGCAGGGGGCCAATGTGCGCCGAATCAGCCCTTCCACCAGAGTCTCTAGCTGTGAACGGGAAAGGGTTAGATTAAGATGTTTTGGCCCGCTGGCATCTGCGGTAATGAACGGCAGATTGATATCGGTCTGTGTGGAGCTGGAGAGTTCGATCTTGGCTCGCTCTGCCCCCTCCTTGAGACGTTGCAGCGCCATGGTGTCACTTCTGAGATCGACGCCATTTTCCTTCTCGAACGCATCGGCCAGATGATCAATGATCGCCTTGTCGAAATCTTCACCACCGAGGAAGGTATCGCCATTGGTGGCCTTGACCTCGAAGACACCATCACCGATTTCCAGGACGGAGACATCAAAGGTGCCTCCGCCCAGGTCGTAGACGGCAATGGTCTGTCCGCCCTTCTTGTCCAGACCATATGCCAGGGAAGCGGCCGTGGGCTCGTTGATAATGCGCAGGACATTAAGACCGGCAATACGTCCGGCGTCCTTGGTAGCCTGCCGCTGGGCATCATTGAAGTAAGCCGGTACCGTGATCACTGCATCGGTCACCTTTTCACCCAGATGATCTTCGGCGGTCTGTTTCATCTTCTGCAACACCATGGCGGCGACTTCAGAGGGGCTGATCTTCCGTCCATTCGCTTCCACCCAGGCGTCGCCATTGTCTGCTTTAACAATTTTGAATGGTACTTGATCCAGATCTTTTTGGGTCATGGGATCATCAAAACGACGACCAATCAGCCGCTTGATGGCAAAAAGGGTGTTGTCCGGGTTGGTGACCGCCTGCCGTTTAGCAGCTTGTCCCACCAAACGCTCTCCTTCCTTGGCGAACGCCACAAAGGATGGCGTGGTGCGAACGCCTTCACTGTTCTCGATCACCTTGGGTTCACCGCCTTCAATCACGGCCACGCAGGAATTGGTCGTTCCCAGGTCGATACCGATCACTTTTCCCATAATCAACCTCCTTATCTAACTCGCACTGGAAATAGCACGTCACAACCTGGCTATTTCATTTCTGTCGATGGTTGGACATATCGATACAGACGTGATGTTCTCTTGGATTCAGCACCATAAGAAGCCAACGTCAGTCTGGGATATAAGGTCGAAAAGCGGCTTTTCAAGAGGGGGGATGCATTTTTTTAAATGACACCACCACGCCACGCTGTGCTCGGTGCCGGTACAGTTCGGTGAGCCACAGCGAATCTCACCACAAGCGGTGCATGTGTAGATTCGGCCCGGCCTGCAACCACAAGCCGGGCATTTGAAATAATCAATGGATATGACGAAGGGTGACGGTAAAGGTCAGGATCCAAGCACCAGATCACGTGCTTCCGGTTTTGTCTGGAAAAACGTACGCAGCTTCTCAAGTCCCCTTTTTTCAATTTGACGGATACGTTCCCTGCTCACAGAGAAACGTTTGGATAGGATGGCCAAGGTGGCGGGATCCTCTGCCAGAAGACGCTCGGAGATCACAACCTGTTCACGATCATTGAGGCGCTCCATCCCCTGTTGGATCAAAGACGCCATCAGCTCTTTCTGCTGCATGCTGAGCAGTTCATACTCCTGATCGGGGCGTTGATCCTCAAGCAGGTGGATCATTTCACCGGCATCATCCAGAACCGGCTGGTTGAGCGATACATCACCACCGACCATCCGGTCATCTACTTCCAGGATGGTTTCGGCATCGGTTCCGAATTTTTCTGCAAGCTCGGCCGCTTCGTCATAGTTGAGAGGAGCCGCAGAGGCTTTGGCTTGTCGAAGCTTGAAGAAGAGTTTGCGTTTGAGTTGGGTGGTGGCGATTTTGACCATCCGCCACGAGCGGAGAATAAAGTCGTGAATTGAAGCGCGAATCCACCAGATGGCATAGGTGGCCAGACGTGCACCACGTTTGGGATCAAACCGTTTGACGGCAACCATCAAACCCATAGCTCCTTCCTGGACCAGATCAGGAAGGCTTAATTTATAGTGGAGATATTCCCGAGCGGTTTTAAGAACCAGACGCAGGTAGGATTGAACCAGCTTGTGGGCGGCGTCCAGGTCATCACATTCCCTGTAACGCGTGGCAAGTTGAAACTCCTCTTCGGCAGACAGCATGGGAGCATTCATGGCCTGCTGAAAAAATGTTTGAAACCCGGAACTGTTGTCGAATGCAACAAGATCCGAAGAACGAGTAATGGCAACGGACGTAGTCGTCATCAAAGGCTCTCCGTATTAGCTAATATCCCATAAATGTCCTTTCTGGGGTGAAGCGTCCAGTACGCTCCCTCCATAGATATTGGATAACGATCTTTTTGGTCGGTTTCAAGAGAATTATGAATTTTTTACATCATCCCGCCATTGAACCGGTACAGCATCCGACGGGTTAGTGGAGAATCATATAAACGGCCATGACGAGGCAGAATTTTTGCTCTACCCATCGGATAAGCCGGTCTCATCATTGGATAGGCAGGAGAAACGATTTCTGGTGCTTTGGTTAATTCCAGGAGCCTTTTAATCCGCTCTCCAGTATTGGGATGGGTACGCAGCCAATCTGAGTTTCCAGGGGCACCCACGGGAAACAGAATCCGGTTCCAGAGACTCCGTTTGGGCTGTTCAATTTTCCTCAAGGCAGAGGCCAGCCCCTGGGGATCTCCGGTCAGGGTGGCCGCATCCAGGTCAGCTTGGAACTCCCGAGTGCGAGAGAGCGCCAATTGCAGCAGAACACTCACACTTGGTGCAGCCAGCAGAATTCCAAAAGCAATCCAGGACAGGGTTGCCTCATTCAGATACATGATAGGCAGCATCAACAAGAAAAGAATCTGGCCCAGCGTTGACCATGCAAGGGTTAGCCGACGAAACAGATCGGCAAGCGTCATCACGCGGGTATCGCCATTTTTGATATGGCTGATCTCATGGGCGAGTACACCGGTCAGTTCCCTTCTGTCGAGCCTCTGCAACACCCCCCCCCAGAGCGCCACCAGACGCCATCCTCACCTGCCAGCATCCAGCCCATAAGAGCCGCCATGCTTCCAAACAGCAACACGGTTTGAGTTGCATTGGCAAATTTCCGGGTCAAGGCCCTCTCTTTATCAATGGCCCTAACCTTATTAATCGTATGTGTCCATCCGAACATGGCGTCCTCCTTTAATCATCAGGTAGGTGTTTCGGATGATATTTTCAAGTGGTCGAGGGATAATCAACGTCCTCCCAAAACGACCGATAGGGTTTGTTGTGCTCCTTGCCTCCAATTCGACGTCACGATAACTGTCTTGAACAGAGCAATGGTGTTTTGTTCATCTTCAGCCAGATTACCCCGCGCCGTGACGAGGCGGGGGGGCCGACATCTGGGCAAGAAAATGGTAACTCACAGGGCGGAACTAGAGCGCAAGGAGAGCCAGCCCTATCACCAGGAGGCTGGTGTTGAACGATGTTCGTCGAATGATCATGACGCTTCTTTCTTTTTTGGAAAATGCAGATATTTATATAACAATTTCATTTGTATACATATCTATAAAAAAATTGCTCCACACTCTTGAAACCTCAGAATCAGGTCCTATATCTATGCTCAGGGAGGCCGCCTAAATCGGCTTAGATCATTTAAGCATCACATGAATTACAGGAGGTCAAAATGTCTACCATCGCTACCTATGATCCCTTTCGGAACTTTCGTTCACTCCAGCATGAAATTAACCGTCTTTTTGATCGGGATGTGGAAGACTCAACCGGACAAATGGCGGCTTGGCCTATGCGGGTTGATATCCGGGAAGATGAGAACCAGATCATGATCCAGGCCGATGTGCCCGGCATGACGCAAGAAGATATCAAGGTCAACGTTGACAACGGCCAACTGACCATCTCAGGCGAGCGCAAGTTTACCGATATTGAGAACAAAGACAGCTATCACCGGATTGAGCGGCCTTATGGACATTTCAGCCGCTCGTTCCAGCTGCCTAACACGACGGATACCTCGCATATCAGCGCCTCTTACAATAACGGGGTATTGGTCGTGATCTTGCCCAAGCTGGAAGAGGCCAAGCCTCGAGCTATCGAAGTCAAGGTCAACTGATGAGGACCGGGGAGCTTTCGACTTCCCAATCCTCGACTACTCTCTCTTTTGCACGAATGGATCAACGCCTGAGTATTTGGCGTTGATCCATTCAAACAAAAATATAACATAAGGCACACTTTAGTCTTGCCGCGCATACTCCTGTGATCCGGCAGCCGTCGCTTTGTGTCTTGATCAGTTGGAGGGTCGAACCATGGAGACGATTTCTGGTGTAATCGCGGGTTTCTCCTTCGAGAGAATGTTGAGAAGCAGATGGTTTCTTTTGATCGGGAAGATCATGACCGCTCCTGTCATTTGGTCCATTTTTATACCGTTGGCTCTGTTGGATCTGATGGCGACTCTATACCAATCCATCTGTTTTCCTATTTACGGCCTACCCTTGGTGAACAGGTCTGAGTACATCATCATTGATAGACACAAGCTCTCTTATCTTGATTTGATTGAAAAGTTGAACTGTGTCTATTGTGGATATGGCAATGGTGTATTGTCTTATGTTCAAGAAATTGCAGGACGAACTGAACAATATTGGTGCCCTATAAAGCACAGGAAAGAATCAACAAAAGATCATCGATATTATAATGGTTTCTCAGAATATGGAGATGAAGCGTCCTATAGAAAAGAAATTCAAGATCAGGAGGTGATGTGATGATATGGAATAGCATCATGGTATCAGATTTTAATGCTCCTTCTGTATTGGTGCTCGCTATGATGTTCGCTTTTTCTGCGCTTTTACTCTACGTGGTGATGAGACTTTCATCACAACAAGAGCATCCAGATAAATATGAGCCTAAATATGTTCCTGTACGTTTGATTGCTAAACGTTACAAACGTAAAGGATCTCTGCGCTCTTTTACGCCGATGATGTGCATTGTGGTGCTTGCATGTTCTTTGTTTACATCGGAATTGATGGCGCGTCCTACGCCTGACCTGACTGGGATTGTGGAGAATCTAAAACCAGTGGTGGTCAATATTCACACCAGTAAAAAGATTCGCAGTGGACAAGCTGATATTCCCATCAATCCTTTCAGGAACAGTCCGTTTGAGGAGTTCTTCAAGCCCTTTTTGGATCAAATGCCGCAGCGAGAGCACCAAACCCGCAACATGGGGTCCGGCTTTATTATCGATCGTGATGGCTACATCTTGACCAATCATCACGTCATCGAAGGCGCAGATGAAATCAAGGTGCGTCTGGCGGATGAGCGAGAGTTCAAGGCGCGCATCATCGGCAGTGACCCAAAAACCGATTTAGCTCTGATTCGGATTGATTCAGAACATAAGCTTCCGGTCGCCCAACTCGGAGATTCTGACGCCATAAAGGTCGGGGCATGGGTGGTCGCTATCGGCAATCCATTTGGCCTTGAAGCAACGGTCACCACCGGCATTATTTCCGCCAAGGGCAGATCTATCGGTAGCGGGCCTTATGACGACTTTTTGCAGACCGATGCGGCGATCAATCCAGGAAATTCCGGCGGTCCACTTTTTGATCTACAAGGCCGTGTCGTGGGCATCAATACCGCTATTTTTTCGCGATCAGGCGGCTATATGGGTATAGGTTTCGCCATACCAGTCAATATGGCTAAAAGTGTGGTGTCACAGCTCAAAACATCCGGGCATGTCACGCGTGGATGGATTGGCATCAGCATTCAGAACGTCACGGCCGAGTTGGCTTCTGCCTTGGGTCTGGATGAGCCGCAAGGGGCATTGATTGCCCAGATCGTAGAAGATGGGCCAGCTGCCCAGGCAGGACTAGAGGCTGGTGATGTCATTCTCTCATTCAACGGTAAAAACGTACGCAAGATGCGTGATCTACCCGCCATTGTTGCAACCACAGAGGTCGGCATTCGGGCTTCGATGCGCATATTGCGTGATAGCCGGGAAAAGAGCCTTCGCATCAAAGTGGCAGAAATGCCTTCAGAAGAGATGGAAGTGGCGCATAGGAGTGAAGCGCCCCACTCAGATCCGCTCGATTTAACAATTCAAGAGCTGACCCAAAAGATGCGTCGTCAAATGGAGATTGGGAGGCAGATTGAAGGGGTTGTGGTCGTAGCCGTAGAGAGCGGTTCACCAGCAGCCAAGGCTGGCATTCGCAGTGGAGATATTGTTTTGAGTCTGAACAGAAAACCAATCGATTCACGGCGGAGGTACGCTAAGTTGGTGAAACGCCTGAGGAAGGAAAAAACGATCCTGGCCAAGGTGCTTCGGGATGGTGATCCACTGTTTGTGGCGCTGAATCCCTAGCCATGACCAGATCTCCATCCAATCTTCCTGCAGAGTCGAAAAGACGGAGGGACAAACATGAGCACGCACTGGAACAGTCAAAAATGGCGAGATTCTCCTCATCTCAAATGGGGGATCAGAACCGTTATTCTATCTCTGTTGGCCATCATTGCCGTTCAGGGATGGGTTATACACGGACAATCTTCTTCAAAGCATACACCAGAAGTTCAATCCACCATGCACACACCTTATGGGGTGAGTTCCATAAGCGGTTTTGAGGTGCAGGTGGAACCAGATCAGGTTGTGATCAGCGGCAAGGTTCCCAATACGGTCCTGTCAGACCTCCAGGTGAATGTGCAAGATGGTCAGCTTGTCATAGACTATGAGGGCCATCAACGTGATGACATGTCCCATAACAGGGACAAGTTTGGAGGGTACGTCGTTCGTCAACGGAGTTTCAGCAGTCGTTTTAATAAAGCAATTACACTACCGGATGATATTGATCCAACCAATATGAAAACTGAGATTGAAGATGGCGTTCTGACCGTCCAGATTCCAAGAACACGCCATCCAGTCTCATAGATCTGATTGAGGAGTGGCCGTGATGCCTGCCCCAACGCAACGTAGCTCATTGGTCCTGAAACACGCCCGATTTGAACTGTTGCGTACGGGAATCGGCATTTCCGGTGAGAAGCAGCGACTCATCTTCGAACCATTCAAACAGGGAGATGTCTCTATTGGACGACAATTCGGCGGCACCGGTCTTGAGTTGGCCATCTGTCGCAATTGTCTGAACAGATGGGTGATTCGATCTCCGTGGTAAGTGAGCATGGGCGGGCAAGAACGCCCATTCTGGCTTTGACGGCCCACGCCATGCGTGAATATCAGGAGAGAAGTCTTTCAGCCGGGTGCGATGGACACCTGAGCAAACCGATCCATCGAAATCAGCTCATCGAATCTGTTCAAACGCACCTCGAATGGCAAAATGAATCAACCGAGGCAGCTTGAATCTGTAAAACGCGTGTTATGGCACTGGGAAATGGCTTGAATAGGGGCCGTTTTTGCCATCCAGATCAAAGCTGTTGAACAGGACGTTTATTAAAAGAGTGGATCCGGGCCAGATAATGGCCCGGATCGCGGTTGAGGTGTGCATGGAGAGAGAGACCCCTTCTTGGAATGGCGCATGTCCCAGTCCGGTGTTGCCCAGACTCTTGCGTTCAAGTCGCTCTATCATCAATTCCTAGGGTTCAACTTGTGCCGAACCGATGACACCGCTTCCCAAGATACAAGGGTCGATATATATAGATGGGAGGCCATTACGGGGGAAATTGGCACCTCCCATCGTTATTCTATATATGTGGATGGGAAATGGTGATTTCAAGAGGTTGTGGTACATTTTTTTTGTATAGGTGCCAGCTCCCAGTAAAATGGATGAAGCTCATTATACCTCTTCAACCCACTTGAAACAGCGAGGAGCCTGTTTTTCGTGAGACAAACTTATCGAGATGTACGTTTCAATTATACCACTACAGTCCCGCCATATGGCGCTTACCTACGGCGGCGTGTACTTTAATGGAGATGGTAGATTGAATGAATGCCCTGCCCAAAGCTCTAACGGAGATTTCCATGCCTCAGCCCCAAAATGGTGCCATGACCATGGCCGAAGCCCTGAAGTTAGCGCTGCAACACCATCAATCGGGCGCCCTGCAAGAGGCAGAAGGGATCTATCGGCAAATATTGGCGGCGGATCCCAGGCAGGTGGATGCGTTGCGTCTTATGGGGGTTCTGGCCCAACAGTGCGGCCAGTTCCCGATAGCGGAAACGTACTTGAATCAGGCTTTGGCAGTGGATCCCCATCTGGCCCCGGTGCTTCTTAATCTCGGCCAGGTATTACGTGAGATGGGGCGGCCTGATGAAGCGGAGCAGCACTATCGACGCCTGTTGGCCATCACCCCAGAAGAGGTGCATGCATTGGGGCAACTGGGACGGTTGCTTTTGGACCGTAAGGCGTATGATGAGGCAGAGCCGATGTTTCGACGGGCACTGGAGCTTCGTCCGGATCAGGTGGATGTGCTGAATAATCTTGGCAATTTGCTGAAGGCGCAGTGGCGTATGGAGGAGGCGCAAGTTTGCTATGAGAAGGCACTCTCACTGGATCCGGAACGGTTTGAGCTGCTGGTCAATATCGGCATGTTTTTTAAGGAGCATGACGAGCTTGAGCAGGCCATAGACTATTTAAAACGCGCTGAGGCTGTTCAACCGGATACCCTGATGGTCTGTGTTGAGATGGGTAATGCGCTTCTTGAGCAGTGCCGTTTTGACGATGTGATCAAGCTCTACCGGGACTATTTAAGTCGACATCCCGACGCAGAGATGGTGCACTCTAATCTAGTGATTACCATGGACCATACGCCCTATTTGGATGATGCTGAGATTCAGGCGGAGCGGCGACGTTGGGGGAAGCAGTTTGGTGACTTGGGCGTTACGGAGACCCACAACAACACCCCGGATCCTGAGCGGAAATTACGCATTGGGTATATCTCAGGCTATTTTTATGACCATTCGGCGGCCTACGCCTTTGCCGCGCCGATTCTTCATCACAATCCTGAGGCGTATGAGGTGATCATCTATCGCAGCTCAACAACGGTCTCGGATGATTTTGTAACCGAGAAATTCAGGGCGGCGGCGAAGCATTGGCGTGAGGTGGGGCATCTGTCCGATGATGAATTGGAAGCGCTCATTCGCAAGGATCAGGTGGATATATTGATCGATTTGTCCGGGCAGGCGGTGCACAATCGATTGCGAGTTTGTGCGCGGCGTCCGGCTCCCGTACAGATCTCTGCGTGGGGCTATCTGCATGGAACCGGCCTCACTGAGATAGACTACCTCTTCTCCGATATCCACATGATACCCGAAGCGCAGACCGGTCATTTCGCCGAGCAGATCTATCATCTTCCCTGTGGGGCACATTTGATGGGATTCTGTCCATCACCAGACGTTGGGCCTTTGCCTGCCCTTAAAAATGGTTACATTACGATGGGCGCGATGGTGCGCCCAAATAAGTTAACGGAGCCAGTCATACCGCTCTGGGGAGAGGTGCTGCGCAAAATTCCTGAGAGTCGTTTTATTCTTAAGCTTCCAAATCGCAACATGCGTTACTTCACGAAGAAAATCATGGACCAATTTGCACAATGCGGTGTGGATATGGCGCGGGTGCATCTGAAAGGGTGGTCCACTCAGGAGGAGCACTTAAAGGTCTATAATGAGATCGACTTTCAACTCGACACCTACCCGGCCAGCGCCAGCATTACCGGCCTTGAATCGCTGCGGATGGGAACGCCATTGGTGGCCTGGAGCAGTGATTGCATGAACAGTCGTCTGCTCGCAGCCTATATGACGCATCTAGATATGGATGATTGGGTGGCCCACTCCCCGGAAGAGTATGTTCAGATCGCCATACGCAAGGCAAAAAATCTGCAAGAATTGGCTGATCTGAGCACATCGCTTCGAGAGCGATTTGACGCCTCCATATTGGGGGACCATGCCGCCTATGCTCTGGCGGTAGAGCACGCCTATCGTGATGTCTGGCAGCGCTGGTGTTCCAAACAAATAACGAATTAAGGCTTTTTGTATCGCGCAGCCGACACCAAAACCTTGTGGGACTGAACGCCCACCATACAGGTTGCACCCTTGATATGGATTTTTTACCCGGAAATCCTGGGATGATGATTGTGGATCTTCCGTCAGCTAACCAGCAAAAGAGTCCCGTAGCCTTCAGGGACGTATTGATGAGGAGCGTATTTGGCTATAGTTTGATCCATTCGTCATAAAATCACAAGAATGGCAACGCTCAGGACAAAGCCTCCCTGCACCCCTGACGAAGGCTTCAGGGGCGACTTCAATTCGCATTTGTGTGATACCGATAAGATCAGGGAGCCATGGCTCTTTTCCTCTCAATGCGCCGGATTAGGATGAGATGTCCCTTGCCGCAGTGCGTGCATTTCATGGGATCTTTCGGTGGTTTCTGATCGCCGGCATCGTTTTCTGGGGGCTTGATGGAAGGCGGTTTTTCCAGTTGCAGAAGAAGCCGAATTCTCGCCACCAGTCTGCGCCGCGGGTGATGCCATAAGCCGCCATATCGGACCTTGTGGGACCCTTTGGGAAGGACGTGCTGGAGGAATCGGCGCATAAATTCTTCGCCGGTCACCGCGCAGCTCCGCCATCGGTTGCGTTTGCGATCCTTGTATCGGAAGGTGACGGTATCATCATCAAGCTTGATGATGCGGCAGTTGGTGATGGCGATGCGGAAGGCATATCGGGCCAGCAGATACTCCAGCACCGCCTTCTCACCCTGTACCCAGTGGGTGGCGTAAACCACCCACTCTCGCGTCCAGGCTGATGTCGGTAGACAAAGATCCGGTCGCACCTTTTTCAGGGTGTCCATCACTTTTCCCCGGATCAACCGTGAAAGCACCTTGACGGGAATGAGGAAGTTTTTCCGCGCCGGATGCCAGGCTTCATTCTCCTCCTGGAGCCCACCGCCGGTGACCAGACAGTGGACGTGAGGATGATAGATGAGCTGTTGCGTCCACCCTTCTCCTCGGTTCGGCACTGCATGACGGCCTTGATGGCGCGTTATGGGAAGCAAGCGTGGAAGCCCCATAAGCTTTCAGATAACGCCCCGAGAAACGACGAATAACATCGGCGAGTTCAATCATGACGGACCTCCTGACTCAAAGGCGCGGCGATAGTGGGCAGCAAGCTTTCTAACAGCGTAGATGTAGGTCTGCTGCGTTCGAGGCGTGAGGCCAGCCAGCTCCATGTCTTGGATCATGCGCTCTCTTAATGGGGTCTTCTTGGTCATGGTGATATCCTCTACTCAGTGGGTTATGAGCGACCGGGATGGTCACCCTGAGGAAAGGATACTGGGAGGGAAGCGTTTCCAAAACGCTGTTGAAGTTGTGCAAGAAGAAGCCGAGCCTCACCTTCTTGACGGCCTTTGGCCATCATCTCTTTTGCAAAAATGGAGGCATACTGATCGGCTTCACCCGGAAACGCCTCCTCAGAAAATACCCGAACACCTTCCATATCAAAGTCCTCACGAGTTTGGATCAAATCGTTCTGAAGAACGTTGGGCGCGGGAAGCGCTTCAGGATCGTTGCCACCGTGATGGTCTCTTTGCCCCAAAACAGCACTCAAAAATGCGGACCCATCCCCCCATTCAGCACCCCATCCCAATTTCATCAAAAGCCCCAACCCATGGATATCACAGCGTTTGGTTGCTCACTGAAACACCAAACAGCACGAACCCCATAAAAAAAGTAATCAATACTCATTTTATCTCGGATACAGCGGCGAGATTTGATATAATAATTGCGCCAAAAATTCGAACGCGATACATCATGTAACCTTATCAATATGTATTTGATTATAGAAAAATTTATCCCCATGTAAACCCCATTTTTTCAATTGCAATCCACCCTGTCAATCCTAGCCGTTTTTTTGGTTATTTATTCATCGGCATGGCGTCGATGAACCGCTCGTTTTGCGCTATTTTTCTGGCTCAAAGCCCTACTTGCTCACCGAGGAGATAGCATTGACCACCCGACCTCCATCAAGGCCCAACGTAAGCGCGGGAGAGAAAAAGGCGTGAAGAGGCTAAACAACAGGCACAGGAGAAAGCCGAGCAGCGCCAGCGAGAGCAGGAACTGTCAAAACTGAGGAAAAAACATGGCCTGCCGGATAAACCATGGGATCCGCAGGATAATATGTTCAACCATCCCACTTCAATCGTGAATCGGGAGTTGG
>JADFWT010000060.1 GCA_015233785.1 Magnetococcales bacterium
TTGGCGGAGATCAAGAAGCTCGATTTTGTGCGTGAAGAGCCTCGTCTGATCCGCATCGAAAATCTCTCCTGATCCGGCTGCGCCCCCGATGACGGCGCTACTGCTGATCGACGGACTTACCGCGCCGGAGGATCCACCACTTGGGGCGTATATGTCCCATCTGGCGGATCTTCTGGCCGCTGGCCACCCCACTGGGGCATTGAATTGGCAGGCCGATCTCCAGCCGGAAGAGGGCGGACGCTGGCGCGCTGTCTTTGATGTCCCGGAGGCCTCTGTCGGGTATCTGGCGGCATTGGGGTGTGGATTGGAGCCGGATCCCCGGCGAACCTGGGCACGTCTTGCCTTTACCCATATCAAACGAAAACGCGACAAGCTGCTCTTTCTGTCGCCCCATCGCACCGGCCAAAGTGCCGATGAGTGCCGGGGGCTGGCCAACTATCTGCGCCCGGAGTTGGAGCGACTTGACTGGTTGTTGCATCTTGGGCCGGAGTCCCACCTGTTTCTCTCTTCAGAGTTGGATGTGACCGCCCCGGTGCCCTCATTGGCGCGACTGGAAGGGGCCTCAATGGCGGATTTTTTGCCGGATGAGAAGGAGGCCAAGCCGCTTCATGAGGCGCTGATGATGGCGCAATTGATGGTAGCCCGTGCCCCCGTGAACCGTGCCCGCTCCCGAGAGGGGCGGTTGGTGCTGAATGCGCCGTGGTTATGGGGAATTGGGCCTGGTGTGGGGGATCACTCCGACTCGGTTGCCGATACTGGCCCGGATGAATCCTGTTGTTGGAGCCCGGAGCCGCTGCTGGCCGGATTGGCACGCATGAATGGCATGATACCGGTGTTGCTGCCGGAAGAGGAGCCTTTGGATGCTATCTGGTCGGCTATGGAGGCGCGGGGTGATGGGGAGAGTGGTCGTGATGGATCGGACAGGCATCTGGTGCATCTGATCTCTCCGGCGCTGTTGGGGCGTCACGGTATGCGTGAAGAGCGTCTGACACGCCTGGAGCGTATTGATGCACAACTGATTGCTCCCTGGGTTGATGCATTGGTTCGCCGTGGGCAGCGTCTCATCATTGCCTCCAGTTATGCATTGGATCGCCGTGGTCTTGGGGATCCGGAAGCACCTTGTCCGTGGGTTCACCTTGGGGCCAACCCCTCCCTGTGGCAGCGCATGGTGGGTGGGGCGCCTTCTGGTCAACTGGGCGTCGGTCCCTCCTGGAGCGCCTCCGCACTTCGCAAGCAGTGGATGAAATGACCCATACCATGCCTCCACCTCTCTCATTTTCCCAGCGGCGTTGGGTCCAGCGTTCGGAATCCTCGTCGATGCATGAAGCGCTAGCCGCTGAATTGGGACTCTCGACGCACTTCTCCACGATTTTGGCCCATCGCAAATTATCCACCAGGGAGGAGGGCAGCACCTTTCTCACGCCGACGATGCGCAGTCTGGCCGATCCCATGGAGATGACCGATATGCAGCCTGCTGTGGCGCGGCTGGTGCAGGCGGTGGAGGAGGGGGAGCCTCTGGCGGTGTTTGGTGATTATGATGTGGATGGGGCCACCTCATCAGCACTGTTGACGCGCTATTTTCGGGCGCTGGATATGCCCATTCGGGTCTATATACCCGATCGGCTTACCGAAGGCTACGGCCCCAATCCCAACGCCATGCGTGCTCTCTATGAGGAGGGGTTCCGGCTGTTGATTACGGTGGATTGCGGCGTGTCGGCCTTCGCTGCCATGGATGAAGCCGCCGCTTTGGGGCTGGAAGTGATTGTGACCGACCATCATCGCCAAGACCCTGAAGGGTTGCCCCAGGCGCTGGCGGTGATTAACCCCAATCGTGCCGATGAGACGTTTCCGCATAAGGAGCTGGCCGGGGTAGGTGTGGCGTTTTATTTGACGATGGCGCTCAATCGGGCGCTGCGTGAGCGGGGCTGGTTCGCTGTTGATGACCACCCGAAAGAGCCCGATCTGCGGCGGTTGTTGGATCTGGTGGCGGTGGGGACGGTGGCCGATGTTGCCCGGATTGTCGGTGCCAACCGTCCACTGGTGGCGGCGGGCCTTAAGAGAGCCCCTCAGGGGGATAATCTCGGCCTGCTGGCACTGATAGAAAAGGTGGGCGTGAAGTTGCGTAATGGGGCTCTGGGCGTCGGTCAGGTGGGGTTTCAGATTGGTCCGCGCATTAACGCTGCTGGTCGACTCAGTATGGGTGCCTTGGGCTGCGAGCTGCTCACAACCGAGGATCCACGGCGGGCCAGAGAGCTGGCGGAACTGCTTGATGAGACCAATCGAGAGCGGCAGGAGTTGGAGCAGACCATTTTGGATGAGGCGTTGGAGCTGATCGAAAAAAAGCGCCTTTTGGAACATCATACAGCGCTGGTAGTGGCCGGGTGCGGCTGGCATCCAGGGGTAATCGGTATCGTCTGTTCGCGGATTGTCGAGAAGTATCATCGACCAGCCTTTGTGGTGGCCATTGATGAGGAGAGTGGTGAGGGGAAAGCATCCGGCCGTTCCATACCAGGGGTGGATCTGCTGGAGGCCGTGGTGGCGGCACGAGAGCATCTGGTCTACTTCGGTGGCCATAAAATGGCGGCGGGCTTCACCATTCGTGAGGAGAACCTCCCCGCTTTTGAAGAGCAATTCGATCGGGCTATCTGCGAGGCCAATGATCCGGATCTGTTTATGCCGACCTTACTGGTGGATGGCGCGCTTCCTCTTTCGGCGGCCAACATGGCTTTAACTCAACAATTGCAACGTCTGGAGCCCTTTGGGCCAGGCAATCCTGAGCCGGTCTTTGTGTTAAAGGGCGTGCGCATGGCCGAGGCGCGGATTCTGAAGGATGCCCATGTTAAATGCTCTCTGGAGGATGGTGTGGGGAATCGCATTGATGGGATTGTCTTTCGGGCTTGGCCAGGACCGCTTGGAGAGGGGCTTATGAATGTCGGCGCAACCATGGATCTATGCGGCACGCTCTCCGTCAATAGCTTTCGTGGGCGCGACTCGGTGCAGATGATGATCCGGGATGCGCGTTTTTCCGAGGCATAGCCAGCCTATTTCCAGGCTGTTGAGTTTTGAAATCCCATGTGATTATTCGTCTTGTCGATCGTGATGCACTGGGCTGTGAACCTAAAAAGGCCGCCAAGCTGGTGGCGGCCCTTTTAAAAGCGTCCTAACCCGGATTATATCGATACCACCGTGCAGCAGGTGATGCAGGCCGCAGGAGGTTATGACGAAGCCGACGCCATGCGTTGCCCAAGATAACCGTTTCGCTTTACCACATAGCCCCGATAGAGACGCTCGGCACCCTCCGGCAGGGATTCCGCCACCGCCCGGTTTGAGAGTAGAGTATCCGACCACGCTTTCACCTTTGGATACGATGCCCATGACAGAAGCTCTCCTGATGACTCCAAGACCATCAGGCGCTGAAACAGCGGTGCAAACGCCGTATCAACTAGAGACAGTTCTGCACCATTGAAATAGGGGGAGGGGCTGTTCATCGATGCCAGTTTGGTCAGCTTGTCATTCAGACCCTTGATGCCTGCCTGATGGGCCTCCTCGTCGGCACCGGTGGCGATGGCCGATAGATCGCCGAGACACGATGATCCAAACTCGATCCAGGCTCGACAGCGAGCCCGTTCTACCGGATCCTCCGGCAACATGCGTGGTGCGTCGGTCAACTCATCCAGCAGTTCGTTGATGACCGCTGACTCGAAAATACCGGTTGCTTCATCCCCGACGCGCAGAATCGGCACCTTGCCCATTGGTGATAGAGCCTCAAACCACTCTGGCTTGTTGGTGGGCTGTATGTAGGTTATCGTGCAGTCGGCCTTCTTGTGTAGCGCCGTGATGACCGAACGCTGAACATAGGGGCAGATTTTGTAGCCGATCAGTTCCAGTTTCATTGTATCATCCATCTGTTGAAGTGCCTGCTAGCGCCAAGTCGCCTTGAGATTTGCGATGCCTATCATACCTAGGCCGATAACGGAGGTCCATCTCATGAGAGAGCATCCCGACTACTACTACAATCAATCTGCCGTCATTCCCTTTCGTAAGGGGCAGGGAGGCCGGTTGGAGATTCTGCTTATCACCTCGCGTAAGAAAAAACGTTGGGTAATTCCCAAGGGCATCGCCGAACCCAATATGACCCCGGCCGACTCTGCTGCCAAAGAGGCCCTGGAAGAGGCCGGTATTAAGGGAGATGTGCTGCCCGGTGTCATCGGCGATTATGCATACCAAAAGTGGGGTGGAACCTGCGCCGTCAAAGTCTACGTGATGCGCGTTACCGAAGAGTTGAAGGTGTGGGCGGAAGATTTTCGTGACCGTGAGTGGCTCCCTCTGGAAGAGGCGGCAAAGCGTATGGAAGAGCCCAGTCTGGCCAAGATGATGCGCAATACTTCCGCTTTTTTGTCCAGTGCGGAATAATTCGGGTTGCTCTCACGGACGGGATTGCATATAGTCTGCTTGCTTTTCAGGACAAAGGGGCACCTCATGCCCCAATCTCGTCCGATTGCGTCCCGTTCGTCTAGTGGTTAGGACACTGGCCTTTCACGCCGGCAACAGGGGTTCGACTCCCCTACGGGACGCCATCTTTTCAATCACTTAGACCTTACCCCTTTCGACGTTTCGACGCTTTTCGACGCCCTTGCTCCCTTTTTCTTTTTCGACGAAATTGAGCATTTTGCCGCCAGACGCTTTTTGGCTGCGCTTCTTGCAGATTTTTGACCCGGCTTGACATAGACATCTAGTACCCTGCTGTTCATAGCATGTCCTGACAGTGACACAATCATCTCGCATGAGATTCATACCCGAAGGGTGTATACTGGCCTGAGAGTCTTTCCACAGACCGTTTGCCTCTAACGATGTTGGGTAGCTCTCTCTTGTTGAGGAACGTCTTATGACCGTCACTGAAGCGGATCTAGAGCTTATGAGAACTCGTATCACCGAGTCCATCCACCCGGAACAGATCATCTTGTTCGGCTCCTATGCCCGTGGCGACGCGAAGCCAGATTCTGATGTGGATCTACTGGTCATCACAAGCGAGAGCTACGGTCCCCACAACAGTCGCCGTAAGCCCCTGACTCGTTTGGAACGCTCCTTGTCTAGAATACGTATTCCGGTCGATATCGTGCTCTCCACTGTCGAAGAGGTATCACAGTGGCGTGATGCTACCAACCACCTTATTGCTCATGCCATGCGCGAGGGTAGGGTGCTATATGAGCGATCTTGACCATGCCCGAGTCCTGCTAAAGCTAGCAAGTGCCGATCTCAAGGCTCTGACCGGGATGGGGGATCCTGAACTCTTTAGGCTCTTCGACGTTTCAAGTGGCGGCTGTTGATTAACTCCAGACGATCCATGCCGAGCATGCTCGAAAAGGTCAGGTTGGCTTTTTCAATAATCCATTGCTCATTGAGGGTTAGATAACCTATCGGAGCGTAATCATAGAGTTGCACATACTCATCACGTGCCTTCTCCAGTTATAGCTGGATTCGACGCAGCTCTTCATTCTGCATCTCCAGTTCTATCTGGTGAACTTGGATTTCATGTATCAGATGATTGGCATCCGATACGCCGAGTCTCTCTCCATTTACCGGGCGTCCAAGAAGCGCCTGTTCTGCTAGGCGACGTAACTCTGTAAACTTTTGTTTATTATTCTGAAAATCATCCACTCTCCCCCCTTACTATATATCTCCGATCTGCGTCGGCTTGTATAGCGTGTGTTTCGGATAGATTTGGAATCGTCAACATATCATGGATGGTATATATATTTGTAAATTATTGTATTAACAGTAATATTATGTAGTAGTGGGGTGTGCGTCTATGCCTCTTTCACCTCAACCATGGACCCAAATCATGCCCACCATCAGAAACCAAATTGAGACCCTCTTTGCCAACCTGGGGCGCTGGGTCTTTCGGCGGCGCTATCCCACGCTGGTGGGGGTACTAGTGCTGATGGTGGGGTTGATGGCGCAGATAGGCACGTTGCAGATGGATACCTCCAACGACGCCTTCTACCACCCGGATGATCCCGCCAAGGTGGCCTACGATAAATTTCGGGACCGCTTTGGTAAGGATGATCATATCCTGATCATGCTGAAGCCGGAAAAGGTGTTCGACGTTGCTTTTATCCAGACCCTGAAGACGTTGCGGGAAGAGATTGAGCAGAAGGTGCCATTTGTCCGCGAAGTGACCGCTCTGGATAATGTGCGCCACACCCAGGGAAGGGGGGATGAACTCATTGTTGGGGATCTGCTTGAGGTGATACCCGACACCCCGCAGAAGATGGATGCTTTTCGTCAGATGGTGCTGAACAACCCCTTCTATGTAGACTATCTGATCTCCGGGGATGGGCGCTATACGGCTTTGGATCTGGAACCGGTGGCGGTGACCAGAGACCTGTCAGGTTTCTTTGCCGGCTCTACTCGAGCGGGAGATCCCAATGATGGGCTGCACTATCTGAGCACTGTGGAGTATCGGCAGATGATGGCGGCGTTGGATCCGATTCTGGCACGCTATCGTAGGGCCGGTATGGTGATTCATCTTGGCGGTATGCCGGTGGTTACCGACCGTCTTACCCAAGCGGTTGAGCAGGTCATGACGGATCTTACCCCGGTGGCGGTGAGTCTGAATATTCTCTTTCTGGCGCTGTTATTCAGGCGTATTTCCGGGGTGGTCTATCCGATTCTTATCGTTATTCTCACCATTATCGCCACCTTGGGAGCCATGGCTTGGCTGCGCTTTCCCATCAATCTGGTCACCTCGATCCTGCCCACTCTCATGACCGTGGTCGGGGTGGCTGATGCGGTGCATATTCTCTCAAGTTTCTATCGGGAGCACGCCCGAAATGGCGGTAATCGGGAGCATGCCATCTCCCACGCCATGGGTCAGAATGGTTTAGCTATTTTGATGACCAGTATCACCACGGCCGTGGGGCTGGCTTCGTTTGCTGCGGCCGATATGGCACCCATGACTCAATTAGGAATCGCTGCTCCTATCGGTATTGGTCTAGCCTTTCTGTTTACCATCACATTGCTACCAGCTCTGATCGCCATCTTCCCTATGAAAGTGGGCAAAGTGGTCACCGCCAAGCCTCGGGTGGTGGATCGCCTGCTAATCTGGATTGCCGACGTATCGTGTCGGCGCTATCGGATGGTGCTTGGCGTAAGTGGGGTTCTTTTTTTAGTGGCTCTTGGCGGTATCATGCAGCTTCAACTCTCCCATAATGCCCTGCGCTGGTTCCCGGAAAGCAGTTCAGTGCGTGGGGATGTGCAGGCGGTGGATGCCGCCATGGGAGGTACTATTCCCCTGGAAGTGGTGCTGGATACTGGTGAGCCTCATGGCCTCTTTGATCCGGAGTTGATGAGAACTTTGGATCGGGTGGAAGAGAGCGTTCATCGCCACGGCGATGAGACGGTTGCAATCGGGCGGGTCAATGTGCTCAGTACCATCATCAAGGAGTCCAACCGGGCGCTGCATGCCAATCAGCAGCAGCACTATGTTGTTCCGGATAATCGGCCATTGATTGCTCAGGAGATGCTGCTTTTTGAGATGGGCGGTGGGGATGATCTGGCCAAGATGGTGTCCAAAGAGAACGCCATGACGCGCATGACCATCATGTTGCCGTTTGTGGATGCCATGAAATTGAAGCCGGTAGTGCAAGAGATTCGGGCAGAGATGAAGCACCTGTTTCCGCACATGAAGACCACGCTTACAGGGCTCGGCCCCATGATTGTCGAAACTATGCATGATGTGCTCACTACCATGGTGAAGAGCTACGCCATTGCCCTGATGGGGATTACGGCATTGATGCTGCTACTCATCGGTCGTGTGCGGATCGGCCTGTTCAGCATGATTCCCAATCTACTGCCCATCATCATGGTGATGGGGGTGATGGGCTGGATGGGGCTGCCGTTCGATTTTTCCAACATGTTGGCCGGGTCGGTGGCTATTGGATTGGTGGTAGATGATACCATCCATTTTTTCCATACCTTCCGGCGTAACTTCGAACAGATGGGAGAGGTTCAGGCGGCGGTGCGGGAGACGCTTCTTACCACCGGGCGTGCTCTGTTCATAACCAGTGCCGTGCTGGCGGCCGGGTTTGCTGTGGCCATGTTTGTGGACTTGCGCTCCACGGCCAATTTTGGCGTGATTACCGCGTCCGCCGTTTTGCTGGCGTTGTTAGCGGACTTCTTTATGGCGCCAGCCTTGATGATGCTCTCTCTGAAGCAGGCACCTAAGTAAGACAATTGATATGGATGGGGTGTGGCCAGTGGTATCAGGAGAAGTGGCACTCTACCCAGAAGTGTTCATCGCCGAGCTTGAAGCTCGTTAGAACAATATCTTTGTCCTTGGTGAAGACCATCTGGCAGTGGGCTCCGATAATGATGATTGGCGGTACCAGGTCGATGGTTTCGCATAGCGGATTACTTTGCACTGAAACTCCATCACCATCGGCTCGGCATCTGAGTTGGGATCCGGCTTTAAGATCAGATTCATCGAGCCGCTCATTCCCACCATATCGGTAGAGAGCTCTGTTCCTTCCAGGAGGCCGCCGGTCCAGCTTAGGTTACGTGTTGTAACTGGAATGACGGGACAACCATTTGATTGATTATGTTGAGTTGAGGATTAGTGTGTCAGGGGCTGTATGTTTTCAGCATCTGTTGGGTGGTGTGGATCGTGGGGTATCGTCCCTTGTTGAAGGCTCCTTCTCTCATGGCTTCTTCTATCCTGGTGATGGAGGATTCGTTTAGAAGGCTGTAGACCCATCTCCAGAAGATCAGGGTAGACCTCCATGAGTGCATCGCCACATCCATGGTGAAACAGCTCGCGAAAATTCTGTACGGAGCGCTGAAACAGTACCCGATTTTCTGTGGAAAAGTACTGCTCCCACACTCCTTTGGCACCGCTCCATCCCAAGGGATATTTACTGGGGTTGCTGCCGCCATAGGCCCCTTTATGGCGATTGGTGACGCCATCGGCCCGCTGGTGAATCGCCTGTAGTGCCGCCTCATCCAAACCCAGTTGGTAGAGGGTATTCATACGCCGCAGAGCCTCCATGGGGTCATGCATCAACTGCTCAAAGGTGATGACAATGCTGCGTTCTGGATCGCGTTTTTTCAGCCACTCGCTGGAGAAGTGCAAGGCATCGAACAGTGTTCCATCCTGCATCAACTGGCTCATACGTTCATGTATCTGCTGTTTGCTGGGAACCTCGGTGCGTCCCTCGCGTTCGGCGCAGTAAGTCGCCACCAATTGGTCTCGCGGATCACGGATAATCAGCACATAGCGGCTAGAATCGTAGAGATCAAGAATCTTGAGATTGTTAGGTGTTGGGTGGATATGGCCTTTGTAAACTCCCCCCGGATAGCAGCGAAACAGCGGATCGGCACCCACCTCTGGGCGTAGCTCCCAGTCGTGTGGATCCTGATCGCCGGTGTACCACCAATCGGGATAGCCCCGATAGACATTACTGCCTCCGGTCTCTGCTTCTCCCTTGGACACCGCCACCATCATCCCCAGACAGAGCCCCAGCATGGTCGAGGCCGACTTCCATAACGCCACAATAAACTTTGGCGTGTTGTGGATGGTATAGCGCTTTTCATCCAGGGCATCGATCAGATCCAGCGAGGAGAGCGCCTGACCCACATGGTAGGGCGGTGACTTGAAGATATTCCGAAAGGCGCGACTCTCCTGATTCTTGCCCAGGGTTGAAGCGTCGAACTCCTTCATATCATCGATAATCTTCAGCATGTGCAGATAGAGGCGGCTGCGGTTAGGTAGTTCAATCTGCGGATGAAAGAACCACTCCATCACCACCTGGCGGACCCAGGCTGGGTATTGAACCACCTGGACAATCTGGTCCAGTAGATCCACCAGGGCCGGTTCGTTGGGGCGCTGGAGGTAGGTCATCAGGGCCTGTTCGACACCGGGGGGGAGTTGGTCTGCGGCTGTGGGGAGCATGGTGCGTTCTCAATTCTTGGAGTGTGCCTGGAATGGTGTTTCCAGTGGAGCTTGCAAGAATTGATCCTGATTGGGATTTTTAGTGGGTAGGTGGTGGCAGCGTTAGATGGTGTAGAGCAGATTGTGCCGTTCGTTGAGTGGAAAATATTGCTGCCCCAGAATATTTTGAAAATTGTCCGCATGTCGGAGGAGACTCACGCATGCGTTTGGCCAATGTTGTCATGGCTTTCGTCAGTTCGCGCATGTTTTCTGCTGGCACCCTGTTCTCTTTCCACATTGGAATCAGGAAATTTCCTCATCCAGTAGTCTCTGCCAGCGAGAGAGGCCGGGATCCAGGTGGAAGAAGTCCTCATCAAGGTGGCCTGCGGGAGGTGGAGACTGTAGCGCCATGTGCAGTGTCTCCGCAGAGCCGACAAACTGCACTGAATCCATACGCGGATGTCCCCAGAGGGGGCTTAGGTTAAGGCCATCCGCCCCAATGTGAATAAGAATCGGCAGGCGTCCGGTACGCATGGCCTCCACCACGGCGGTGGTTTGGTTTGAAGAGTAGACCAGATCCACCTTAGGCCAGAGTTGGTTCAGGGGCGTGTCGGTGAGGGTTACCCGATTTTCTAATCCAAGCTGTTGCACCACCTCATCCACTGGATAAAAGGGGTGGGGCTTGACAAGGATTTCATCGAAACCATCACAGCCGCCCTTGGCGGCCGCCCCGGCCAGAAGTCGTAGTTGTCCTTCGGTTTCAAAGCGGATGTAATCGGTGATGACCAGCAGGGTTCGTTTGCGGGTTCTTGAGCTCTTGTCCTGGCGCTTGTCATGGTTGTTTTCCGGCTGAATTCCGCCTAGATAGAGGAAGCGCAGCGCCTCCACCTCCCGGTAGCGATTCAGTGGTTGAGAGGCCCCCTCAACAAAGTGGCGCGCCCCGGAGCCGTTCATCAGTTGAAGGTCGGGGCGAAGGGCCTTATATGCCGGGCTCTCTAAGAGGGTAGGGTGGTCATAGTTGCGCGGATCAAAGAAGCGCACGATAGAGTGCATGACCCCCAAAGTCCGTCCACGTCGCCAACGCCGCCAGCTTGATGTGAGAAGGCGTTCCCAGGCTTGGTTCTCCATGATGTAGAAACAGGGGGTATCTGGAGCATGGGCCTCAGCCAGACGCTGGAAGATAGTGGCCAGCAGTGCGTTTTCCATGGCTACCGCCCCTCGTTTGGAGCGCTGCCAATCGTGGCGGGCCACCGGCCAAAAGTTGAGGTTGGAACCGGGAAGCTGGAACCCTTCACGCAGCGCTTGTCCTGGAATCCGCCGTAGCGCCAACCGGGAAAACATTATGATTCCCCTAAGTATGCCTGCAAAGCCCAGAGACTCTTCAAGCAGCATGAAGCGTTGGTGGTCTTCGGATTGTCTGTCTAGCTCTCTGCGTAGTTTGAGGGATTCGGAATAGCTCAACTCCCCGCCGGGTACGTGGATCCAAATCCAGTTGAGTCGCATGCCGCGCTTTATCAGAAGCTCCGGCAACTTGCCCCAATATTTGGAGACGAGCTGGCCTTTTGCCGCCTGGATCATGTCGATATTGGGAAAGTAGCCGCAGAGTGTCACCGAACGCTTGGAGAAGGGATGCGGCGAGCCGGATCCAAGGCTGCGTGCCCAGCGTCCAATGTAGCGGGCCAGAACCATGAGCGCCTGAATCAGATGGGGCAGCCGATGAGAGCGGGGGGGCTTGATCAGCGGTTCAATCGGTGGGAAGGGGGCATGATTTCGGTAGGGAATCTTACACTGACGGCACCAGTTGACGAGGGTCTCAATCAATCTTGGATCGCTGACGCAGAGATTGAGGGCATCGTGGTGGCCCTCATGATAAGTCAGTTCCAGCGCCCTAAGCTTCATGATGGAAAATAGGGTGTTGGGGCTCTTTAAAGTCGATTTTTCAGCCAGTAGGCTGAGATGCCAGAAAGAAGGATGCGCCCCAATCTGCATCCGTTTTTCCAAGGCGAGGCCAGCTATGGGACGTGTGGCCATGACTGCTATCCAGGCGAGATACTCCTCCCGCAAGCGGTCACCCATCTCATCCACCAAACTCGGAAGCGACAACGCCCCATCTGGAATATCACGCAATGCCCAGTAGATGGGCGTGCCCTGTGCATTGGGCGGCCGCTCGTTGCCTTCCAGGAGAAGCAGGGGGTTGGCGGGTGTTTCCATGGCTTTATGGGTTGCTCCAGGAGGAAATCATCAGAAACCGATGCCGGGTCAGCAGAGGTCCAGGGCCGGCAACGTCGCGTTATCCAGCCCTTGAATGGCAGCACGCCCCATGGCTAGGATCGCCTCTTCTGCACTACCGCCAATATGGGGAGTGACCAGGAAATTGGGCAGATTGAGAAGCTCCATATCTTCTGGCGGTTCGGTGGCAAACACGTCAAAGGCTGCGCCTGCCAGTTGACCGCTCTTCAGGCGTTCTTTTAGGGCGGTTTCATCGACCATGCCGCCACGGGCTGCATTGATCAGAATCGCCTCTGGGCGAAGAAGAGCCAGACGATCAGTATTCAGTATGTTCCGTGTGGAGTCATCAAGGGGTAGATGTACCGTCACAATATCGGCGGTGGAGAGCAGCGTCTTCAGGTCCACGGGTTCCACATTGTGGGTTTGGTAGAAATCTGGGAAATCAAGAATATCATGGGCCAGTACCCGGCAGCCGAAGGCCCGCAGCAGGATCGCCAAGTCCTTGCCCACGAAGCCGCAACCGAGGATTCCTACTGTCCGTTGGGAGAGTTGTAAACCGATATGTTGCCGCCAGCGGTTGGCCAGGACTTCGCTCTGGGCGTAGGGTACGTGGCGCAGAAGGGCAATAGCGAAGGAGATGACCAACTCGGAGACCGAGCGTTTGTTGACCCCCTTGGTCCAGCCCAGTTTTACGTGGTGCTTGCGCATGGCTGCCAGATCCAGCATGTCGATGCCGACACCATATTTGGCGATGGTCTTGAGTTCGGGAACCTGGTTGAAAACATCATCGTTCAGCACCTCAAGTGCGGTGATGGCTTTTTGATGTCCTTTGAGAAAATCCACCAGTGCATCGCCTTTCAGCGACAGCCCTTCATCGTTAAAGGTTACATGGTCATGGCGCGCTAGGAGCTCGGCACGCAAAATGGGGTGACGTGAGAAGGAGCGGGATGTGACAGCGATGCGGGTCATGTGCGTTCTTTCCATGTAGACTCCCGTACCAGGGCGGAAAGGGCGTCGGGAAGTTGGGAAAAGTGGTCGATGATGCGGTCCGCATCCAGGGCCGCTGGACTCTTCTCCAGATGGTAGCCGTAGGTGACACCCACGACCGGTAATCCGGCGTTACGTCCGGCGGCACAATCAACGCCACTGTCGCCCACCATCACCGCACAGCGACTAACGCAGTTCATCAGCGTCATGGTGCGGTTGATATGGTCGGCATCGGGTTTTGGGTTGGGGACGTTATCGCCGCCGGTAAGGCCGCAAAAATGGTGGGCCAGATTCAGCGCCTCAAGCACCAGATTGGTCATCAAAAACGGCTTGTTGGTGCAGATACCCAACAGGATTCCCTCTGATTTTAGGGCTGTCAGGGTCTCCGGCACACCGGGATAGACTATGGTGTGGCTGGCAGGGTCCGATTTGTAAAACTCAAGATAGCGCGTCACTGCGGCTTGGAGGGTCGCGTCATCTGGGAGGGGGGAACCGGTGGCTCGGTAGGCCATCTCAATCATTGGGGCCGCACCATGCCCCACCATGGTTCTCAGCTTCGGCAGTGTGAGGGGCGCGCGTCCGCCATCGGAACTCAGCAACCGGTTAATGGCTACCAGCACATCCGGCAGGCTGTCGATCAGAGTGCCGTCCAGATCAAAGACCACCGCTTCGAGTCCGGAAAACGTGGGGTGGGGCGTACGGTTCATCTTGGTTTCCCTGGTTGAGAATGTGCCGTTATTTGGGGCGTGGGTGCCCTGTGGAGGCCCTATTCTGATTCGGTCTATTCAGGGATTCGGTCTATTCAGGAATGTCCGCACTCAGGCCCCACTTCTTCTGCCACTCTGGATCGGCACAGTAGATCTGAAATACCAGTCGCATGGTGGCCAGGGCGTCCTTGGATGAGCCGTCAACAATCGGACCATCTTTTTGAATAGCCTCGGTAAACACGGCGATTTCATCGGCCCAGGATGGATCTTCCACGTATCGTGTAGTCTGCTCCTTTGGATCACCTTTGTCCTCATCGCTGGCCCAGGCTACGGTAAGGGTTTCTGCGCCATAACTTTTGCTGCCGGATAGAATGCCGCTCAAGATGATGGTTCCCTTCTCCAGGGAGATCTCCAGATTGAAGCGGTGCCGCCACTGGGTAGCCGAGGAGTGTAGAAAGGCCACCTTTCGATCTGGGGTACGCATGAGAGCAAAGGCGTTATCTTCAATATCGTGCTTCCAGAAATCATTGGAGATGAAGCTGTGAATCTCAGAGAATTCACTCCCAGCAAAAAGCCGTAGCAGGTCCACCAGATGGATACCCTGATCCAATAGTATGCCGCCACCGGCCAAAGCACGTTGGGTTCGCCAGTTGCTGGCATTTTTATCGAAAGAGATGATTTTTGACTTGCCGTAGACGCCGCGCATGTTCAGCACTTCGCCAAGCTGCTTGGTGTGGACAATCTCCAAGGCATCTCGCACGGAGTCGTGATAGCGATGGTTAAATCCGTACTTGAGCTTAAGGTTAGGATGGCGTTTTTCGCAGGCCATCACATTGAGAAGATCATCCAAATTGCGTCCGGGTGGTTTCTCGCAGAAAACATGCAGGCCAGCCTCTAAACCCGCGATGGTTACTTCGGCGGCAATATCATTGGTCAGGCAGACAAACAGAATATCCAGATCTTCCCGCTCCAGCATGGTGCTGTAGTTGGTGTAGCGCCGCATACCATGGGCTTTATCGCCCTCTTTTATCCCTTCCACATGTTCAAAATAGCGGTCACAGACGGCTACAGTTATGAGGTCGGGATGGCGGTCGGCATGCTCCTGGCGTCGTTTTCCCACAACACC
>JADFWT010000061.1 GCA_015233785.1 Magnetococcales bacterium
TATGGATCAAGCAGCATCTTCGAATCAAATCTTTTTTCGGCACCTCAGAGAACGCCGTCAAGACCCAAATTTGGATTGCTATTTCTGTCTACGTCCTCGTAGCCATCATCAAAAAACGCCTCAATATTGAGGTGAGTCTCTACACAATTCTACAGATTTTGAGCGTCACGGTTTTCGAAAAAGAGTCGCTTCTTCAAATGGTTGCAAATCAAGGTGAGGTAATAAAACCTGAGCCTATTTTTAAGCAATTGAATTTATTCGACTAATGCCCGGACACTAGTGGGTGAAGACAATGGCATCATCATCACGCGTTGGGGATGATGTGTTGAAATTGTGGTAATTACCAACCTGGGTCATAAAGATGGTTTGCGGCCTGTTGTTGGTGGCTCCATAGACGCCGCGCTGCTCAAAATAGGTTACTGTACCCGGATAGTTATCCGTCCCATTGAAGGGGGTGTCTGCATTGGGAATGGTATCGGAGAGATCCGGATTGATGACGGTATCGGTCCATGTGTTGGAACCCGCCAGCCCTGCAAAGCCGTATATGCCATTGGCCGGTTTATTCTTATAGACCACATAGCGCGCCGCCCCGCTTACGGCTGTCCAGGTGAGGGTGCCGCCATCCTCATTCAGAGTGCCGCTGGATGCGGCGCTGGGCAGGCTCTCTTCGCCGGTTTCCGAAATGGCTGTGACTTTATAACTATAGCTGTCTCCAATACCGCCACTGCCGCTAACGCCGGTAGGGGCCGAGATCTCCGGGTTGTAGGTGATGCCGGCAAAGGACCAGGTTGTGTGGCCGGATCGGGTCAACGTTCTGGGTTCATAGGAGGGGTGTACCAGCGTCATGGTATCCGCCGTTTGGGTGTACTTCACCAGCGCCAGATCCGAGGCGGCATAAGGGGAGGTCACCGTATAGACTCTGGCCGCCGTGCCGCCGCTGCTGTAGGCGCTGTAGTTGCTGGTGTCGATGGCGTTGTCATCCAGGTCGGTCAGCGTGAAGGTGTTACTGCTGACATTGGCCACTTTGCGATAGTAGCCATTCATCTCCGTCATGCCGGCCACCGAATCGACCCACACCCAATCGCCATTAACAAAGCCGTGGCCGGCGATGGTTACCACGCCGGGGCTGGCCTGGGTGATGCCGGTAATGCTCTGGTTGGCCTCCAGAACGGGACCGCCATCCATAAACACCCGCATGTACAGCTCGCCGAACTCCAGCACATAGGTCTGCTCGGTATTGAACTGAAACGGAATCAGGCGCACGGCATGCGTAGAGTTCATGGCCCGGTTGAGAAACTCCATTCCAGGGCAGTTTGAGACCCCGCCGTGGGCATGTACAAAAAAGTTTTTACAGGTTTTAAGACCGGTGTTGTATTTGGAGAGATCCACCCGACTGTGCAGTGAGGGCGTTAACTCGCCGCCTGTGAATGAGGGTTGAATAGGCATTAGTATCTCGCTAATACAAAAGAGGATTCGGCTGGATCGTTGGGTTTTCTCTCGTTGGAGTCCACCCCCATGGCAAACGCCATGGCGATCTCGTGAGATTTGTTGACGGCATTAAGAACAGCAGACTTGGCGGTTTTAAGACGCAGCCCGATCTTGGTCGCCAGTCGCCAGGAGAGCGCGTCCACAAACAGAGCATCAAACAAATTAGGGTCGGTCACCTGATAGGTGTAGCGCAGGGCGGCAGAGTCCTGATCGGTGGCGATAATTCGACCGGTGCCGTCCGAGCTGAGCAGCACCTCATATTGAATCGGGTCAGCGGATCGGTCTGACTGGACGATCTCGTTGGCCGAGACCGCATGGGCGGGCCAGGCGTAAACGTAGCTCCAGCCGGTGGCGCTCTCACCGGAGAGAAGCGCCAAAGTGTCGGTTTTTTGGGCAAAATTCCAAGGATGAAGGCGCAGCAGCTCATCACGGGTACGGCTGTAGAGCGCGTTGCAGACCTTACCAGCCGCCGATGCTTCCGTAAGCGCGGAGATCTCTCCAACGCCAAGATGGCCCAAGGCCATATTGCAGATTTCAACTTCTGAGATTGTCATACACAGTTTCCTTCCTCAAGTAGGATGAGGCCCCAGGTTGTGGGACCATGGCGTTGCGTAGGATGAAGCCCCCGGTAATGGGGCCCTGGTGATGCATAAAAAAGCCGCTGTTGGGTTTTTTGGGAGGTTGTGTGGTCTTAAAAGAGGCAAGTGGGTGAGCGCCAGCCTGAGCAGCAGCGGTTTGGCCAGAGTCGATGAGATCCGCTGGAATGCCTTCAATGAAAGTGGCGATTTACCCGCCCAAGTGGAAGCTTACAAAAAACGATACGGTCACTATCCTACCGTGGTTTTGGCGGATAACATCTACGGCACACGGGATAATCGGCGTTACTGCAAGGAACGAAAGATCCGCTAATTACTTAAAATAAAAATAGTGAAAGCTCCCCTACAAGAAGTGTCCACACGCCAATCCACACCCCTGAATGTGCATGGTTCATTTCTTTTTTTTCAAAATAAAGAAGCAGCGTAATTACGTATATAAACTGGGAAAGGGTAGACAATATAAATGTTGGAATGAATAACATCGCAACAAGGTATCCATAAGTAGATGGGGAAGAGAGGCCTATAATAAATGGAATGCTGAAGTAAATTATATGGCCTCTGAATGTACAGGCAAAGCCGAAGAGAGTCGTGTCTTTATTGATAGACATTCTCATATTCTTCATTCTGGAACACTTTGAGTAAAACACGAAATCTTTAACAGCTTGCGATTGGCCTCTCAAAAAATTAAGGGTAGCGGATGATACGTTTGTTCCTTTTATTCAGAATATCTCCATTGCCAAATTGCGGCTGGTGCTTGGGTGGGCGCGCCTTCTTGGTTGGAGATTTCATCTCCAACGTCGTCAAGCAACGAGTTGCAAGCAGGTACACGCCTACCTGTACTCATGGATATATTCCACGATGCACTTCAGGTCATTACGTCCAAGCTTTTCTTTATTCTTAGGATTTTCTGTGGCCTTTTTCAGCCAAACATGGGCCTCTTCCCACTGTTTCAGAGGATCTTCATGGTTGAGGCTGGATACTCTTCCGGCAAGCATCATGATTTTTCCGTAGAGTAACTGGTCAATCCACGGCCCCTTGCGCGCATTTTCTTTTAAATCTCTTGTATATTTCGCTATTTCTTCCTCAGACAAATCCCAATTTCCAGCAAAGTGATGATTGATAAACATTCTTAAATGAAATATTGATTTTTTATCTCCTTGTCGTGCGGCTAGCCATAAATAATAAAGAAAAAAATCGCCCTCTTGGATAAAAACACGTTTTCCAAGAGTATCAAGCAAATCCAACAATTCTTGTCTTGTTGGTTTATTAAATAAGATCTCAAAAATTTCTCGTTGAGAAACAACACTCCCAGCCAAGGCATGCTGTTTTCCAAGTCGATAGGCCTTGTCTAGATCAGCAAAGCTGCCATCGAACGCACCATTTAAATACATACCTGTTAAATTAAACTGTGCGTACTGACTGCCTTCATTAGCTGCTCTATTCATGATATCAAGGCCCAGTACTCTTTTCTCTTTTGGGAGGTCAAAATTAAAATAGGTATTAAGTCCAAAATGATAGAGCGCCGCTAGATCGCCAGATTCTGCGGCTTTCTTGAGAGCGGGTGTGTTTTTCTGTATTTTGTCGACTCTTAGGGAGGCTTTATCAAGCATTTGTTGAAATAACCTGCCATCACAGGCGATTTGCTCGGAGGCCTGTTTTGATTGATCTGCTATTAATGGCTGAGAAATCACAATAAGAATGAGTGCCGCATAAATGGTGTGCTTGTATGGTGAACGCATGATTGAATCACTCCTTCGCTCTAAGACCTCCGGGAGGTTGGATGATTATAAAAAAGGAGCTGGTAAGCTTCTTGCGTGTCATATTGGTAGACCTTATTGATATCAATTATTAATTATTCTTATACTATTGAGTTGCGACCATCATGAATTATAGCTTCTACAAATACGCATATCGCACAGTGCGTAACGAAGCCATTACGATCGGATTTCTACTCGCTATCATGTATAGTATTAATCTTTCAACGACAACCTGTCATGCAGGAGAGCTTCATGATGCCGTTATAAGTGGCCATTTAACCAATGTAAAGAACCTGATCGGGAACAAACACCTCTCTCCAAACGCACTTGACGAGAAGGGATACTCCCCCATTTACTATGCCTTAAAGCATAGAGTTGGTCGAGAGATCATTTCATATTTGATTGATAAGAAATCAGACCTCTCATGGAAAACGCCGGATGGATACCCACTGATCAGTTTTTTTGTGATACATGGAGACAGTAAGCTTCTGGATATGGCTCTCGATCATGGTCTGGATCCAAATATCACTATCCCAGCAGGTTATATCCAAGATACGCCCTGTATGGGGTGCAGTGCGCTCCATATCGATGCTATTTTAAGCAGAAATGAGTCAACTTGCTGCACAAAGATTCTTTTAAATCACCATAGTAATCCAAACGTCAGAACATACACAACATTGGAAACACCTCTACATCTCGCTGTCCGGCACTCTAAAATGGAGAGTGTAGAGCTTCTGCTTCGTAACGGCGTTGACCCTAACGCTATGATGATGTATGGATGGACGGCTCTTCATATAGCCATCGAAGAGAACAATATGGTAGCAGCTAAGTCTCTTATTAAGCATGGTGCTAATATTAATATTCAAGATAGCGAAGGAAACACTCCACTTCATGTTGCACTATTTAATGGATCTATAAAGGCTGTTCGATTTCTTGTCCAAAATGGTGCCTTGAAGAACATTAACAATACATACAATAAGACCCCTAAAGATTATGCAAAAGGCAAAGGGATGCATGATATTTACGAGATATTAAATAATAATCAACAGTAAATTAAGCAACATCTTATTGTTGAATATGGCTATACGTTTAGAAGACACACCTACCACTAACAGATCTCATGAAGCAACTTTCTATCTTTGAGCTCGGCCTGTTAATCTTTTTTCTTTTTGATCTACCTGATCTCTTTGCGGGATTCTTTCCAGTGTTTGAATAATCTAAATCGCTCCCGTCAGGTGATATCTTTGAAATTTTTTTATCATTTGAATTTTCCATAATGCCACCAGGCGTTTTGCATGTCCACATTCCTCCATTGGCGGTACTGCTTGGTTCGCAATTGTTTCTCCATTGATCCTCAGACATATATCGTGGATCATTTCCCCACCCATCACCAGAATTAGCGACAACGATGTAAGGATTATTAGAATTGGATTTTTGGCCTTGGTTAAGATGGGTACCCATTTTAGAAGGGTATGAGGCAGTGTATATGCTTTTTTCTTGTCCAATCTCCGCCAACTCCCGACTAACAATCGTCGTAGGATGATCAGCCGGATCCATATCCGGGCTCCACGGTCTCTCCGGCAATCCGTGCTGCTCTCTAAGCTCTACCACCTTGCGCCAGTGTTGGCGTCGATACTTCTCCTCTTCCGCTCGCTTTTTCGCCTCTGCACGTTGTGCCTTCCTCTCTCCCTCACGTTGGGCTTTTTTGGAGGTTGGGTGGTCATAAAAAGATGCCAGAGAGTTATTCATCTCTTTCTCCAATTTCACTTAAAGTCTACCGCAGGGGCGGTCATGCGGGTGTCTTGGCCGATTCCCTTCGGGAATCTAACGCAGGTACACGCCTACCTGTACTCATGGATATATTCCACGATGCACTTCAGGTCATTACGTCCAAGCTTTTCTTTATTCTTAGGATTTTCTGTGGCCTTTTTCAGCCAAACATGGGCCTCTTCCCACTGTTTCAGAGGATCTTCATGGTTGAGGCTGGATACTCTTCCGGCAAGCATCATGATTTTTCCGTAGAGTAACTGGTCAATCCACGGCCCCTTGCGCGCATTTTCTTTTAAATCTCTTGTATATTTCGCTATTTCTTCCTCAGACAAATCCCAATTTCCAGCAAAGTGATGATTGATAAACATTCTTAAATGAAATATTGATTTTTTATCTCCTTGTCGTGCGGCTAGCCATAAATAATAAAGAAAAAAATCGCCCTCTTGGATAAAAACACGTTTTCCAAGAGTATCAAGCAAATCCAACAATTCTTGTCTTGTTGGTTTATTAAATAAGATCTCAAAAATTTCTCGTTGAGAAACAACACTCCCAGCCAAGGCATGCTGTTTTCCAAGTCGATAGGCCTTGTCTAGATCAGCAAAGCTGCCATCGAACGCACCATTTAAATACATACCTGTTAAATTAAACTGTGCGTACTGACTGCCTTCATTAGCTGCTCTATTCATGATATCAAGGCCCAGTACTCTTTTCTCTTTTGGGAGGTCAAAATTAAAATAGGTATTAAGTCCAAAATGATAGAGCGCCGCTAGATCGCCAGATTCTGCGGCTTTCTTGAGAGCGGGTGTGTTTTTCTGTATTTTGTCGACTCTTAGGGAGGCTTTATCAAGCATTTGTTGAAATAACCTGCCATCACAGGCGATTTGCTCGGAGGCCTGTTTTGATTGATCTGCTATTAATGGCTGAGAAATCACAATAAGAATGAGTGCCGCATAAATGGTGTGCTTGTATGGTGAACGCATGACTGAATCACTCCTTCGCTCTAAGACTTCCGGGAGGTTGGATGATTATAAAAAGTTCACAGGGGATTATTCACTTTATGCGCCATATTCACTTAAAGTATATAATAATAGATCTGTTGGATTAGGGGCAAGAGCCCCTAACCAAAACAGGGGCCCTTTATCAAACATACCCCCTATCTAAATCGCATCCGGATAGGCCTGCCACTTTTGCGGGGCCTGGTCGGTGAGCCATGCGGAGATGGTGACGCTGGGGGTGGTGCCGCCCAGGGTGGAATAGAGCCGTAGATACCGCTCGTTATCGTGGGGCATGGGGAAGACAAACTGCGCCCCCGCCGTCAGGTCGCCGTAGCTGATGGTGCGGCTGAAGAGCGAGCCGGCCGACGAGAAGGAGACGTTGTCGTCGGTCTGAATATCAAACTGATAGGTCTCGTCGGTGGTGGTGCCGTCGGCGGCGGTATCGACCTGAAGCACCACGTACATGGGCGTTCCGGCACCGATATCACGGTCGGATCCCAGGTCGATGACGTTGGTGGAGGCCGCCGAGGCGGTGAGGGCCTGCCCATCGGCAAGCTCCAGATTCTTATCGATAAACATGATGATGATTCCTCGTAATAGTAGAGTGTTGATCCGCCCCGGCGTCTGATCCGGGGCGTGGGTTCAAGAGTCTAGGAGACCGCCTCTTCGGTGCCGTTGAGAAGCGCATCGCAACGCTTGACGGGAATGCCGTCAAAGGTAACCACCTTCTTGCCGGCTACCGTCTCCAACGTCAGGTTGACGTTGCTCTTGTTGCTGATCTGGCGGCGCAGGAAGGAGCGTACCGTGCGGTTGCAGTAAAAGGAGGCCCGGCCCATGCCCAGGTTGGGAATCAGCTCCAGCGCCTGGGTCATAAGATCCACCAGATCCGCCCCGGAGGAGGCATCCTTGGTCAGGGCGCTGTGGTCAATGTTGGCGATGCGTACCACATAGCGCCAATCCCGTACCGTGAGGCCGATATCCCACTTGTAGTGGGTGCGATAGCCCTGATAACGGCCGCCGGCGGCATCTTCCAGGGTGACTTCGCCGATGTCGTTGTGCTGAAAACCGGCCTTGGAGCCCTTGGGATAGATGCCGTGGACGCTGTTCTGACCCCACACCACCAGATAGATGGAGTGGTTGTCGGAGCCGCTGCCGCCGCCATCGATAATGTTGATGCCATTCTCGGCGCTCAGGCTGCTGTAGCGAGACTGAAGTCCCTCGAATCGCTCGGGATTGACCGAAGTGTCCCCGTAGATCAGAGTGTTGGCCATGGATTGATTCATGGACTCCAAAAAGGCGCGATCCTCCGAAAGACGGAAGGCGGCGGCGTTGCCGTTCAG
Source organism: Magnetococcales bacterium (assembly GCA_015233785.1). Classification (GTDB taxonomy): domain Bacteria; phylum Pseudomonadota; class Magnetococcia; order Magnetococcales; family JADFWT01; genus JADFWT01. The sequence continues at coordinate 7,947 of JADFWT010000061.1, forward strand.
GTCCGCCAGCGCCTTGTCGATCTCGGCGTAGGACTCCAGCATGCCGCAGGTATCCACCACCGGTACCGTGGTGGATTTGGAGGGCTGTACGCCGTAGTTGAGTTTGCGCCAGGTGGCGGTGGGAAGACCGGAACGGATGGTGGTTTTGTGGCCGGTCTCCATGTTGCCTTCAATAAATGTCATATCCTCCAGGATTTCGTTGGTCTCGCTCAGCAGTTCGACAATAGCGCCGATTTTGCCGCCGGGATCTTTGCGCTTGGCGATGTCGGCCAGCGTGGGGTTGATGGTCGAAAGAGTTGCCATGATGTTGCTCCATAAGTGAACGGCCACCGCATGGGTGGCCCGTCGTTAAAAGGGTGGCTGAACCATAAAAAAAAGCCGCACAACGGCGGCTGACAAATGGGGTGAGTCAGGGTGATGGGGTGAGAATCAGTTCATGTCGGGGTAGAGAAGCCGAGCCGGATCCGTGCGGCCGCTGTGGTAGGAAGCCCCCGGAACCACCGCGCCATCCGGCTGAAGTCTGGCGCCGATGCGGGCCATGAGACGCACCATCTCCGGATGGTTGCCCAGCTCGAAAATCGACAACGCCTTGTCCAGCTCCGGCGTGCCGAAGGCCTGCATGGCCTTTCGGGCGGCGGCGATGCTCTCATCGTGCCGGGCCCCGCCGATCTCCGGGTCGGCGCGCAACGCCTGTTTCCAGGTTTCGGCCTGCTGACGCCAGTAACCCTCGGTCTGCTGCATGTGCTTCTGTTGTTGATTGGCCTGATGATCCACCAGCCGCTGGGCCTGCTCCTGGGAGAGATTCAACGACTTGAAGAGCGGAATGATCTCCGCCTCCATCATCTGCTCGTCGAAGCTCATGCCGTCGGGCACCTCAAAGGCGTCGTAGTGCTCCGGCGGCCCGGTGTCCTGTTCGGACTCCCCCGGGTCGGCGGCGTCGGCATCATCCGGCTGGCCATCATCCGGCCCGTTGTCGAGGCGGTCGTCCTCCGAACCATCGTCGAAGCGGTCATGATCCGGCGAACCATCGTCAGGCGTCCCCAGGTCGGGCGTCCCCAGGTCGGGTGCGCCGTAGAGGCGCTCCGCCGCCGATGGCTGGCGGCTGCCGTAATGCTCTGCGACGCCAGCGCCCATCTCCCCGGAATCGGTGCTGGGCGCGCTGGTCGTAAGAATGGTATCACTCATCGGTCATCATCTCCTTAATCATATGAAGGTAAAGTTCTTTATCGGCCTCTTGCAGTTGCTCGTGAAGCATGATGCCGACGTTTCTCATGCCTTCGGCGAAGGCCGAATCTCGATCACTGCCCCCCGGCGCAAAACTGAGCCGCATCACGCCGCATGCCTGTAGAATATCCCGGAAGAAACGACGACCTTCCGGCATGGCCATCAGGTGTTGCAGATCGTTCTTTTTGGTATCTTCACGGTTTTGGATCTTGCGGTTTTGGGTCTGCACCTGGGTTTGGTCGGAGGCGTCGTAACTCATGAGGCCCCCTTGAGCTGCTGCAACATGCCGGTCAGGCCGTTCTCTTTAGAGGTGTCGATCTCCGAGAGCGTCTTGGCCCCGGCAATCTCCTGTTGCGCGGCCTGCTGCTGCATGGCCTGTTGCTGGGCCTGCGCCCGCCCTTGGCGAATCTTCCCGGCCTCCTCTTTAGAGAGAATGACATTGGGCGAGATGCCCATGGCGTCGCCGTACTCCTCAATGGCGGCATCCACATTCAGCCGGTCCAGGGCTTCCGGCGTGGTGCCGGCCAGGTTGCCGACAAATCCGGCAAAGCGCTCAATGCCCGCCGTAGCCGCCATCTTCTGGGCCTGCGCCATCACCGAGATGTAATCCACCTTCAGATCCTGACCCATCAACTCCTGGGGGGGCGGCGGCAGATGACCCGCCTTCTGCATGCGGTGGAAAATCGCGTCGATGGTGGGATCCAGAAGCTCGTTTTGCAGCCGCTCCAACACCGGCCCCAACATCAACAGCTTCTCTTCGTGACGCTCGTCAATCTCCCGAGCGGTAATCTGACGACGATTGGAGTTGGAGAGCATCAAAAACAGATCCACAAAGAACGCCTTATCGATCTGGCGTCGGGTGTCGTCGATATCCCCCAGCAGCAGATCCACCCGCGGATCCACCTTGTAGAGCGGCTGAAGACCACTCTGACCGTTCATCACATCGGAGTAGGTGATGTGGCCGGGCAGGGCGGAGACCCGTGCGTTTTTCAGGGAGGAGGGGCCGATGAGCGGCGGATTGTGGCTCTTCTCAATGCCTTGATACTTCTGCTTTTGCGTAAACTGAAGCCCCTTGGTCATGCCCAGGGCATCCATGCCGGGACAGTCGGAGCCGTAAGGGTCGGTGCCCACCACATCCCAGCGGGCCGCCAACACCGGAAAGGTCTCGAAACCGGACTCCCGAAGCAGCTTGTCCGAGTCGCCGGAGGATTCGTAGTAGACCGACTTGACAGGCATATCCTTGGCCAACGGGCTACCGGCATCCGTGCGCATATTGGTCTCGATGCAGTGGACCACGTCGATCCACTGATCCACGGCCCCCTTTTCATAGAGATGTTTTACCGAGGCGCTGACGTTGCCCAGGCCGAACTCCTGCACCAACTGCCGCACCGTCAGTTTGAACGCACGATACATGGTGTCCACCCGCAGTCGTCGGTCGTTGGCGATGTAGTATTCGCCCACCGTCTGCGGCACAAAGTTGACCACATCTTCCAGATCATCCACCACCAGCATGGAGGCGGTGCCGAAGACGCCGATCTCCCGATAGTAGGAGGGCATCACCTGGTAAAAATTGGAGGAGGCAAACACCTGACGCATGCGCCGCTCCACCGTGTGCAGCCAGTCCCGCACCGGCTCGTACTCCGCAAGCGACGGGTCCGGCACTCCCAGACGAAACCAGGGTCGGGCCGGAGAGGTCATGCCGGCCATCATGCCGGAAGCCAGGGTGCGTACCGCAAATAGTGCGTGGGCATCAATGATTTTATTGTGCTTTTTGCCGCCCTTGTTCTGGCCTGTGTCCAAAAACTTGCCCCGACGCGGCGTAAAGTGCTCCATCAACTCACGGTAGTGGGCGATAAAGCTCTCGCGCTCCAGGGATAGCTCCTTGAGACGCTGTTGATAAGGTTTTCGAATGCCGTCCATCACTGTCCCAACTTTTTCTTGCCGATGTTGGCCGCGCCCAGCAGACCCAGCGGACTGGTGTTGATGCTGCCCATTTGACCCACCTTGAGACGCCGCATCTTCATATAGTCCAAGTTGGCGTTCTGGGCCCCTCGGGAGGCGTCGCTGGCGCTGCGGGGTTTAACCACCGGCGGCGCGGGAGGCGGCGGGGCGGTGTTGGCTTTGCGATCCGGGCGTCCGGCGGCAATCCAGGCGTTGTTACGGGCGTTCAGATCGTCAAAGGCTCTTCGACTCCAGGCTGCATCTGCGGCGGCGCTTCGGCCCTTGCCCGAGGTGTAGCGCATCTGAAAGGCCCCCAAATAATCCCGCTCGGCCTGAAAGGCTTCATCGCTGGGGGCGGCGAGTTGCAGTTCCACCCAACCCGGTTGATAGCGGTGATAGTTAGCCATCTTGTAAACTCCATAAAAAAAGCCACCCGAAGGCGGCGGTTTAAACCTTAAAAAGGCTCATAATCCACTTGAGCCTGATGGTGATTATGATGATGAAGGTGGTAGCGGCCGGGGCTGGTCTCCTTGAGCTTGGGCCGCGGCCCCACCGGAAAGGCGAAGGTCAACGCCAGCGCATCCCCGCAATCCGGCGACGAGAGGCCGCGCTTCTTCATGGCCTCTTTTTTCTCCAGTTGAATCTTATTATCGGCGGTAAATCCGTACTCCACCGAGATCAGATCGTCGATCAACTCCTGATCGTCGGGAAGGGTGCCGTTGTGCTCCAGCCAGGCCCGCATGCCGCCCCACATGACGGCGCGCATATTGGCGTGATCGCTGTCGCCGCGTGCGCCGAAGTTCACCTCCACCACATCAGGAACAAGTAGTTGCTGAAGGCGGTCGCACACACCGCCGCCCACACCACCGCCGTCCACAAATATGGCATCGGGAAGATCCTTTCTCGCCAGCTCGGCCACCCGAGCCGCCAGCTCCATGGTGTCGATACCGCGATATTTCATCATGGGATAGTGCCGCCCATCCCGGCCGCGCCGCCGGTAGATCACCGACTGATCATCGCCGAATCGGGCCGGATCCACGCCGTAGATCAGCGGGTCGGAGAGCCCAAAGGAGGCTTGGCGTCGGCTGGCTCTCTCCACGGTATCACCGGAGATAAACTGGCAGGAGCTGGCCGAGGGAAACTGACCCAACACCCGCACCTTCACAAAGTCCGATTGCAGGCCGTAGTCGTCGATCCAGTGCCCGATCTGCGTCTTGTCGCTGATAGAGACCGAACGGCTATCCACCTGCCGGGTAATCCAGCGGTGCTTCAGCCGCCCGAACGCCTCTCGGAAGCGGCCGGTGTTCTGGGTGGGGTTGCCGAACGCGATCCAGAGAATCTGCGTATCCCGATCGGTCAGCGCCCCTTCGGTCACCTCCCAGATGGGCTTGGGAATGCCGGAGGCCTCATCAAAAAATATCAGAATGCGCTTGCCTTGATTGTGCAGACCGGCAAACGCCTCGGTGTTGGCGATGGACCAGGGAATCATGTCGATGCGCCAGGTTTTCTCCCGCTTGGGATCGGTGGAGAAGAGCGCCGTGGCGGTGATTTTAAAATAGCGGGTGATGGCTTGATCGCAGAGGCGAAACCACTTTTGCAGCTCCGACCAGGTTTTGGTCTTGAGCTGGGCTTCGGTGTTGGCGGTCACCACCCCTTTGGCGTCCGGATAGGTGATAATCCCCCATAAAATCAACCATGAAACCAGCGCCGATTTGCCAATGCCATGACCGGAGGCCACGGCGATCCGAATGGCGCCATCCAGATCCAACACCCCATCGCGAATGTCGCATAACACCTCTCTTTGCCAATCTTCCGGCCCGCTGTAGGGTTCAAGCTCCCCCTGACCCCAGGGAAACGCCTCCCGAACAAACAGCAGGGGATCCCCGGAGAACTCGGTCAGCAGCGCACTTAGATCCAACATCTCTTGTTCCGTCACGATTTTTTCCGCTTTCTATGGCGCTCCATCATCTCCGCCAGCCCGCCTTTTTCGGAGAGCTCCATCTTTTCGGTAAACAGCGCGTGCACCTTGCCCAGCTGCTCCAGGGCCTGTCCTTTGGGCCAGAACTTGATTTTGGTCACCACCTCTTGCTTGTTGGGGGGCTGGCAGACATCTACACTCTGAACAGCAGCAGCCGTATCATCATCAAGCTCGCCAATAGGCTTGAGATTCCCATCAGGCCCCACCAGCTTACGTACATCAGAAAGACCCACGCGCGCCATCTCCAGGATGACCCTATCCGCATCAACATTGGCTTTTTTTGCTCCTCGCTCTCCGGCTTTTTTAATATATTCCGCCACTTCCGGTCTGGATAGCAGGCGGTATCCATGGGTGTTCGCGGTGCTTTTTTTGGCGTTGGGATAGGCTTTTTTATAGGCCCGGCTGGCGATGCGTTCCGGGTCGGCCAGGTAGTGGTTGCAAAAGGCCCGGTGCCGGGGCAGTAATCCAAATTTATCTCTCTGTATTCCCATGGTTATCCTCCTGCCAGGGTCAACAACCAGGCCACCAGCCCGGTTGAAACGCCGCCCAACACCAACATGCCCACCTTCACCCCTGCGCCGGTGCCGCCCTTCAGCAAGGCCAGATCGGCTCTCACTTCGGTGATGCGGCTGTGCAGGGTGGCGAACTCCCCTTTCATATCTTCCATCAAGCGTCGATTTTGTTTGTCGCAGCGATCTTTTTCACCGGCCAGTTCACGCTGTAAAACTTCAACTTTTACCGATAGTTCAATGATCTGTTGATCATGTTTTCGGCAGTTGTCGCTGCGTCCGGCGCTGTCGGTCACGGCTGTTTTCCCAGGTTGAGACCCAACCGGGAGAGGGCCCGTTCGCCGTACCAGAAACCCAGCGAAATCAGGTTGAGCTGAAACAGCCCCTGCATCATCTCCGGGCTGTAGCTGGCCGGATGGAGAAATCCGTAACCGTAGAGCCCTGCCAATGCATAGGTGAGCAGCGGCCGCACCGAGCCGCGAATGTTTTTGATAAACAGGGTGGCGTGGTCGCCGTGCCCCTCGTATGCGACGATAAACCGTTGAAAAGATGCTGTTTCTTCTTGCTCAAGCTTTTGCAGTTCCAGGGCAAACTGCTGCTTGGCCTGCTGGGCCTTGGCTTGGTCCGGGAACACCTTGTCCAGCACTTTGCCGGCCAGATTCGACACCTGACCAATGGCTTCGAGACCCAACATCACAGCTCTCCCAGGGCGGTGCGATGCACCTCCATGGCCCGGCGCATCCACCCCTTGAGAAACTTGCGGCTCTGGGTGCGGCGGATGCCGATTTCGGCAAAATAGAGCGCCCGCCCGGCCATAAGTCGGTCGATGAGTGCCAGTCGGCCGGCCTGTTTTGCCGCCCCCAGCGTCTGGGGACCGATCACGCCGTCGGCCGGTACATTCAGGGCCTTTTGCAGGGTTTTGGCGGCGGCTCGAAGGCCGCTGTTTACCGCCATATCGAACACGGCGTAGTCCACCCCGGCGGGCAACATGTCGCACTTGGCCCCGCCCCAAAAATCCCGCCGATAGATCCAGGCGGCATCCTCACGGGTCAGGTTTTTGATATCCACATGGGGATAGCTGCGCTTGGAGATGCCGAATTTGGTCTCTCCACCCGGATCGTCGGGGTCGTTGACGTAGCCGCCTTCGTGGCCGATGAGGCGGTCGAAACAGAGTTGAAAACGGTCGGACATGATGAAAAAAAAAAAAAAAAAACCATGTTCGGGCGTTGGTTCGGCATGTT
>JADFWT010000062.1 GCA_015233785.1 Magnetococcales bacterium
ACAAGAATAATACAGCCAACGATCCAGGGGCCGATGATTGAAAATTCAACAGTTCCCCATAGAGAAAAGAGCAGCTCAAGAAACTTTTCAAAACGAGGCCAGAAATCGAGGGGGTTGATAGAGAATTCAAATTTATATTGGGCGCCTACCCAGTGGTTTTGAAAGACGCTCAGGTGGGAGAACCAGTGCGTTTGCACCAGCTTGACCAGCAGGGTGTAGAGAATAGAAAACAGCCCGGCCATCACAAACTGTTGTATGAAATCGAAGCGTCGTTGCGCCCATTTTTCCCGAGTGGAGAACAGCGCAGCAGAAAAGGGAACCGCCAAATAAAGCATGGTATTGGGGGGATAGACAAAAAACAGCCCAAACAGAAGCATGTAGCCCAATATTTGGCGTTTTCCCAGATGCCATCGTGTGGGCCGATCCTCAGGGCGATGGCGAATGAGTGGGTACAGGAGAATGGAAAGAAGCGCTGTCAGGGGACCCGGAATGAAATTCATCATCCAGAGGATGTAGGCAACAGACGCCGGCAATAAGACGATCCAAGAGCCTAAAAAAATGGAGACTCTATACGGCATTCCCGCATCGCGAACCATGTGTCTCGTCAACAACATGGCGATTAGAAACATGATCACGCCCGCTACAAGACGAGCCCATGCCACATCAGAAACATCAACAAAGAACATGACATGCAGGTTCAGCAATACCGAGCCAAGAAGGCGACCGATATATATGAGGTGTATCGATTCTGGATGGCAGCACCCTGATTGGTTGTCATAACCCCACAGGGTGTAATCGTTATGGATTGCAAAAACTTCAAAAATATAGGGGAGGTATGCTGCGGAAATAAGAGACAGGGTCAGCAATATGGGAAATTTACCAGCAAGAATAAACTTCATGAGATCTTTTCCTGGGCGCAGGGAGAGCTGGATAGGATCTATGCCGTCCCGGAGCCGGTGCCTGCCGCGGCATGAGGGGTCAAAAGGCCCTTGTAGGACCCTCTCCACCCCCCTTCCGCACCCAGGCACCCCTTCTCGGCTCCGGGACCTCCCGCCGCTCTACTTGGATTTTTTAGGCTTTTTCGGCTTCTCGGCCGGCATGGGATTGAGAAAGCGAAAACGGCTCTCGGGAAGATCCGCCTTGCCCAGTTGGTAACGGGTCCAGGGGGTGGTGTTGGTGAAAGAGATGGACGCATTGCCATCCATATCACACGCCGCCTCGCCAAACGCCGCCAGAGCACGAATCGCCCCCTTGCTGAAGTCGTCCACCGCCTGAACGTTGATGACAAATTTATACGTGTCCTTCACACGGGCGCGGCCTGCCTGGACCTGCGCCTCAAGCGCCTCCGGGGTGAGGGGCGTTTCGGCGGCCTTCTCGGCGCGAAGACGCAAATAGGGAACCAAAAACTCTTCAATCTCCACCAGCGCCTTGCGGTACTCCTCGGTGAAGGCCATGACTCCCTTCTTGTCAAACGGCTTGCAGAGTTGAAACATTACAATCTGATTATGCTCATCAATATTATAGCTCATGACTGGCTCTTCCGACCTTTAATATCGTTTGGGAGTGGTAAGGGATCTGCTCGCTTCACAGGAGACACAGTAACGAGGCCCAACGGCACGATGCAAGAGAAAAACCGACGCACCCGCCCTGCAAACCAAAATCTGCCTTTTATTCTAAATGAACAGTCTACTCCAGTGGTTTATTAATGCCCCTCTTTAACTTGCCCATAAAATTTATCTTGTAACCATCATGCAATATTTACATTGAAAATTGCCATAATAACATATAATATACACAAATGGGGGTGGGTTGTCTGGTAGATTTCACTGGGGGTTTTTAGGATAAACAGGGGATCCTGGCATGATGGAACACAAGGGCCAAACATTAGCGGATCGTACCCGCATTAAGGTATTAATCGTTATTCTTATTTTGGTTGCGCTCACCACCGGCGGCGGTGCGGTAAGCGTGCTCTATAAGGCCGCCATGGAAGAGGCTCGAAACCGGCTTCAGGAGACCGCCCAGAGTCAGGCCAAACTGCTCGAAGCCATTGCCCGTACCCACACCGCCACCGACCAGGCCGGGCGCTCCAGCCAAACACCCCAGCATATGGCGCTCCAGGCCATTCGAGACGCCCATGCCCGCTCTCGCGGCTTTGGCAAAACCGGCGAGTTCACCCTGGCCAAACTGAATAAAGGGCAGATCAACTTTCTGCTCAGCCATCGCCACCACGATCTGGACGCCCCGAAACCGGTCTCCATGGAAGCCGAGATCGCCGCCCCCATGCGGGCTGCCCTGCGCGGGCACTCGGGCACCATGGTGGGGCTGGACTACCGGGGGGCCGACGTGCTGGCCGCCTTTGAACCGGTGGCCCATCTGGATTGGGGCATCGTCGCCAAGGTGGATCTGGCGGAAATTCGCGCCCCGTTTATCCGCGCCTCCGGCATCGCTTTCGGTATCGCCTGCCTGATGATGACCCTCGGCGTCATCGCCTTTCTGCGACTCACCAATCCCATCCTGAGACGCATACGCATGCGTGAGCAGCAGTTTCACGCCGTGGCCCACTCCGCCACCGAAACCATCCTCATGACCGACTGTAACGGCAAGGTGCTGTTTGCCAATCCGGCCACCAAGGCGCTGTTCGGCTATCCCCCGGAACAGATGATGGGCATGAATGTCAATCAGCTGATCCCCGAACCGTTCGTCCAGTCCCATAACAAGGCGATGGCCACGTTTCGCACACTGGGCTCCGCCGAACTGAAGAGCGATCTCATCGGCCACACCCGCGAGGTGACCGGCCTGCGCGCCACCACCGAAGAGTTTCCAGCCGAAATCTCCATCTCCACCTGGACCATCGGCGAAAAACGCTATTTTTCCGCCATCGTGCGGGATATCTCCGAACGCAAACGGATGGAGGCACGTCTCAAGCATCAGGCGGAGTTCGACGAGTTGACCGGCCTGCCCAACCGCACGCTGTTTCAAGACCGCCTGGCCCAGAATATCGGCATGACGGGCCGTACCAAAAAGCAACTGGGCCTCATGTTCATCGACCTGGACGGCTTTAAGCAGGTCAACGATACCATGGGCCACGATATGGGCGATCTCCTGCTGCAAGAGGCGGCCCAGCGCATCTCCACCTGTGTGCGCCGCTCCGATACCGTGGCCCGCCTGGGGGGCGACGAGTTCACCATCATCCTGCCCAACGTCGCCGAAGGGGCCTATCTGGAGTCGGTGGCCCGCAAAATTCTGGTGCAGCTCAACACCCCCTTTGTGCTGGGAGAACGCACCGCCGGCATCTCCGGAAGTATCGGCATTACCCTCTATCCCGAAGATGCCGACACCATGGAAGCGCTGCTTAAAAACGCCGATACCGCCATGTATCAGGCCAAAGCGGCAGGACGTAACGGCTTTCAATTCTTCACCCGAGAGGTGCAGGCCCGCGCCGTGCAGCGCGCCGTCTTGGAAAAAGAGGTGCACGAGGCGCTGGAACTGGGGCAGTTCGAGCTGTTCTATCAACCGCGCATCGCCATTCCGGACGGCGGGGTAGTGGGCGTGGAGGCGCTGCTGCGCTGGCATCACCCCAAAGAGGGACTGCTGATGCCCGACCGATTCATGCCCATCGTCGAAGAGACCGGCATGATCATCTCCGTGGGCGAAATGGTGCTGCGACAAGCCTGCGAGGCGGCTCAAGGGTGGCGGCTGATGGGCCACCCCATCCAGATGTCGGTGAATCTCTCCGGCGCGCAGCTGCACCGGGCGGGCTATCTGGATCTGCTGATCGGTGACCTGCTGGAGCAGAGCGGACTGCCGCCGGAGCTGCTCTGTCTGGAGATCCCGGAACGGCTGCTGACCAGCCCTCAATCGGCCAACGCCGAAACCCTCGCCGCGCTGCGTAATATGGGCGTCAACATCACCCTGGACGACTACGGCCACGGCAAGATGGCCCTCAGCACCCTGAGACGCCATCCGGTGAACGGTCTCAACGTCGAGCGGGCGGTGGTGAACAACATTGAAAATACCCAGGAGATTCAGGATTTCGTCACCACCATCTCCTCCATCACCTCCTCCATGGATCTGGGACTCATCGCCACCGGTGCCGAGACCGAAGCCCAAGTGACGGCACTCACCGATGCCAACTGCCCGCAGATTCAAGGCTACTTCTTCTCGCCGCCGCTGCCCCGAGAGGTGATCACCATGCTGCTTCAAGAGGAGAGCGATCACGCCCCCATGGCCATGCGTCTGGCCCAGGTGGCCTAGCCTAACCCCCGTCCGGTGCCCCGGAGGCCCGCATGCAGCTCGCATACCGCCCCCTTGAACCACCGGCCCGCCCGGTTGTGTCGTGGAGCTGCCCGGTTGCGCCACCGGCCTGCCCGCTTGCACCCCGGCCCCACCCATGATCGAGCTGAGCCACTGGTTCGCGCCCCTCTCCGGTGTGGGTTGGTCCCAGCAGGGACGCAACGCCCTGGCCTACACCCCGCAGGAGGATCAAGCCCAGGCCCTGTTTGCCCGCCAGCTCCAGAGCCTCGGCCTGCGCCCCCGGCAGGATGGCTGGGGAAACCATTACGGCCTCTACCACCCCCCCGGCGTGGATCCCAACACCCCGGCCATCGCCATCGGCTCCCATCTGGACAGCACCCCCGCCGGAGGTCGCTTTGACGGCGTATTGGGCGTGGCGGCCGGGTTGGCGGTTCTGGCCCGGCTGCAACAGAGCCTGGAGCAGGACGGCCCGCCTCTCTGTCGGCCCCTCTGCCTCATCGCGTGGCGAGGGGAGGAGTCCAGCCGCTTCGGCATCTCCTGCATCGGCAGCAAAGGGGCCGCCGGGCTTCTCACCCTTGAGCAGTGCCGAGCCTATGCGGATCGCCTGCACCCCCAGCACCCCATGACCCTCTATGAAGCCGTGGCACCTCGTCGCGGCCCGGACCCGTCACCGGTGGCCCCAGGCCGGGTGGATACCCTGCTGGAGCTGCACATCGAGCAGGGACCGACCCTGGCCGAAGCCAAACGGCAGCACCCCTCGGAGCCGCCCCCGGTGGGCGTGGTCACCCAGGCCATCGCCGGAGCGATCCGGGAGAGGCTGACCCTGCCGCCCAACCTCCCGGCGCTGCATCTAGCCAGGATGCTCCTAAGCGCCCACAGCGTGGCCGGCGGGCTGGATTGTGATCGACAGCGCCCCTTTCGTCTCACGGTGACCCCCGCCAACCGCCCTCCCAACGTAGGCCGAAGCCGCACCCGCCTCCAGTGCCGTGACCAGGCCCAGGCCCAACAGCTGGTGGCCGTGGCCCGGCAGCGCCTGAAACCCCACCAGCCGCCCCACCCCTCCAGCATCACCCGGCGTGAGCGGCAGGTGATCTTCAGCGGGCCGCACAGCTACCACTCCGGCACCCAACCCATGGCCCATAAGGAGCGGCTGGATCAGATACTCTCTGCCGCCCGAGCACTGGAGGCGCTGGAACAGGCCCTGCCCGGTGCCGCTCAGGGGATCGCCTGGCCCGATTTCAGCCGCCACACCGAGGCCACCATCCTGCAACTGGATTGGCGCGCAGCCCACGAAACGCAACTGACAGCGGGAAGCGCCCAGGTGAGACGCGAGATTGAACACTATCTGCACCGCCATGATATTCCGGCGGATTGGTCGATTATAAGTCGCACCAAACCGGCCGCCGTCACCCCAGAGGTGGCCCAGCGCCTGCTGGACGCCGCCCGCCAAGAGGGGGTGCCGACCCTGGCCATGGCCTCCGGCGCCGGACACGATGTGCAGATCCCCCCCCACATGCAACGGGGGCTGCTGTTTGTGGTCAGCGAGGCCAACGGCGTCAGTCACCACCACAGCGAGTGGACCGACATGGCGGATGCGGAGGTGGGGGTGCAGGTGTTGACCCGGACGGTGCTGGGGATGATGCGCGGATAGACGCTTCCGAAATGAGAGGACCCCAAAGTGACAGAAGCCGAGGTACAAAGAAATGCTTGCCGTGACAAACCAACCTTATAGACCATATAGGGGCTCAATATATGGGGCCCCTATACTACCCAAAACCATCCGGAATTATGGAGAAAATAATGGCTGAATCGTGTATATTTCATTCTCATCAGCATAATCTTTAGCCGTCTTTAAATGTCTATTCTTTAGATTTGTTTTTGCCCCCCCACGCTTTATTAGTTCATGTGACATCTCTTTAGATAAATAGGAAACAGCGAGATGAAGAGGGGTATTTCCACCTTTCAGAATGCTTTTGCCATGGTGAAGATCAGCCCGCCTGACCGGTGAGACCCGCCACATCCACCTCATCAATCTGCTCCGGCCTCAGGTAGATGTCCGCATACGCCTGATAGACGCCGCTGGTGAGAAACAGGTCAAACAGGTCGGGATCAATGTGGCTATCCTTCTTCATAAAGCCCATGATGCGAATGGCCTGACTGATGCTTTTGGGGGTCTTGTAGGGACGATCCGACGCGGTGAGCGCCTCGAAAATATCCGCCAGCGCCATGATGCGGGATGGAAGGGTGAGCTGCGCTTTGTCCAAACCACGGGGATAGCCGGTTCCCACCAGGGTTTCGTGATGGTTTCCCGCCATATCCGGCACATTTCTAAGATGCTTTGGAAACGGTAGCTGGTGGAGCATATGCAGGGTCTGCACGGCGTGTTCGTTGATCTTGAAGCGCTCCTCCTCGGTGAGGGTGCCGCGCTTGACGCTCAGATTGTACAGCTCGCCCTGATTAAACTGATGGTCGGGAATCTTCATGGTGAAGCCGTGGGGATTCTCCCCCTCGCCCGGCGCTTTTTTCAGGCGGGGTATGATGTGCTCCTGCCGGTCGGAGAGCAGCAGCTCCTGCACCGGCAGGGTGTCGGCCGCCGGGGTGCGATCCTTGCGATCCCGCTCATCCTGAGAGAGGCCGATCCTGTCATCAAAGTAACGCATCCAGCTTCGTCCGGCGATCTGCTGCAAACGGGCGATACGCGCATCGGCCATAAACTCTCCCCCCTCATTGCACTCGGCAATAAAGGCGAAATCATCCCGCAACTGAGCCTGCTCCTGCTCCTTGGCCTGGGCCAGAGCCTCTTTATCCCCCCCGGCTATCAGCGCCTGCCAGTAAGCGATCTCCGCATCCCGCCACAGCACCTCAAAGCGCATGCGCACCTCGTGAAGCCGGTTGTAGATGGTCTCCAGCTTGGTGGCTTTGTCCACCACATACTCCGGGGTGGTCACCTTGCCGCAGTCGTGCATCCAGGCGGCAATGTTCAGCTCGTAGAGGTCGTTCTCGTCGGGCTGGTAGTCGTCAAAAGGCGCACCGGAAGCGTCACGCGCCGCTTTGGCCAGCATTTTGGCCAGCTCCGGTACCCGCTGACAGTGGCCGCCCGTGTAGGGGGATTTGGCGTCGATGGCACCGGCAATCACCTGAATGAACGAATCCAGCAGCTGTTTTTGGGCATCGGCCAGCATCTTGTTATCCAATGCCACCGCCGCCTGAGAGGCAAACGCCTCCACCACCGTCTGAATCTGCGGCGTGAAGGGAATCGGCTTGCCGCTCTCCGGGTGCACCGGATTGATCAACTGAAAGACCCCGATCACCTCCCCGGACACCGTCCTCATGGGCACGGCAAAAATGGCGTGGGTGCGGTAGTTGTTCTGTCGATCAAACCGACGAATATTCTCCGGCTCCGCCCCCTCCAGGGCATAGACGTCCGGCACGTGGATGCTCTGCCGATCCCAATAGGCTCGAAGGGCAATACGATCACGGGCCGGAAGACCCGCCTCATCCATCAGCGCCAGAGGCGGAAAGGGCGACTTTTCCGCCGATTCATCGTCGCTGCGCTCCAGGGGATTTTTCGGCGAGAGATAGGCGATATCCAGCACGCTGTTGCGCACCACGGCAAACTCTAAAAACCGCTCATCCCGAACCAGATAGAGACTGCTGCCCTCGGCCCCGGCGATGGACTGGGCATCCTTCAGAGTCTGCTCCAGAAGGCTCAAAAAGTGGGACTGGCTGGAGAGTGAAATACCCACCTGAACCAACTTGGCCATCTCCTGCTGCACCTGCCCCTTTTGACGGCGCTCCAGGGCGTAGTAGCGCAGATTGACCCCAATCAGACCCAGCACAAAAGCCAGCGCCCAGTACGAGAGCGAAAAGATCACCCCCAACTGCACAAAGGCCAGGGTGGTCACCGTCAGATAGAGCAGCAGCAGCGACAGCGACAGCGCGTTACGCATCACGGGACGGTTGACCTTGGCGGTGACCATCAACCCCAGCAGCAGCACCCCGGCCAGCAGCCACTCCAACCAGGTTTCCGCCGGTTGCAGCGGGGCTTTCTTCTGCATGGCATCGATGCTGATGGCGATGATTTCCGGCCCGAACACCCGCCCTACCGGGGTGTTGAACCAATCCTTGGAGATCTCCGACGTATCGCCGATGACGACAATCTTATCCTTCACCCACTGGCGCAGCTCCCGGCGATCCTCCTCATCCAGCGCCTGCATCTCCAGAAAATCCAGCGCCCCCACCCCCACCATCTGGTGCAGATACTCAATGCCGTCAGGCAGGGCCGGAAACGGTAGATGAAGATCGTGAAAGCGATCCAGCGGCATGGTGAGCTGCTGCCCAAAGCGCAGATGGCCGCCACGCAGAGAGGGCGGCACCCCCAACGCCTGAGAGAGCCCCGCCACCGCCAAGGGCCAGCCGTCTCGGGCGACGGTGATGTCCGAGTGGATACGCAGCCGGGAAACATTGGTCACCAGGCCGCTCTGGGAGCGCAGGTTGGCGTAGCCGCTTCGGGCCGCATCGCGAACAGGCCCCACCGGATAGCCCATGCGGGCAAACTGCCCCCCCTCAAACACCGCACGCGACGCCACCACCACATTGGGCACGCTCTTCAGGCGTCGGGCCAGCGCCTCATCCTCCCCGTAGGCGCTGGGTAGATCCATCAAAAAATCCACCACAATCGCCTTGGCCCCCAACTGGTGAAGATTCTGCACCAGCTTGCCGATATCGGCCCGCTTCATGGGGTAGCCGCCGTAGGCGTCGAAGAAGGTTTCGTCGGTCTTAACCAGCGTGATGTTGTCGGAGAAGCGGGTCTGCGCCTCCGGGCCGTAGCGAAGACGCAGTATATGCCGAAACGAGAGGGTCTGATCCTCCAGCAGCGAGAAACGCTCGCCAAACTCGGCAAGACCGGCGCCTAAAAACAGCGCCAGAATAATCAATACATCCACCCGCTTGAAATAGGTGTACATGCCCTACGCCCCCCTCCGCTCCCACAACAGCCGATGCTGCAATCCGATCAGAATATTTTCTTGATCAGCTTCCAGATGGCAAACGCCAGCACAATGGCGATGATAATCTGCACAAACATGGGCATGGACTGCACCCATCCGACAAAACCACCCCAGATATCCGACATAACGTATCCCCTTGATCCACAGATGTGAGATTTAGTCGAAGCTTAACTCTTCGAACGACTGTTTATTATAGAGAAAAGCCTCTTCCTGATGCAGTTTTGTCAGCTTCAGGGAGAAGTAGGCCTCAATGAGCAGAGGACGCATATCGTTGTCCTCCGGGTAGCGCTTGAAGTGGTGGCGGTAGAGATCCATGGCCGCGACACGCAGACCAAACTGATCCAGCAGCGCCCCCTGCATCATCGCATCTCCCGGCGCCATCTCCTCCAGCTTGGCCAGCTCAGCAGTGAGCGACGCGTTGGCGGCTTGATCCATCCAGTGCAGGGTGCCCTTCTTCTTGGGCGCGTAGACCTCTTTGCCCGCTTTGGAGACCGTCACCACATAGGGGTGTTTGCCCGGCTCGATGCCCTTGAGCGTGAACCGTACCAGCTTGTCCTGGCCGGGGGCCACCTTCCAGCTCTTATCCCCCACCATCACCTGATAGCTGTACTCCGGGCCCAGATTATTCCAGACCAGATCGGGATAGCGCGCCGAGAGGGTCAGCTTGCGGGCGGTACGCAGTCGCAGCTTGCCATCTCCCTTGGAACGGCGTACCACCGAGTGGAGCTGGCCGTTCTTAAAGCGTTTGCTCAGGCTGGCCAACAGCGCTCCATGGCTCTTCTCCGGCTTGGAGAGCGCCCCTGTCACCACCTCGGGTCCATCGCTCCCCATGCGAATGTGCGTCGCGCCGCTCAAGGTCTGCGTCGCGCCGTCGGCCTGACTCATCAACATGGCCGAACCTCCCGCCGCCGTGCGAATCTCATACCCCACAAAGAGAAACTTGTTGCGGGTCAACCGACGCCAACGCTTGCCGTCCTTGCTCAGCTCCACCTTGCCCTGGGGCTTCATCAGCATGGCCACCGGACCTTGATCACCGGCCCGCAGCGGCTGAACGCCCAGAAACACCAGACAGATACTGAACACAAAAACAACAACCAAAGAAGCTATCGAAACAGGCAATCTGTTCATAAAAGGCTCCATTCTCATAAATAGCACCACCCATGCTGGGTGGCCGAGTGTAAACTTTCACTATCTTAACTATCGATAATTACCATATCCGGCTGTCGCATGTCACGGACCGGACTCCGCCAATAGAAAGGCGGACCAGATGTAGGGGCTGCTCCAGCGACGGCTTTTAATCAGCGCCAGTTGGCTCTCACGCAGCGCCTCATGGACCGGTACGCCCTTCATCATGCGCTTGAACAGGCCATCCATCAGCGCCATGGTTCCGGCATCGCTCACCTCCCATAGCGAGGCGATCACCGCCTTGGCACCCGCCTCCTGGAAGGCCCGGCGCAATCCATACACCCCCTCGCCATCCCGCACTTCGCCAAGGCCGGTTTCACAGGCGGAGAGCACCACCAGCCTGGTGCCGTCCAGAGGCAGTGAGACGGCCTCCATGGCGGTGAGAATGCCGTCGTTGGCGGTGTCGATCTGCCCCAGGAAGGGGGCGGTTTTGTTGACCCCGGCAAACACCAGTCCGGAGCGTATCAACGGATTATCCCCCGGCGGCGGCGGCGTGTGCCCATCGGCCCCGCGACTCTGGGCCTTCAGCAGCCGTTTTTTCAGCGACTCATCCGCCTGTAGATAAAACCCGTGGGTGGCCACATGCAGAATCTCCGGCGCGTGTTCAAGCCCTTGAAGATGCTTCTCTTCCGCCTGCTGAGAGTGGATCAGGCGAGGCTTCTTCCTGGAAGCGGTCATGCGCTTCACCACCAACTCGCCCTCCATCCGCGCCCCCGGCAGGGGATCAAAACGCAGGCCGCGCATGCCCCGTTGGGCCATCTGCATCCCCAGCCGCACCGGCTCCGCCCGCTCCGGACTGTTCTTCATGGCGGTGATGATCTCGGTGCCTTTCTGGGACTCGTAGTCCGGCCCGGCGATGATCAGCGAGGTGCCGGGAACCGTTTTGGAGCGCCGATGAATCATATCCCGACTGGAGGTGAGCATGCGCAGCGTCCGACTCTCCACCAGATAGCGCTCGTCCCCATCCACCAACGCCGTAAAGGGCAGCAGGTTGAGCACCCCATCCGGCGCCACAAAGATGGGCAGCGTCTGATGGGCGGCAGCCAGCGGCTCCAGCGGTGCCCAGATACGGTTGTAGACCGCCTGTCCCGCCTCCACCACCTCCTCAAGATCCGCCTCGCCGTCCAGGATCATCTCCCGCAGATCCCGCACCTCCTGCGTGATGACGTTGGCCGCACCCAGATGACGCATGGTGTAGCGCACCTTGCCCCCCTGTTTGCGCACCACCCCGGCCAGAAGCTGCTTCTCCCCCTCCTGGCGATCCCGATAGAAGAGGTAATCCACCAGCACCGCCCCTTCCGGAAGCTGCTCCACCAACTTCGGCACGCTGGCGCTTCTCATTCTGCCCAGTGCGCCGCCGTAGCGGCCAAGCTGCATCTGAAGATCGTCAATCTCCTCCTCCAGCCCGGCCAGTTGAGCCAGATGCTGCGGGTGGGTCTCGCCCAGGGCGCGTCCGGCCAGGGTACGGGCGGTGAGACGCTTTTTGGTCTTGTGCAGCCGTTGGGTCAGATCGGCCAACTTGGGGTCGTCATGCTGACGTTGGGCGGCTTTCTGGGTGGCGGTGACGTGGAGCAACAGACCCTTGCGGGCCACACCCACCGCCAGAGCCGCCTCACCGGCCCGTTGGGCGTCGGGAAACCGGCCCAGCAGCGACAGCAGCGCATCCTGCTCGCCTTTGTGGCGCTGAATGTAGCCGTGGCGGGCGTTCTCGCCGGTGACCCAGAGCATATCCCGCAAAAAATCATTACGCCGGTGAAACCCCTTCAGACGCAGATCCAGCGCCCCATGGTGATCCCTCTGCGCCTCCCGCACCGAGGCCAGCCCGTTGAGCGCCTCAAAGATATAGGGGTGGCCGGGGCCCAGGGTGGCCTCACCCAGCTTGATGGCCTTGGTAAAGTGGTCGCCGGCGCTGTCGTGCCGGGCCTGATCGTGGTGCAGAGCCCCCAGGTCGATCAGCGAGCGCACCACATCCCGATGCTTCGGCCCCAGATGCCGACGACGCAGCTTCAAGGCGCTCTGGAGATGGGTTTCAGCCGCCTTGTAGCGCTTCTGGCCATGCAGCGCCCGGCCCAGATTATTGATGGCCTTCAGGGTGGTGGGGTGCCCCTCTCCCAGATGCTTGCCCAGCTTGGCGGCCAGCACCTCGAAGCGTTCAGCCGCCTTGGCGTGATCCCCTTTCAGCAGATGCAGATAGGCCAGATTGTTCTCCATGGCCAGCGTGGTGGGGTGGTGTTGACCGTGGATATCAGCGGCCATGCCGATGGACTGGCCGTGGTGATGCAGCGCCTGATCAAAGCGGCCTTGACTCTCCATCAGCAGGGCCAGATTTTGCAGCGCCGCCAGCGTGGTGGGGTGCTTCTCTCCAAGCTGTGTGCGGGCGCTCTTCACCGCATGGCGAAACAGCGGTTCGGCCTTCTGGTAGAGGCCCTGATTTTCGTAGATGGCCCCAAGGTTATTCACCAGCGCCAGAGTCACCGGGTGCAGCGCGCCAAAGCGGGTCTTCGACTGGCCAAGGGCCTGATCCAGCAACTGGGCGGCTTCGGAGAAGCGCTCCAATTTGGCCAGCGTCGAGCCCAGCGCCTCACGGGCGGTGATGGCGTTGGCCGAGTCGGCCCCGTGCTGCGCGCTCTCAAACGCCATCACCCGGCGCAGATCCTGCTCCGCCTCGGCATAGCGCCCCATGGCCAGATGCAGACGGCCCCGCTCATCCAGCGCCGCATGGTGCACGCTCTCCCGCCGGGAACCTAATGTTTTCGGGGGTGGAATCAACCCCTTGAGTCGGGCCAGCGCCTTGGGGAAATCCCCCGATAGACGGTGCAGCCGTGCCTGGTCCAGGGTGGTGGTGATGCGGGCCGCCTGATGGGGCTCCAGCAGCACCTGTTGCAGGGCGGCGGCTTGGGTGAGGCGTCTCTGCGCCTGGCCCAGCTTCCGGGCATCCAGGGCGATGGCCCCCCAGACCGCCAGACAGGCGGCGTTCTCTTCATGGTGAGGGCCGTAGCCCGCCGCCACCGCGTGGCAGAGGGGCTCTATCCGGGTCAAGGCGTCACCGGCCCGACCCGATTCGGCCTGGGTGCGCAGGGTCTGCAAGCGGGCGTGCAGCCGCTCCGGACTGCCGATCTTGAACGGCTTGTCGGCAGCGGCTGTCATCGCTTGGGCCGGGTCGGGCTTGACCGCTTCGGCCGTGCCGGCCTTCATCGCTTGGGCCGGGTGGCGCTTGACCGCTTCGGTCTGGGCTGTGCTCTGGGCCGATGGGCTCTGAGACTGGGCCTCCAGCAGCTCGGTGATGCGACCGTTGTGGTAGCGGGCGCTCTCACTGTCGTGGCCCTTGAAGCCCACCGTGGCCCCCATGCGGTGCAGCTTCAGCGCCTCATCAAAGCGCTGCACCATCTCCGCCACCGAGGCGCTCTGAGCCAGCAGTCGGGCCTCTTGAGGGCGCTTGGCCAGCAGATGTTGCAGATAGGGCCAGGCGCAGTGGGGCAGGCCCTCTTTCATGCGGGCATCGGCCTGCTTGCGCGCGCTTGAGAGGCCGGTGTCGGCCTTGGGCCCCTTGGTGGGACACGGTGCGCTGCCGACCCCGCCCGAAGCGCCCCCTCGGGCCGGATCGTCGCCGGCCTTCACCATGGTTCCCCCGGCGGCGTCCGGCGACTCCAGATTGACGATAAAGAGCGTACCGCGCACGTTGATACGGGCGGTGGGGGTGCGC
Source organism: Magnetococcales bacterium (assembly GCA_015233785.1). Lineage (GTDB taxonomy): Bacteria > Pseudomonadota > Magnetococcia > Magnetococcales > JADFWT01 > JADFWT01. Next base: position 14,152 of record JADFWT010000062.1, read on the forward strand.
AGCCGCAGGGCCTCCGGGCTGTATTTGGCGATGCGTCCGCTACGAAAACGCATGGAG